>NZ_JBWKDT010000011.1:0-57009 GCF_056435785.1 Streptomyces sp. NPDC043870
CCCGGCCGGGCGGCGAACCAGCGCTGGGCAAGCTCCCGCTTCAGCGCCTCCCCGGTCACCGAGACGCAGGCCAGGTCGGGCAGGGCACGCGGGTGGTGTTCGAGTGCCGACAGGACGGCCTCCAGGTAGGAGGGCACGACCTGCAGCACACCGACCCGGCCGGTGGTGAGGGTGTCAAGGAACCGGTCCACGTCCAGGACGGCGTCCTGTTCGACCAGCAGGGTCCGCCCGCCGACCAGCAGCGCGGAGATCAGCTGCCACAGGGAGATGTCGAAACACTGCGGCGCGACCTGCGCCACCACACTCCCCTCACCAATCTCCAGGTCGTCGATCTTGGCGTAGAGGTGGTTGAGCATGCCCGCGTGCTCACACATCGCCCCCTTCGGCTCCCCGGTCGACCCGGAGGTGAAGTAGATGTACGCCAGCTGATCCGCCGCCACGATCACGCCGAGGTCGTCCTCGGCGTGATCCTCCGCCAACGCCTCCCCCACCAGCAGCCGCTGCACACCCGGCAGCGATTCGAGAGCCGTCTGGAGGCTGCCGGTGCTGCCGGGTTCGGTCAGCACCAGCCGGCAGCCGGCGCGGGAGAGTGTGGTGGCGATCCGGCCGGCCGGGAAGTGCGGCTCGATCGGCAGATACACCCCGCCGGCCTTGAACACCGCCAGCACACAGGCCAGCCAGTGAAGGTTGCGCTCCGTCACCACCGCGACGACACCCTCACGGGCAAGACCCCGGGCCAGCAGGGCCCGGGCCAGCCGGTTCGCCCGCGCATTCAGCTCCCCGTAGGTGAGCTGCCGCCCGCCGTGCACGGCCGCGACCGCGTCCGGATGCGCCCGCACCCGCTCCTCGAACAGCTCATGTGCCCGCCGGCCGGGCAGTTCCCGCCGCCGCCCCGCCAGCCCGTGCACCTGGAAGTCATGTTCCTCGGCGGACAGCAGACTCCGGCCACCGATCGCGGCATCCGGACCGTCCGTCATCCACGTCAGCGCGGCCAGGTGGTAGCCCGCGACCCTGGCGGCGGCCTCGGCGTCGAGGACATCGGTGCGATAGCGCAGCCGCAGCACCCATGCGCCCGCGACCCGCACGAACCCCACCCGCAGCACAGTCCCCTCGGCCAGCTCACCACCGCCGTCGCCGCTTGACGGATCGAACTCGGTCTCGAACAACGGCCCGCTCTGCCCCAGCTCCCGCCGCAGTTCCTCCACGGGGAAGGCGCTGTGCGCGACCAGCTCGGACACGGCGCGATGAGCATCCAGCACCGACGCCGCCCACGAGCCGGCCCCGCTCACCAGCCGGCACGGCAACGGCCGCCCGCCCGCTGCGGGCACGTAACCGGTGGTGACCTCGTCCTCGCCGGACAGCGCCGCGAGCACCCTGGCATGCGCGGCCAGCACCACCGAACCCAGCGGCACCGCCAGCTCCTTCGCCAGCCGGCGCAACGCTCCCGCGACCTCCTCCGGCACCGTCACCTCGTACTGGGCAACACCCGGCACCGGATCATGCGTCCACCGCGGGATCGCGGTGAAACCACCGGCGAGAAGAACATCGCGCCAGAACTCCCGGCCTGCCGCCACGTGCATTTCCATCGATCTCTCCCCTCCACTCACCGCTCTGATACTGCGGGTTGACGGGGGACATCTCTCAATTCCGTGGCCGGGTTTCCACCCCACCGGGCTTGCCGGGGAACTTCCTCGCCTTTCATGAGGAAGGAGTCGCAGGCGAGTACCGCACCGTCGCCCATCGTCACGCCGTAATGGACGAGGGACTGGACACCGAGGGTGCAGCCGGCACCGATCGTGCTGTACTCGGACTTGAATGTGCCGTCCTCCTGCGAGTGACACTGGATTTTGCTCGACAGATTTAGCGTGCAGTCGTCCCCGATGGCGGTGAGCGTCTTTTCCGACAAAGTGCAGCCGTCGTCGAAGACGCGCTTGCCCATCCGGGTTCCCAACATCCGCCAGATCAAGCTTTTGAACGGGGTGCCGTTGAATACGACGAGGAACTCGTCGGGGACCTTCCAGAGGCGCTCGTGCCACCAGAAGTACGGCTCGTATATGGAGCACAGCTGCGGCTTCAATGAACGGAACCTCAGCATGAGTCGCTCCACCAGGACGAAGTAGAGTGCGGTGAATGCAAGGGTGGCCGCCAGATACAGAGCAATCATCAGTTGCCCGAACACCCCGTACCGGTCGACGGTCGCGAGGCCCAGCAGTGTGATGGCGAATACGTGCACCCAGCGCACGAACAGGACGAAGACCATCGTGCGGATGTTGTAGCGGTTCTTCGCGGCGAGGCCGCGGCGTAGCGCGTCTCCGCTCCTGAGATGGTCGAACCGGGCGTCCCGCTCCACCGACCGGGGAATCTCGAAGCATGGCGACCCGAGCAGGCCCACCCCTTCGTGAAACTCGCCGTCGAGCGGAACCATCACCTTCGTACCCAGCAGGCAGTTGTCGCCAGTCCTGCCCCCCGAGGGATAGGCGATGTCGTTCCCGAGGAAGTTGTGCGGCCCGATCGACGCCCGGGACACGCGGAAGGATGTGCTCGAGTAATCGGCATTCAGGATGGAGAGTCCGTCGGCCACCATCGTGCCACTGCCGACAGTGCTCAGATACGGCGTCTCGTGCCGCACCCTCGAGCCGAAGTTGGACCCGGTCTGCTCGACCTTGGAGAGGTCGTATCCGAGGCCGCGCAAATAGTTGACGATATAGGAGCTGTCACCGAAGAGCCAAGTGAAGAACCTTATGTTCGTCATTCGTGCGACCATGCGGTGCAGCGAGTAACGCACGCCGTACAGCGGATAGACCGTGTCGGGCTTGATCACCAGGTTCAGCAGGCGCGGAACGGTGAACAACACGACGATGCCCACGACGACGAAGCCGAAGAAAACAACGAGGGAAAGAATCAACGCGTCCATGTAGAACGCCGGCGACGTGAGTTGCACCGTGCCGGGCGCCAGTGCCCTGCCCACTGCCGGAACCTGGGTCAGCAGCATGTACGCGCCCCCGATGGTCAGGGGTATGTACAGGAAGAGCAGCTGGAGCAGCGTCACCAGGCCGTAGCCGACCCGGCGCAGCGTGCCGCACCGCGCGGGCGCGACCCTCACGTAGTCGACGTCCGTGCGCTCTGCCGGGGAACCGTGCCACCGCTCGCCGTCCGGGACCATCTGGCCGCTGTACAGCGCGGATGTGTGGCCCAGCTGTGCTCCGTCGCCCATCGACGAACCGATGTCGAGCACGGTCTTCTCGCCGATGAACGTATTCCGGCCGATCGTGATCCGGCCGGTCTGGATGTGTCCCGCGAGCGCCCGGTAGCAGAGAAAGTGCGCCTCCTTGCGGATCACCGTACCGGCGCCGATCGTGAGCAGATCGGTGCAGACCGGATTGGTACGGGAGAGGACCGTGACACCCTTGCCGATGTGTGCGCCAAGGGCCCGCAGATACAGCACGTACAGCGGATTGCCGACGAAGAGGATCATCGGGTTGGCGTGGATCAGCACCTTGACGGTCCAGAAGCGCAGATAGGTCAGACCCCAGACCGGGAATTCACGTGGTTTCCACCGGCCGATGAGAATCCATTTGGCAACGACCGGGAAGGTGCACAGGACGGCGAACCCGACAGCGCCGAAGACGACCGCCCGCACGTAGGTGTCGACCAGGCCTGAACCGGCGGCGATCCACTCGTAGCCTCGGGCGGTGACAAACCCGGCGACGAAGCAATACGCGAGAAAAATCAGCAACTGCAGCGTTCCGCAGAGCACATAATGCAGAGTGCTTCCCGGTACTACCTCCTTGACCGGCGCCGGAACCGATGTCTCGGCGGGAGGGGGCTCGACGTCCCCGAGCGCCGCCGCAAGGCTTCGGACCGTCGGGTACTGGTAGATGTCCTTCATCGACACCGACGGCAGGTCCGTCCGCTTTCTGACCCGCGCACAGAATTGGGCCATCACCAGCGAGTTCGCACCCAGGTCATCGAAGAAATGGCTGTCGACCGACACTTGTTCGACGCTTACGACGCCGGCCAGTACCTCGGCAAAATTCCGCTCGGTACCGGTCGTGGAGTCGGCGTATCTGCGTTTGGTCATTGCAGAATCATCCGGCTCAGGCGTCAAGACCTCGACAGAATCTTCCACCATGCGATTTCCTTGTGGGAACTTCGACCCACCATGGGTCGGTGCGGCCGGCACCCGGTGTTCCTCGCGCTGCCGCGACGGGCGGAGCACGCAATCCGGAAGCCACGAGGTCGTGAGCTCTGGTCTGTTCACAAAACCACGTCCCCCAGTCTCCGTCGTCCACCGCACTGCTGCCACTCGAACTCGCTCGCACCGGTACGGAAGTAGCCGTCCACACCGCCAGGGACACTTGGGCCGGATACCCCGGCGGAGGATGTCATGGGCCGCGGCCGCCCAGCCGTTCGTGGGCGTGTCCGCGAACCGCGGATGACCAGCAGACCGATCACTCCCATCAAAGTTTTTTGCCGCCATCAACGCGGAGTATCAAAACGAGGCGATCCACCGCCGGACGCTGAACACCTTCGGCTCGGCGCCCGAGCCTTCCTCAGGGAAGCCCCTGATCGCATCTATGACATATTCGGCGCAGCTGCCCAGTTGGACGGGAAATCTCCATCAAGACTTCGTAAAATCGCCGACGGCGGCTCGATATGCCAGGTGAGAGGCCTCTTTTGTATCCACTGACAGGTTCCCCCGATTGGATGCATTGAAGTGGCGTGGCGTTGTGTTGCGGTGTATGGCCGGTATCGCAACGAGGTGCGTTGAGCCCTCGTGCAGGCGCAGCAGTTTCCACGCGCCGCGGAATACGCCATCGAAAAGGCGCAGGCGACGTCGCTGACCGGCGGAGCCAGCCCTCCCCGTGTACGTGTACCCGCAAGGGGTATACGGGGCGCGCCGGGCCGCACGGGGGCACGACCTATGTCCCGGCGGGACGTCGTGCTGCGTGGTGGACGGGGCTGGGTTGCTGGCGCGGGTGGTGGGCCGGGGGTGGTGGCCGGGTGGTGGCCTGGGAGTCAGGCGCGCGGCCAGGGGCGCCCGTCGAGGCGCTCGATGTCGCGGTTCAAGCGGCTGAGGAAGGCGGCGAACTCGGCCACCTCTTCGGGTGCCCAGTTGATCATCACCTGCTCCAGGCCGCGCATGTTCTCGGCGCGGTCGGCGTCCAGGCGGCGCTCCCCTTCGGCGGTGATGGCGAACTTGCGGGCGATACCCCCCTCGGGGTCGGGGATGCGCTCGACGACCCCGGCCCGCAGCATGGCGGCGGTCTGCCGGTTGAGGGTGGACGCGTCCAGGCCGAAAGCGGCGCTGAGCTGGCCGATGGCCATCGGGCCTTCCGACCGGATGCGGCAGAGCAAGAGGTAGGCGCTGCGGTCGAGCCGCCCCTCGGCACCCCGCGACGCGCGGGTGGTGAGCAAATGCATGTACCGCCCGAGCAGCATGGTCTCGAACTCGATCAGATCAATGGGCCTGTCCACGCGATGCTTCCTTCGGCTCCTGGCCGGCCCTTCCCACCGGGAGGCTACCTCTCGGTAGACATACCGGATGGGATGTGCGCCATACGTATGATGTGCATGCGGTACATCATGTGTATCGCACACGTCAGGTGTATCGCACACATCATGTGTATGGCGCACTCCGGCGGTGACGCGGGCGTGGGTGTCACAGGCCGAGGGAGATGGCCAGTCGGGTGAGTTCGGCCGTGTTGTTGATGTTGAGCTTGGCGCGGATGCGGCGGAGGTAGGCGTCGACGGTGTGCTTGGAGAGTCCCATGTGGCGGGCCGTCTGCAGGTAGGTGCGCCCGGCGGCGATGTGTCGCAGCGTCTCCTGCTCGCGCGGAGCCAGCGCGGGTGCGGGGGCTTCGGCGTACGGCGTGGCGAGTGCGAGGCTCATGGGATTCCCTCCGGCGGATCGGCCCGTTCATCTCTGCTCACGCCCTCGGAAGCAGGAGGCATATGCCCGAATGAGGCGTTTTGCCCTCTTTTCAAAAGGCTGCCGGGGCGACTTCACGACGGCGTCCGCCGGCTGTCACAGGCGTGTCACACGCCACACCGTCACGGACGGTCACGGGCGATCACCATCGACCATTGGAGAGTCGTACGGCCGGACAGAAGGATCGCCGCTCCTTCGGCGACCCACGCGTCCCGCGCCTCATCCGCGATCGCGACGGAACTCTCCCTCGGGCGCGCAGACGTCCGTGCCCCGTGCTCGCGGCCCGCAGTAAATTCCCAGGTGCCGCGCCCACTTGCCCCGGCCCGGAGCGCCAGGGCTCATTCCGGCCACGTCGCGAGCCGCTCGGCCAGGAAGGCGATGATCTCGTTCCGGGCCTGCACGGTGGGGTGACCGTCCTGGTCGACGAGGTGTGCCGTGACGACGCTGTGGGCGCAACCGACGACGTCACGGAAGAAGGGCGGAGGGTTCGTGTTCGCCGTCTCGGCTTCGAGTACGCGGCCGTCGAATGCGTCCCCGAGCAGCGCTCGGTAAGCCGCGAACCGCCGGCCAGTGCACCACTTGTCGTTGTCGAAGCGGTAGGCGAGAACCTTCAATCCGTCTCGCGCTACGCGTTCGGCCACGGCAGCAGCGTCTTCGTCGCTGATCTCCAGACCGCCGGGGTCGTCGAGCGGAAGCGACGGATGGTTGACCACTGGTGCGATGACAGCGGGTTCGAGCGCCATGGTCAAGGCGAAGTTGCCGGTGAAACACAGACCGACGGCGCCGACACCGGGCCCGCCACGCTCGGCGTGCGCCAGGCGAGCGAGGCCGCGCAGCCATGTGACGACGGGGCTGGTGCCGCCACCGGCAAACGCTCGGAACTCGGCGCTGACGCACGCGCGTTGAACGATGGTCTCGCGTGCCTCGGCGAGCGGATAGGCGCCGTCGACGCCGAAGAGAGAGGGCAGGTACACGGAGAAGCCGGCATCACGCACCCAACGCGCGAACCGCGCGACGTCGGGGCTGATGCCCGGCATCTCGGGCATGAGGACGACTGCCGGTCCTGAACCGGCGACGTACACGGTCTTGTCGACGTCATCGACGGTGACGGCTCTCCGCGAGAAGTCGTCCAAGGGGTCGTTCTGTCCTCGCATGGTTGTCATGACCGAGATGATGATGAGTGGCCGTCCTCCTGAGAAGCGGCGGCATCGCCACGTATCCCGGTAATATCGCCACCCGTTCAAGGCGCCGGAGGGGCCGCATGAGTCCGCTGCGAGTTGGCGTACTGGCCTACCCGGGCTGCTTCGCGTCGGAGGTGTTCGGAGTCCCCGACCTCCTGGCAATGGCAACTCATGTCGCCGCGGCGCAAGGTTCGGTTCAGCCGGCCTACGAGGCGTCGGTCATCTCGCCCCGGCGGCATGTGATCGCGTCCGGTGGCTCGGTCCTCGACGTCTCGGCGGTTCGGCCGGTAGACGTCCTGATCGTGCCGGGCTTCGAGCTTTCGCCCACGCTCGATCTCGACGCGACACTCGCAGACCTGGGACCGGAAGTAGCGTCGATTCGATCGCAGGCGGACTCGGGGACGGCCGTCGTATCGATCTGCGTGGGCGCCTTCCTGGTCGCTGAAGCCGGGCTGCTCGGCGGGCGGGAAGCGACCACGTCCTGGTTGTTCGCGGATCGGTTCGCCCGCCGGTACGCCGACGTGCGCCTCCGCCCGGAGAGCCTGGTCGTGACCGACCGGGGGGTGACGACCACAGCGGCGTTCAGCGCCATGTACGACTTCGCGCTGCAGTTCATCCGCGAGCACGACGGCCCCCGCGTCGCCCGTAGCACCGCGCGTATCGCGCTCGTCGATGACGCGCGTTCCACGCAGGCTCCCTACGTCGACTCGGCGCTCATACCCACGGTGGGCAGGGAGTTCTCGCTCAGCGTCAAGCGGTGGCTCGACCAGAACCTCACGTCTCGCTATGACCTGCCCACCCTCGCCCAGGAGTTCCACGTGAGCACGAGAACCATGCTCCGTCGCTTCGGCGACGAAGCCGGCGAGACGCCACTCGCGTACCTGCAGACGGCCCGGGTGCGTCGAGCCAGACACCTGCTGGAGACGACCGACAGGACCGTCGCAAGCATCGCCGCCGACGTCGGGTACCGCGACCCTGGGGCGTTCAGCGGCATCTTCGCCCGACACACGGGCCGGCGGCCGGGGGAGTACCGCGCGATGTTCCGTCGTCGCTGCGACCACCACGGGGCAACCCGGCGAACGGAGACGTGAGACCCTCCGCGACGGCAACAAGCCCCCTCAAGGCCGGCCCGAGCGCAGGCCCCCGCGAGCCCACGACCCCTGCCCCTGGTCCCGGAGGCCCTTTGGGCCTGTGGCGTCCCTGGGGTTCACAGGCCGCTGCTGCGTACTCGACTGCTTCCAGTGCAAGTTCACCCTGGTGGACGAGGGTGCGGGCCGGCCATACGCGCGCGCGTGACGCCGACACGCCGGGCACCGGTTCCCGAACTAATGACTTTTCGTTATATGAGGTGTCTTTGGTGATGATTCGGACTCGATGGTGCATTTCGGATGCAAACATCGACCTGTCCGACCCAGGCAGGCGCATCAGGCACCTGCCGTGAAAGGAGCACGGAATGCGGGTTTCCCGTTTTGCCGCCGCGCTGGGCGTCGCGGCCGCCGTCCTGTTGGGCGGTGCCACTGGCGCCAGCGCTGCCGCCTCTGCGCCTTCGGTGGCGCCTCAGGCCACGTACGACCGCGGTCAGGACCGTGGTCACGACCGCGGTGACGACTACGGGCGCGGCGACCGCGACGACCGCGACGACCGCTGGGGCCACCACCGCGGGGGTCAGCGGCACCACGGCCGCCACTGGGGCAACCGGCGCCACGGTCACCACTGGGACAACCGACACCACGGTCACCGCTGGGGCCACGGTCACCGCTGGGACCGCGGTCACCACTGGGGTCACAACCGCTACGACTACCGCTGACCGTCCTCGGGGTGCCCTCACGCTGTTGGGAGGGCACCCCCTCCGCGTGCTCCGTCCACCTTCGGCCGCCGCACGACTGACGAGGTCACCACATGCGGTGAGCAGCGTGCGCGGTGAGCGGTCCCTCCCGCGCTTCCCCGGCCGGCCGGCCGGGGATCGGCGTATGACCGGCCCGTCCCGGCAGCCCGCCGGTCCGCTCCGCTACTCGCAGACCGTGCCGTCCTTCGGCATCTTGCCGTCGAGCAGATAGGTGTTCACCGCGTTCGTCACACAAGCGCTGGTGCCGTACGCCCCGTGCCCCTGCCCCTTGTAGGCGAGCTCGACGCCGACGTCCTCACCGAGCTCGTCGGCCATCCGCCGGGTTCCCTCGTACGGGGTGGCCGGGTCGCCGGTGTTGCCGACCAGGAGGATCGGTGCGGACCCCTCGGCGGCGACCTGAGGGTCCTTGGCCTCGCCCTTGACCGGCCAGTCCGTGCACCCGATCAGGGACCAGGCCGCGGACTCACCGAAGACGGGGGACGCCTTGCGGAACTCGGGCAGCTTCGCCTTCACGTCGTCGACCGTGTAGCGCTGCTCGCTGTCCGCGCAGAAGATCGCCGTGAGGGCGGGAAACAGATTGCTGTAGTGGCCGTTGGAGTCGCGCTCCGTGTACAAGTCGGAGAGGTAGAGCAGCGCGTTCCCGGTCTTCTGCTGCTCCGCTTCCGCCAAGGCCCGCGTCAGCTCAGGCCAGAAGGCCTGGGAGTAGAGCGCCAGGGAGATGCCGGCTTCCGCACGGGCCTGGGTCAGCTTGCGGCCGTCGTCGGTGGGCAGCGGCTGCGCGTCGAGCCGTTTCAGCAGATCAGTGATCTTCTTACGGCCCTCCTCGACGCTGCTGCCGGTCGAACAGCCCGGCTGCCACGCACAGTCCTCCAAGTAGTTGTCCAGAGCGAGCTGGAAGCCCTTGGTCTGGTTGAGGGCCCCCTGCAACGGGTCCTGCGTGGGGTCGACGACGGCGTCGAATACGGCCCGGCCCACGTTCTCGGGGAACAAGTGGGCGTAGACACCGCCGAGTTCAGTGCCGTACGAGGTGCCGAAGTAGTGGAGCTTGTCATCGCCGAGGACTTGGCGCAGCAGGTCCATGTCGCGGGCCGCGTTGGTCGTGCCGACGTGCGGAAGGACCTTGCCCGAGTTCTTTTCGCAGGCCGCCGCGACCTTGTCCGCGAGCGCGAGGGCGGCCTTCAGCTCCTTGTCGCTGTCGGGCGTGCCGTCGAGCTCGTACGCGGCGTCAGTGGCCTTGTCGTCCAGACAGCGCACGGGCGCGCTGGCGCCGACGCCGCGCGGGTCGAAGCTCACCAGGTCGTAGCGGCCGTGCAGATCGCGGTAGTCCTTCACGAACTGGGGGAGGGTGGCAACGCCGGACGCTCCGGGGCCGCCGAAGTTGAAGACGAGCGAGCCGATGCGCTCCTCTCCGTCCTGCGGGCGCGCCTTCGCGCGGATCAGCGCCAGCTCGATGGTGTCGCCGCCCGGATCGGCGTAGTCGAGCGGGACCTTGAGGGTCGCGCACTCCCAGGGCGTGCCGTCCGGCAGCTTTCCCGGCGCTCCGGCATCCGCGCCCTGCAGGGTCGTGGGGGCCGGGCAGGCCTTCCAGCTCAGCTTCTGTTCGGTGAGCGAGTCGGGCAGAGGTCTGTGAGGGCTCGCGGACGCGGAGGCGGTGGGGGACTCGGCCCCGGGCGTGGTCTCCTCGCCGTCTCCACTGCCTGCGATGACGGCACCGGCGACCAGAAGGACGGAGGAGGCCAGGGTTCCCGCTCGCAGGGACGTCGTCCCGGAGGCTGCCGTGGACCTCATGACTCTCATCATGGCCACCTCTCCCGAATATCACCTCTTCTGCCCTATTTCCTCAGTAGAACAAGCTCTCGAGAATGGCGCGACTGCATGCCTGTACGCCTGGCCTTTGTGATGCCTCAGGCGCTCGGATCGCCTCCCTGCGCGTGAGGTGGGTGGAGGACAGCCTGACTGGCAGGTCTCCGCGAATCTGCACATGCTCACGGACAGAGGCAAGACCGCGCGGCCGGGGCAGCGGCGCGCGCCGCGCTTGCACGGCGCCTCGATGAAGCAGTGAAACGGTCTACCGCAGGGGCGCTCTTGTCGAGTCGCCGGTCTCACTGTTGCGATGGCGTCAACGTTCTTACAGGCACAGGGGGTTCGGTGTCAGGGTTACGCGTTACCTCGTGGAAGTGCTTCGGGCATGATCGGCTCTACGTGAATCTGCCGGACGGTACCGCGGTCGCGTGGCTCGATCGCCGGTCCGGTGAGGTCACGATCGTGGATCCCCAGTACCGCCAAGGTGCTTTGGACGCACTTGCACCTCACGCAGCGGCCCCCGCGCCGGCCGAGCCTCTGCTCCCGAGCCCGCTTTCCTTGCCCACGCTTACGCCTGAGCATGACCTCGCGTCCAACCGACCTGGTGCCGCTTTGCGGGAGCTCCTGGACAAGTCTGGCCCTGGACCTCTTGAGCGGGTTCTGGACCGGCTGCTGCGTCGCCCGAGCGAGTGGAAGCCATGGCGAACGGGATTAGCAGGCGAGAAACGAGTCGGAACCGAGCCGAACCGCTTGTCCCGGCAAGGGTGGCGTGTCCGGCACTCGATTCCGCTGCCACGCGACGTGGACATCGATCACCTGTTGATCGGCCCCGGCGGAGTCTTCACCATCAATACCAAGCACCACCCGGACAAGGCGGTGTGGGTCGGCGACGACATGGTCAGGGTCAACCACGGGAAACCGCAACCGCACGAGCCGGTGGCGTACGGCAGCGGCCAAGACGCGCGAGGGCCTGGCCGACAGTCTGGCGACGGTGGCACTCGCCATGATGGAGGAGGGGAAGAAGGCGCCGACGCCGGAGGAGGCGCGGCTGGCGATGCGCTGGGCGGTCGTGCCAGCGCACAAGAGCGAGGACCCCCCGCCTGTGCTCTCGTGTCAGCCACCAAGTGGCTTCAGACCCGTTCCCTGCCCCTGTCGGCCCTCACCGACCCAAAGGTGGTACGGGACATCCAATACCGGCTCTCGTTCAAGCTGGACGACACCCCCGCGGCGGGGGAGACGTACAAGCGGCGCCGCCGCGGTTTCAACACGGCCATGGAGTACGCGATCGAGTGCGGCTACCTGGACGCGAACCCGCTCGCGGGCGTGAAGCGGACGGGGTCCATAGGCGGTGACGTGGTGGACCCCCGTGTCTTGGTCAACGCGGTCCAGGGAACCCAGCTCCTCACGGCCATCTCGTACGTGGGGTCTGTTCACCGCAACCGAGGACGTCGCCTGGTCGCTTTCTTCGCCTGCCAGCTCTATGCGGCGATGCGGCCGGCCGAAGCGGTCGGCCTCCGGGGGAAGGACTGCTACCTCCCTGAGAAGGGGTGGGGGACTCTCACTCTCCGGGAAACCCGGCCGGTGTCGGGCAAGAAGTGGACCGATTCCGGCAAGCGCCACGACAAGCGGGGGCTCAAGTCCCGCGAGGTCACGGCTGACCGGCCGGTACCTATTCCGCCGCCGCTGGTCGCGATGCTCCGTGAGCACATGAAGGAGTTCGGCACGGCGAAGGACGGCAGGCTCTTCGCCAACGAGCGGGGCGACGTGCTCGGGACATCCAGCTACTGGCGGGTTTGGCAGGAGGCGAGGCCCATCGCTCTCCCGCCGGACAAGGTGGGTTCCCCGCTCGCACGCCGACCGTATGACCTGCGGCATACGTGCATCACGAACTGGCTGAACGCCGGGGTTCCTGTGGCCGAGGTTGCCCGTCGGGCTGGCAACTCCCCTGAGGTCATACACCGTCGCTACGAGGGCTGCATCGATGGACATGAGGAGCTGAACAACCAGAAGATCGAAAAGGCAATGGGATGGATCGAGGGGGCGACCGAATGACGTAGGAGCGCGATCAGATCGGCTGCATCGCTTCTTCGCGAATGGCTCTCGCTTCGGCGGGGGCCTTTCCTTCGTTGAAGTGGACTAGGTGGCGCTACAACGAGTGGCTGCGCTGCACCGGCCGCGAACAGGAGGCGCAATCTCAGCAGTAATGGCGTTGCGGCCCACTCGTGCGATCGCGGTAATCGGTAGAAGGGTTGCGTCTCCTGCCGGTTCCTCGCCCTGGCTGAACTGCTGCAAGCACCAGCTGGTAGCCGGAAGGTGCCGCCCTGAGGTGCGGGATGCGACCCCGGTTGATTGGTGGTGTCATGGAGGAGGGATCTGGCGCGCCGTCACCGCCATGTCTTGGCAACCGGCGGGCTCACCGCACACTCGATGCGGCCTGTGCGGGTTTCTGCGCAGCAGGCCGACCAGCCACGTTTTGCTGGCGCAGCAAGCGTGATCGCCTTCCAGTCTCCTTTGAGGCACACCATGACAACGTACAAGCAGACCGCGCACGCCCCGCGTTTCGTCGATGACGGCGAGCGGCCCCTGACTCCATATGAACTCGCCACGCTGCGACCCAATCTGGGAACCGGCGAACGGCCTCCGGCGATGGCTGAGCTCTCCAGCCGTCGGCCCATCTATGTCTGCGCCGATGGAAGCCCCCCAGAGCCAGAGGTCCGCCGCATGGATGGAGCGGCTGAGGATCTGTGGCGTGTCGACGTGCCGGTCGGGCCCGAGGGCGAGATTCCCCTGCCCGGCAGGACGGCCCTGCGCAGCGACCCGCGAGAGCTGCTTTCCGGGATCGATCTCGATGTGGATCTGCAAGCCTGTCGTCCCGAATGGCTCGACCTGTTCCATGTACCGCGCGTCCTTCCCAGGCGCAGCAGAGAATCGATGCGGCGAGCGAACGGCGATCTCGTTGAGCCGAGAGTTGACCCGAGATTCGTCTTCGGCGACGACAACCGGCAGGAACTCAACGAAACGAGCTGGCCCTGGGGCTGTGTGGGGAAAATCGTCAACAGCGAGGGAGACCACGGTGCAGGGGCGCTCGTCGGCAACCGCCTAGTGCTCACAGCCGCCCATGTGCTGCCATGGAATGACATCGCGGCAGGCAACTGGTGGATGCACTTCGTGCCCACCTACTGGAACGGCCAGTCCCTCCACGGTCCCGGCGTCCAATCCTTCGTCTCGGATGCGACGGCCTTTCCGGACGGCACGTCAGCAGCCCATGACTGGGCCGTTTGCCGACTGTACGAACCGCTCGGGACAGCGGACCGACTCGGTCACTTCGGCACCCGGCTCTACAACCCTGCCTGGAACGGCCAGAGAAATTGGATCCACATGGGCTACCCGATCAACGATTGGTTCCTGGGCACCAGCTTCCAGAGCGGCATCAGCATCGATGCCACCTACAGCGGCGACCACGGTGGCCTCGAATGCGAACATTACGGCGACACTACCGGCGGCAACTCCGGCGGCCCGATGTTCGCCTTCTTCGGCGCGGGAAACCCTCGAATCATCGCGGTTCACGCCGCCGGGGCAGTGAACGAAGATGGCACAAAAGTCAACCTCGCGGCCGGCGGCACTGGCCTTGAAAACCTTGTGGCATGGGCGCGCACGAACTGGCCCTAGAAATCCACTATCCGCCACACTGCGGCTGAACAGCGGTGCACCGCGTCACCAAACACCTGCATCAGCCTCCGGACGCTGCTAGCAGCCCCCGCCCCTACTCCGGCCACCGGGTGCTGCCGCCGGGGCCCAGGGAGGGACTGCTGGAACAGGCGGGGCGGAGGTCGGGTCACCAAGCGGTATCTCACGGATCTGCGGATGTCGCGAACGGCCCCCCTTCTTTGGGTAGGGGCGGCTCCAGCCGCCACTAGACATCTGACAGCGCGTCCGCCCCGGGAGCCCAATGGTCACCCGTTGGCCCGTCTGGCTGGCTACGCATCGGACAATCCCTAGTCGCAGAGGTTGGAGGGGCTGGAGTTGTTTGAGTGAGTTCTCCATTGAAGTGCGCTGCAGTTGGCCAAATGTGCTTGCTAGGCGTTCCTTTCGCCTGGCTGAAAGAAGCTCGCGTGATGGTCTTGCCTCCACCCAACGGCAGGTTATAGGTGCCCCTCTGCCACGGTGGCGGCGCGGTCTGTCCCAATGCCGCTGTGCGGCACAGGGCGCATAGCGGCTGAAAGTTTCGCGCCGGGATCGTTTTGGCATGACTCGCTGTCAGCGGAGCCTGCTCAAATTTCTATGCCTGGCCATCGGGGCCGAAGGCAGGAGTCTGAGGGGGATGCGGTGCCCTGGATCAATCCGTACGTGAAGAAGGACGGCACCCATGTCCGGGGGCACAGCCGGTCGGCTCCGGGGGCGCGACATCAGATGGCGGTTCTTGTTCTCGTGGGCATTGTGGTCTGCGGCTCAGGAAGTGGGCAGATCAAAATCGTCACCGGTGACAGTCGTACGGTTCCAGATTCACGTCTCTCGGTGCCTGCTGTTACTGGAGGTCAGCGGTGAGCCGCCGGCCCCCGGCGCGGCGGCCGCGGAGGCGCTCGTCAAGGAAGGCCAAAGGGCCCGATCCGGTACTGCTCGCCATCGCAGTTGTTCCGAGCGTGGGACTCGTCATGGCAGTGGTGCAGTGGTTGCTGGCGAACTGGTGGGTGCTCGTCGCCACAGCGCTGGTCGCGGCTTGCGCCGGTGGTTTCTGGCTCAAGCAGCAAGCGGATCGCGCACGCTGGGAACGCATTCGTTCGCAGGGCCTGCGGTACCAGCTGTCCCAGCTCGACAGGCTCCACCACAGGGACTTCGAGTACGCGATACGCGACCTCATGCGTCGGGACGGTTGTGCCGACGCAGTGCAGGTAGGCGGAGCCGGTGACAATGGGGCTGACGTAAAGGCCACCGACCCGCTTGGGCGGCGGTGGGTGATTCAGTGCAAGCACCGCAAGAACGGGGCTTCAGGATCGCCCGTCGGCACGCCTGACCTGCACGTGCTCAATGGCACTGGACGGCAGCTGCACGGAGGGGACGTGGTGGTGCTGGTGACGAACGGGCGCTTCACCGCGGGATGCACGCCTCTGGCCAAGTCCCAGAGGCTGCACCTGGTGGACCGCCGGACGCTGGGGGAGTGGGCGGCGGGCTCGCGGCCGCTGTGGGAACTCCTGCACAAGCTGCCCCCGCCCCGGAAGGCGTCTTCGCTGTCATGAAGCAGGTGGGGGGCATGCTTCTCGGTCTCCCTCGCGAAGGGTGCAGCCTCGCAGCCTGTGGGGAAGCTGAAGACTCACACGCCACTCACACGCGATCAGTGACAGACAACGACAAAGAGCCGGACCCATTGGGACTGGGTCCGGCTCTCAAAGCCTGGCACTTCAGCAGGTCAGCGGCTTGATCACGCTGTTCCGGCTTCTGTGCCCCCGGCAGGATTCGAACCTGCGCACACGGCTCCGGAGGCCGTTGCTCTATCCCCTGAGCTACGGGGGCGTCCGCCGCTCTCGGCGGCGACGGGTAGAACCCTACCAGCTCTGGTGGGGTGGCTGTGAACAGGTATTTCCGGGCGGTAGTCGCGCGCTGACCGGACCGCGCCCGGGCGTCGCACGAAGACATCTGGAACGCCACCCGATCAACGCCGGGACGGTGTCCGAGCAGCACCCGGCCCCCCGAATCGCACGCCGAATCGACCCGGTCCCGACACCCGGACCGCGTCCGAACAGCGCCCGTCGCCCGGAATGCGCGTGTCCCCCGCACGGGTCAGAAGTGGGGAAAACCCGGACGCAGCCCCGCCGCCCGACCTACTCTCGAGTTGTGTCAGGCGTGTCCGGCCGGGTGCTTGTCGTAGACGACAACAGGGTCATTCGGCAGCTGATCAGGGTCAATCTCGAGCTGGAGGGCTTCGAGGTCGTGACCGCGGCCGATGGTGCCGAGTGTCTGGACGTCGTGCATCAGGTGCGTCCGGATGTGATCACGATGGACGTGGTGATGCCACGGCTCGACGGGCTGCGTACCGCTGCGCGGCTGCGGGCCGATCCGCGGACCCGGCGGATCCCCGTCGCGATCATCAGCGCCTGTACGCAGTACGAAGTGGAGAACGGAATCGCCGCCGGGGTCGAGGCCTTCCTCGCCAAGCCCTTCGAGCCGGCCGAGCTGGTGCGGCTCGTACGGCAGTTGATGCACAGGGAGGGCCCGCCGTCAGTAGACGGCAGGCATGGTGCCGGGCGGGCGGGGAGTGCGCGGGGTTGACCGCATGGCGAAACCGGTTAGCGATCACACCCCCTTCCTCCCATACGCTTGTCCCGTGACCCCCGCAGATCTCTCCCGCACCGTGCAGGGCGCAGTGCGCCGCGCGGTCGAGGAGGGCGCCATCACGGCGCTGGTGCCCGAGCGGGTGAAGGTCGAGCGGTCCCGGCCGGGCGGCAGCGGGGACTATGCGACCAACGCCGCCCTGCGGCTCGCCCGTGAGGCCCGGATGCCTGCGCTCAGGGTCGCCCAGGTGCTGTCCGAGACGCTCGCCCGGCACCCGGGGATCGCCGGCGTCGAGATCACCGGGCCCGGGTTCCTCAACATCACGTTGGCCGTCGGCACCCGGCACGCCCTGGTCCGCGAGGTGCTCGCGCAGGGAAGCCGCTACGGGCACGGCCGCGGCATGGCCGGTCAGGTCCACCGGTACCACCACCGCTCCGAAGTCAGGGCCGCCGTCACCGCCGACGCCGTACGCAGGCTGCTGCAGGCGCAGGGCGCATTCGTACGCACGAGCTGTGACGAGGCCGACCCCGACTGGGTGCGGCTCCGTGTCACCGTCGGCCCCGAAGGCACGCCACCCGTGTCCCCCACCGAGCTGCCGCTCGTGCCCCCCACCGAGCTGCGGCCCGTGCCCGCCGGTGCCGGCGCGGATGAGCTGCTGCGCCGCTACGGGCCCGACGCAACCCGCTGGGCCCTGCTGCGGCCCGCCGGGCACGACCGTCCGAGGCTGGACGACGGCCTCCTCGTACAAGGGGAGAGCAACCCTCTCTTCCGCGTGCGCTACGCACACTCCCGCAGCCGGGCCCTGATCCGCGCCGCCGCGCAGCTCGGGATCAGCCCCGGATACGACGAGGACGTCGACGCGCCGGCCCTCGTCACCGCTCTCGGCGACCACCCCGCCGTTCTCGAGTCCGCCGCCCGCCTGTGCGCCCCCGACCGGGTCGCCCGGCACCTCGAAGCCA
Organism: Streptomyces sp. NPDC043870; assembly: GCF_056435785.1. Taxonomy (NCBI): domain Bacteria; kingdom Bacillati; phylum Actinomycetota; class Actinomycetes; order Kitasatosporales; family Streptomycetaceae; genus Streptomyces; species Streptomyces sp. NPDC043870. The sequence continues at coordinate 17,989 of NZ_JBWKDT010000011.1, forward strand.
CCGCCGACGCCTTCCTCGCGTTCCAGCACACCGCGCTGCCCGTCGGTGACGAGAAACCCTCGGCCGCCCACCGTTCCCGGCTCGCCCTTGCCGAAGCCGCCGGGACGGTGCTGGCCGGCGGCCTGGCCCTGCTCGGCATCAGCGCACCCGAACACCTGTAGATGTGAGAGAAGAATGAGCCGTTCCGCACACCCCGCCGGGCCCCGCTACGCCGACGTCCTTCCCGAGGGGCACTACGCTGCTCCGCCGGCCGATCTCAACGTGCTCGACCAGAAGGTCTGGGCCCGGACCGTGACCCGCGACGACGACGGGATCGTCACCGTCGGCGGAATCGAAGTCACCAGGCTCGCCGAGGAGTTCGGCACGCCCGCCTACTTCCTCGACGAGGCCGACTTCCGCGCCCGCTGCCGTGCCTGGGCCGACGCCTTCGGCAAGGACGCCGACGTCTTCTACGCGGGGAAGGCGTTCCTCTCCCGCGCCGTCGTGCGCTGGCTCCACGAGGAGGGCCTCAACCTCGACGTCTGTTCCGGCGGCGAGCTGACCACCGCTCTCGACGCCGGAATGCCCGCCGAGCGGATCGCCTTCCACGGGAACAACAAGTCCGCCGAGGAGATCGAGAAGGCCGTACGCGCAGGCGTCGGGCGGATCGTGCTCGACTCCTTCCAGGAGATCGTCCGCGTCGCGCACATCGCCCAGTCCCTCGGGAAGCGCCAGCGCGTCCAGATCCGCGTCACCGTCGGCGTCGAGGCGCACACCCACGAGTTCATCGCCACCGCCCACGAGGACCAGAAGTTCGGGCTCGCGCTCGCCGGCGGGCAGGCGGCGGAGGCCGTCCGCCGAGCCCTCCAGCTCGACGGCCTCGAGCTCATCGGCATCCACTCGCACATCGGCTCGCAGATCTTCGACACCTCCGGCTTCGAGGTGGCCGCCCACCGGGTCGTGGGCCTGCTCAAGGAGATCCGCGACGAGCACGGCGTCGAGCTGCCGGAGATCGACCTCGGCGGCGGCCTCGGCATCGCGTACACCTCGGACGACGACCCGCGCGAGCCGCACGAGATCGCCAAGGCGCTCGGCGAGATCGTCACACGGGAATGTGAGGCCGCCGGGCTGCGTACCCCGCGCATCTCCGTGGAGCCGGGGCGCGCGATCGTCGGGCCCACCGCCTTCACGCTGTACGAGGTCGGCACGATCAAGCCGCTGGACGGGCTGCGCACGTACGTCAGCGTCGACGGCGGCATGTCCGACAACATCCGTACGGCGCTGTACGACGCCGAGTACAGCGTGGCTCTCGTCTCACGCAGGAGCGACGCCGAGCCGATGCTGGTGCGCGTCGTGGGCAAGCACTGCGAGAGCGGCGACATCGTCGTACGGGACGCCTTCCTGCCCGCCGATCTGGCGCCCGGGGACCTGATCGCGGTGCCCGCGACCGGCGCGTACTGCCGATCGATGGCCAGTAACTACAACCACGCACTCCGCCCGCCCGTCGTCGCCGTGCGCGACGGCGGGGCGCGCGTGATCGTCCGGCGTGAGACGGAGGAAGATCTCCTGCGTCTCGATGTCGGTTAATGAAATATATGTCTCAGGATCCGGACGGGGGATAGAAACCCTCGTCCGGTGAGTGAGACTGGTTCGCACCCTGCTTGATGGAGAAACGAGGTCGGATGATGCGTACGCGTCCGCTGAAGGTGGCGCTGCTGGGCTGTGGAGTGGTCGGCTCAGAGGTGGCGCGCATCATGACGACGCACGCCCGCGACCTCGCCGCGCGGATCGGGGCCCCGGTGGAACTCGCCGGAGTCGCCGTCCGCCGCCCCTCCAAGGTCCGTGAGGGCATTCCGCAGGAGCTGATCACCACCGACGCCAAGGCCCTCGTCCAGCGCGGCGACATCGACGTGGTCGTCGAGGTCATCGGCGGTATCGAGCCCGCGCGCGGCCTCATCACCACCGCCTTCGAGCACGGCGCCTCCGTCGTCTCCGCCAACAAGGCGCTGCTCGCCGAGGACGGCGCCACGCTGTACGCCGCCGCCGAGAAACACGGCCGCGACCTGTACTTCGAGGCCGCCGTCGCCGGTGCGATCCCGCTGATCAGGCCGCTGCGCGAATCGCTCGCGGGCGACAAGGTCAACCGCGTCCTCGGCATCGTCAACGGCACGACCAACTTCATCCTCGACAAGATGGACACGTCCGGAGCCGGCTACTCCGAGGCGCTCGACGAGGCCACCGCCCTCGGGTACGCGGAGGCCGACCCGACCGCGGACGTCGAAGCCTTCGACGCCGCCGCCAAGGCTGCGATCCTCGCCGGTATCGCCTTCCACACGCGCGTACGCCTCGACGACGTGTACCGCGAGGGCATGACCGAGGTCACCGCCGCCGACTTCGCCTCCGCCAAGCAGATGGGCTGCACCATCAAACTGCTGGCGATCTGCGAGCGGGCCGCGGACGGCAAGTCGGTGACGGCTCGCGTCCACCCCGCGATGATCCCGCTCAGCCACCCGCTGGCCTCCGTCCGCGAGGCCTACAACGCGGTCTTCGTCGAGGCCGAGGCGGCCGGGCGGCTGATGTTCTACGGCCCCGGTGCCGGCGGCGCCCCGACCGCCTCCGCGGTCCTGGGCGATCTGGTCGCGGTCTGCCGCAACAAGCTCGCCGAGGCCACCGGACCGGGCGAGTCCGTGTACACCCAGCTGCCCGTGAGCCCCATGGGCGAGGTCGTGACGCGGTACCACATCAGCCTCGACGTGGCCGACAAGCCTGGCGTTCTCGCCCAGGTCGCGACGGTCTTCGCCGAGCACGGCGTATCCATCGACACGGTGCGCCAGACGGGCAAGGACGGCGAGGCTTCCCTCGTCGTCGTCACTCATCGCGCGCCCGACGCCGCCCTGTCCGGGACCGTCGAGGCGCTGCGCAAGCTCGACACCGTGCGTGGTGTCGCCAGCATCATGCGGGTTGAAGGAGAGTAAGGACCCATGAGCACTCGCACCCACCAGTGGCGCGGCATCATCGAGGAGTACCGCGACCGGCTCCCGGTGACGGACACGACGCCCGTCGTCACGCTCGGCGAGGGCGGCACGCCGCTCGTGCACGCCCAGTCCCTCTCCGAGGCCACCGGCTGTGAGGTGTATCTCAAGGTCGAGGGTGCGAACCCGACGGGGTCCTTCAAGGACCGCGGTATGACCATGGCGATCACCAAGGCCAGGGAGGAGGGCGCGAAGGCAGTCATCTGCGCCTCCACCGGAAACACCTCCGCGTCCGCCGCCGCGTACGCCGGCCGGGCCGGAATGGTCTCCGCCGTGCTGATCCCGCAGGGCAAGATCGCGATGGGCAAGCTGGGCCAGGCGCTGGTCCACGGGGCCAAGATCCTCCAGGTCGACGGCAACTTCGACGACTGCCTGGTACTGGCCCGCGGGCTGTCCGAGAACTACCCGGTGGCGCTGGTCAATTCGGTCAACCCGGTCCGTATCGAGGGTCAGAAGACCGCGGCCTTCGAAATCGTCGACCGCCTCGGCGACGCCCCCGACATCCACGTACTGCCCGTCGGCAACGCCGGCAACATCACGGCGTACTGGAAGGGCTACAAGGAGTACGCGGCGGACAAGCTGTCCACCCACACCCCGCGCATGTGGGGATTCCAGGCCTCCGGTTCCGCGCCCATCGTGCGCGGTGAGGTCGTCAAGGACCCGTCGACCATCGCCACGGCGATCCGGATCGGCAACCCGGCGTCCTGGGAGTTCGCGCTGGCGGCGCGGGACGAGTCGGGCGGCTTCATCGACGAGGTGACCGACCGTCAGATCCTGCGGGCCTACAAGCTGTTGGCCACGCGTGAGGGCATCTTCGTGGAGCCCGCCTCGGCCGCTTCGGTCGCCGGTCTGCTGAAGGCCGCCGAGGAGGGCAAGGTCGACCCCGGCCAGAAGATCGTCTGTACGGTCACGGGCAACGGCCTCAAGGACCCGGACTGGGCGGTCGCCGGAGCGCCTCAGCCGGTCACCGTCCCGGTGGACGCCGCAACTGCGGCGGAGCGCCTCGGCCTCGCGTAAGCAGAACGTGCGGTCGTAAGCAGTACGTGCGGCACACGCGGTACGTGCCGTACATACAGTAGGTGTCTTACGCGCTGTACATGCCGTACGTGCCGTACATGTCGCACGTGCTCGAGCCCTGGGCGGTTGTCGCCCGCGCGCCGCCCGCGTATCGCGAGCGTGGCACGCGTAAGCGGCAAGCCGCCCGGGGACGGGCACAGAGGCACGGGTGGGAGTGCGACACGCATCGTGCGCCTCCCGTGCGCCCTATGTCGCCGCAGTTCCTTCCTTCGATAGGCTGTACTGAACCCGCCCCGCCGCATATGCCGCGGTGTTGTTGCCGTCACGGCCCACGGGTCTTCGTACTTTCACCAGAATCTCGCCGATCAGACCCGATCACCTCAGATCACCGAAGATCAGCACGGATCAGAACCAAGGAGTGTCGTCGAGCGATGGCCGGTCCCGCATTCCGCGCTGCCGCCGTCCGGGTGCGCGTGCCTGCCACCAGCGCCAACCTCGGGCCGGGCTTCGATGCCTTCGGTCTGTCGCTGGGGCTGTACGACGACGTCGTCGTCCGGGTCGCGGATTCCGGTCTGCATATCGACATCGCGGGCGAGGGCGCCGAGACGCTGCCCCGCGACGAGAGCCACCTGCTCGTACGCTCGCTGCGCACGGCCTTCGACCTGCTGGGCGGGCAGCCGCGCGGCCTCGAGGTCGTCTGTGCCAACCGGATCCCGCACGGACGCGGCCTCGGCTCCTCGTCGGCCGCCATCTGCGCCGGCATCGTGGCCGCCCGCGCGGTGACCATAGGGGGCGACGCCCGGCTCGACGACGCGGCGCTGCTGGAGCTCGCCACCGAGATCGAGGGACACCCGGACAATGTGGCCGCCTGTCTGCTCGGCGGCTTCACCCTCGCCTGGACCGACGCCGGTGCGGCGCGCGCGATCAGGATGGAGCCGTCGGATTCCATCGTTCCGGTGGTTTTCGTACCGGGGAAGCCGGTGCTCACCGAGACCGCCCGCGGACTGCTTCCGCGTACCGTCCCGCACGTCGACGCCGCGGCCAACGCCGGCCGGGCCGCGCTGCTCGTCGAGGCCCTCACGCACCGCCCCGAGCTGCTGCTTCCCGCCACCGAGGACCGTCTCCACCAGGAGTACCGAGCTCCCGCGATGCCGGAGAGCGTGGCCCTGGTGAACCGACTGCGCGCGGACGGCGTACCCGCGGTCATCTCCGGCGCGGGCCCCACGGTGCTCGCGCTGGCCGAGGACGGCACGGCCGACAAGGTCGCACGGCTGGCAGGTGACGGCTGGGCGGCGAACAGGCTGGCCCTGGACGCCGCGGGAGCGAGTGTTCTGCCGCTCGCCTCGTAGCGACACGGGATTGCCGGTGATGGAGAGGGGGAATGTTTGTTGGAGCCGGTAGTGTTAACCTCAAGTACGCAGCCCACATTCTTGTGGTGCGGTGCTTCGCGTCCCCCTTCGGGACCACCATTCTTCCGGGAGCCTCCCCAACTGCCTGAGCAGCCTGCCTGAGCAGTTTCGAGCACGCTCCGGAACCGGCACGACACCCCTCGCTTTTCCCGGAAGAGAGGGCCGAGCAGGGGGAACTCGGGCCGGAATTTGCACGTACATCTCTTCCGCCGTACCCGGCGGGACCACCGCCCCGGCTTCGGTCCGCGACACGGACCGCCGTCGGACAGCACAACCGGTCGCCGAGCCAGAAGGCCGACGTCCGCTCCAGGGAAGGACCCTTCGTGAGCGACACCACCGATCTGATGGGCGTGACTGCCGACAACAGTGTCGACACCGCCGCGCCCGCCGCAGGTGCTGCCACTGGCACCACCTCACGGCGCCGCCGTTCCGGCACCGGCCTCGAGGGCATGGTCCTGGCCGAGCTGCAGCAGGTCGCGTCCGGCCTCGGCATCAGGGGCACTGCGCGGATGCGCAAGAGCCAGCTGATCGAGGTCATCAAGGAGGCGCAGGCCGGAGGCGGAGCCGCGGCCAAGGCCGCCGAGGCGGGCAGCGGCGAGGCCGAGACCAAGCCGAAGCGCCGCGCGACCTCCAAGGCCCGTACGACTGACGAGAGCGTCGCGGCAGCCGAGCAGAAGGCCGAGAAGCCCGCTGCTCAGCAGCAGATCGACATCCCGGGTCAGCCGGCCAGCGACGACGCCCCCGCCGGTGAGCGCCGTCGGCGCCGGGCCACCGCCCCCGCCGGCAGCCCGGAGGGCGAGGCCGCCAAGGCCGAGCCGAAGGGCGACGTCAAGACCGAGGTGCGGGCCGAGGCCAGGACCGAGGCGCAGCCGGAGGCCAAGGCCGAGGCCGCGGCCGACACCGCCGAGGGCCGGCGCGGCGACCGCCAGCGTGACCGTGGCGAGCGCGGCGACCGCCGTGACCGTCAGCGCGACCGCCGTGGCGGCAAGGGCGAGGACCAGCAGGGCGGCCAGCGCCAGCAGCAGGGCGGCGGCCAGCAGCAGCGGCAGGGCGGCGGCCCGCAGGACGACTTCGACGACGAGGCGGGCGGCCGGCGCGGACGCCGCGGCCGGTACCGCGACCGCCGTGGCCGCCGTGGCCGCGACGAGTTCGGCGCCGAGCCGCAGGTCGCCGAGGACGACGTCCTGATCCCCGTCGCGGGCATCCTGGACATCCTCGACAACTACGCGTTCATCCGGACCTCCGGCTACCTGCCGGGCCCGAACGACGTGTACGTGTCGCTGGCCCAGGTCCGCAAGAACGGTCTGCGCAAGGGTGACCACGTCACCGGTGCGGTCCGTCAGCCCAAGGAGGGCGAGCGCCGCGAGAAGTTCAACGCGCTGGTCCGGCTGGACTCCGTCAACGGCATGGCGCCCGAATCGGGCCGCGGCCGACCGGAGTTCAACAAGCTGACCCCGCTGTACCCGCAGGACCGGCTGCGCCTGGAGACCGACCCGGGCGTGCTGACCACCCGCATCATCGACCTCGTGTCGCCGATCGGTAAGGGCCAGCGAGGCCTGATCGTGGCCCCGCCGAAGACCGGCAAGACCATGATCATGCAGGCGATCGCCAACGCGATCACGCACAACAACCCCGAGTGCCACCTGATGGTCGTCCTCGTCGACGAGCGTCCGGAAGAGGTCACCGACATGCAGCGGTCGGTCAAGGGCGAGGTCATCTCCTCGACCTTCGACCGTCCGGCCGAGGACCACACCACGGTCGCCGAGCTGGCCATCGAGCGCGCCAAGCGTCTCGTCGAGCTGGGTCACGACGTGGTCGTCCTGCTGGACTCGATCACCCGCCTGGGCCGTGCGTACAACCTGGCGGCCCCCGCCTCCGGCCGCATCCTGTCCGGTGGTGTCGACTCGACCGCGCTCTACCCGCCGAAGCGCTTCTTCGGTGCCGCGCGCAACATCGAGGACGGCGGCTCGCTGACCATCCTGGCCACCGCGCTGGTCGACACCGGCTCGCGCATGGACGAGGTGATCTTCGAGGAGTTCAAGGGCACCGGCAACGCGGAGCTCAAGCTCGACCGGAAGCTCGCCGACAAGCGCATCTTCCCGGCGGTGGACGTCGACGCGTCCGGTACCCGCAAGGAAGAGATCCTGCTCGGCAGCGACGAGCTCGCCATCACCTGGAAGCTGCGCCGGGTGCTGCACGCGCTCGACTCGCAGCAGGCGATCGAGCTGCTCCTCGACAAGATGAAGCAGACGAAGTCGAACGCCGAGTTCCTGCTGCAGATCCAGAAGACGACGCCGATGCCCAACGGCGACTGACGTCGTTTCAGTACGCAACTGTCTGCGTAACGGCCGCCCCGTCACCCCCGAGGTGACGGGGCGGTCTCGTTTTGCCCGTGACCCCGCCCGCCACTGGTCAACCGTCAGTTGACGCACGTATCATCACCCAATCGAGGTGGGGGGATTCCACCGCAGTGCCTGAGAGGCCGGGGGGCCTCAGTTCCGGCCTGCCCACACGTTCTTGGCGCCCCACCGATGACCCAGTTTCCATCGGTGGGGCGGTTGCGCTCTGCCGGTACAACCCGAGGGGTTACCGCGTGCAGATACGCACCCGTGGTGGTCGGCACAAGCGCCGCATGAGACTTGCGGTACCGGCCGTCGCCGCCGCGCTCGCCCTGGGCGGCACGGCGCTGATGATGTCCGGCTCGCAGGCCGCGGAGGCAGGCGAGCGTCCGGAGATCACCGCCTCCCAGCAGAAGGCCGCTCCGCTCTCGCAGCAGGAGCTGCGCTCCCGCGTGACCGAGGCGATGAAGTCCGACGAGGCCAGCAAGGAGGAGCTCGTCGCCTCGCCGCGGTCGGCCCAGACCACCGCTCCGTCCACGCGCATCATCGGCGGCCAGGAGACCACCATCTCCACGGCGCCGTGGATGGCCCAGCTCCACTTCGCGGACGCCGAGGGCAACGGCTACTTCTGCGGCGGCGTCGTCGTCGCCCCGTCGAAGGTCGCCACCGCCGCCCACTGCGTCAAGGGCATCAAGTGGTACGAGACCGGCACGGTCATCACCGGCACGGACCAGCTGCCCACCGAGAACCCCGACGGCAGCTGGGACTTCCACGGCGGTGAGCTGCGCGGTGCGTACCGTCAGTGGAACCACCCGCAGTACAGCCCCGTCACGATCGACAACGACGTGGCCGTGCTCACCCTGACCGCTCCGGTCAAGGCCAAGCCGCTGCCGATCATGCAGAACACCGACACGGCGCTCTACACCCCGGGCACGGACGCCAAGGTGTACGGCTGGGGCCGCACCAGCTCCACCGTCCCCGACAGCAGCTCGCAGACGCTCAAGGTCGCGGACGCCGACATCAACCCCAACGCCGCCTGCCAGACCGCGTACGGCTCGGACTACATCGTCGGCCACATGGTCTGCGCCGGTGCCGCTCCGACCGGTGACGACGCCACCTCCGAGACCACCTGCAACGGTGACTCCGGCGGCCCGCTGGTGGCCGGCGGCAAGCTCGTCGGCATCGTCTCCTGGGGCGACGTCAACTGCTCGGCCCAGGGCAAGTACGGCGTGTACGCGAAGGTGAGCACGTACGCCGCTCCGATCCGTGCCCGGGTCAACGACGCCAACTGGAGCGCCGACCACACCGCCGACCTGCTGGCGCGTCGTACGTCGGACAACAGCCTGTTCAGCTGGCACTCCAAGGTCACGAGCCTTGCCCGTACCTACAACCTGGGCAACTTCGGCAACGTCAACCTGCTCGTCCAGAACGACCTGAACGTGGACGACTACGACGACCTGCTGTACCGCGTCGGCAACGGCGACGTGTACTGGGACCACTACGTGCCCGGGACCGGCGGCGCCGAGGGCGAGATGCAGTTCAAGCTCATCGCCAAGGGCTGGGGCAAGCACAAGCAGATCCTCGTCCCCGGCGATGTCACCGGCGACGACAAGCCCGACATGCTCGCGGTGAACTCCACCGGCTACCTCCACATCTACGCGGGCAACGGCGCCGGCGGCTTCGCCGCGCCCGCCCTGGTCGGCGGTGGCTGGGGGCAGTACAACATGGTCCGCGGTCACGGTGACTTCACCAACGACGGCAAGGCCGACATCCTCGCCCGCACCTCCGACGGCTCGACCTACCTCTACAAGGGCACGGGCAAGGCCTCGGCCGCGTTCGAGGCCCGCCGTCTCGTCGGCAAGTTCACCACCAGCAGCTTCACCGCTCTGGTCACCGTCGGTGACGTGAACAGCGACGGTCACGCCGACCTCCTGGCCCGTGACTCCGCCGGCAAGCTCTGGCTCTACCCGGGCAACGGCAACGGCGCCTCGACGGGTGGGATCTTCGCCACACGCAAGGACTTCGGCACCGGCTGGCAGGCGTACAACCTGTTTGGCTGATCCGGCCGAAAATCGCAGGTGAACAAGGGTCTGTGCGCTCCGTGTCACACACGGGGCGTACAGACCCTTTTCTCATTCACCTCTCAGTCGCCTGTGCAACCCTTCTGGGCACTCCGCCGTCTCACGAGTGGCGTAACAAAACTTGACAGGGTGGACAGACCGTGCCTGAACGCCACGGCCGGGGGTAACGGGACCAACAAGGACTTGAGGGGATATGGGCGACCAGAGCAAGGGTCGAATAGGTGGTACGGGCACGCGTCGTAAGCCGCCCACCACGGGACGCAGGGCCGCGACGCTCGCCGCGTGGTCCGCTGCCGGACTGGTGCTCATCGGGGGGTCCGGACTCGGCTACGTCTACATCAAGCTCAACGGCAACATCCAGGGCGTCGACATCAACAACCAGCTCGGCACCGACCGCCCGGACAACGTCGACAACGGCTCCATGGACATCCTGGTCCTCGGCTCCGACTCCCGCGCCGGCGCCAACGGCAAGTACGGCACGGACGAGGGCGGCGCCCGCTCCGACACCGCGATGATCGTGCACGTCTACGAGGGCCACAAGAAGGCCGCCGTCGTCTCCGTGCCCCGCGACACCCTCATCGACCGGCCCCAGTGCGCCGACAGTGACGGCAGGACCGTCCCCGGTGAGCGCCGCGCCATGTTCAACACGGCGTACGAGGTCGGCGGCCCGGCCTGTGCGGTGAAGACCGTCGAGAAGATCTCCGGCATCCGCATGGACCACTACATCGAGGTCGACTTCACCGGCTTCAAGAAGCTCATCGACGAGCTCGGCGGCGTGGACGTCACCACCACCGAGCGGATCGACGACTCCAAGAGCCATCTCGACCTCAAGCCGGGCAAGCACACGCTCACCGGTGAGCAGGCCCTCGGGCTCGTCCGCACCCGCAAGTCCGTCGGCAACGGCAGCGACCTCGGCCGAATACAGCTGCAGCAGGCCTTCATCAAGGCGCTGATCCAGCAGGTCAAGGACGTCGGGGTGTTCACCAGCCCGAAGAAGCTCTACGACCTCGCGGACACCGCCACCAAGGCGATCACGCCCGACTCCGAGCTCGACTCGGTCAAGGAGCTCGTCGGCTTCGCGAACGGTCTCAAGGGCCTGGGCGCCGACGACGTACAGATGATCACGATGCCGGTGGAGTACGACGAGGTCGACCCCAACCGTGTGGTGCCGCTGAAGAAGCAGGGCAAGCAGGTCTGGACCGCTCTCAAGAACGATCTGCCGATCCCCGCCTCGGCGACCAAGGGCACCGCGGACGGCGAGGCCCAGGGTGTCGTGAAGTAGCCGGGACCGCTCGGACAGGAGCCAGGAATACTTGACGGCCGACCCCGGTTTTGGGAGATACGGCCGGTCCTGGCAGACTGGTACGTCGGCCCCGGTTCACGTACGCGCATCCCGCGTGTGCGACCCGGTGCCCTCCCGAAACTAGGAGACACCTTGAAGCGCGACATCCACCCCGAGTACGTCGAGACCCAGGTGAGCTGCACCTGTGGCGCGTCGTTCACCACCCGTAGCACGATCGAGGCCGGCACCATCCGCGCCGAGGTCTGCTCCGAGTGCCACCCGTTCTACACGGGCAAGCAGAAGATCCTCGACACCGGTGGCCGTGTGGCCCGCTTCGAGGCCCGCTTCGGCAAGGCTGCCGGCTCCGCCAAGAAGTAGCGAGCCACTGCGCCGGTCTTCGGCTGCCCCTGTGCGGGGCGGCCGGGACCGGCGCTTTGCCGTCTCCCCAGCAGCCACCCTCATGCAAGAAACCAGGAGCCTCCGATGTTCGAAGCGGTCGAGGAACTGATCGGCGAGCACGCCGATCTCGAGAAGCAGCTCGCCGACCCTTCGGTCCACGCCGACCAGGCGAACGCGCGCAAGCTCAACAAGCGGTATGCCGAGCTGACCCCGATCGTCGGCACGTACCGCTCCTGGAAGCAGACCGGGGACGACATCGAGACGGCCCGGGAACTCGCCCATGACGACCCGGACTTCGCCGCCGAGGTGAAGGAGCTGGAGAAGCAGCGCGAGGAGCTCACCGACAAGCTGCGGCTGCTCCTCGTCCCGCGCGACCCCAGCGACGACAAGGACGTCATCCTGGAGATCAAGGCGGGCGCGGGCGGCGACGAGTCCGCCCTGTTCGCCGGTGACCTGCTGCGGATGTATCTGCGCTACGCCGAGCGCATCGGCTGGAAGACCGAGATCATCGACTCCACCGAGTCCGAGCTGGGCGGCTACAAGGACGTCCAGGTCGCGGTGAAGACCAAGGGCGGCAACGGCGCCACGGAGCCCGGCCAGGGTGTCTGGGCGCGGCTGAAGTACGAGGGCGGTGTGCACCGCGTGCAGCGCGTGCCGGCCACCGAGTCGCAGGGCCGGATCCACACCTCCGCCGCCGGTGTCCTCGTGACCCCGGAGGCCGAGGAGGTCGACGTCGAGATCAACATGAACGATCTGCGGATCGACGTCTACCGCTCCTCCGGCCCCGGCGGCCAGTCCGTCAACACGACCGACTCCGCGGTGCGCATCACGCACCTCCCGACCGGTGTCGTCGCCTCCTGCCAGAACGAGAAGAGCCAGCTCCAGAACAAGGAGCAGGCCATGCGTATCCTGCGTTCCAGGCTGCTCGCCGCGGCCCAGGAAGCGGCCGAGCAGGAGGCTGCGGACGCGCGCCGCAGTCAGGTCCGTACGGTCGACCGCTCCGAGAAGATCCGTACGTACAACTTCCCGGAAAACCGGATCTCCGACCACCGCGTCGGCTTCAAGGCGTACAACTTGGACCAGGTGCTCGACGGGGAACTGGACGCGGTGATCCAGGCCTGCGTCGACGCCGACTCCGCAGCGAAGCTCGCCGCCGCGTAAGCCGTACCGGCGGCGCGAGCCGTCGGACCGACCCGCCCAGCCCGGAGGATCAGCGTGCAGTCGCTCCCCGGGGGACGACCCCCGTACCCCCGCTCCTTGCTGCTTGCCGAGGTGGCCCAGGCCACTCAGCGGCTGGCCGACGCCGGCGTGCCCTCGCCCCGCTTCGACGCGGAGGAGCTCGCCGCGTTCGTCCACGGTGTCAAGCGTGGTGAACTGCACCTGGTCAAGGACGCGGACTTCGACGCGCGCTACTGGGAGGCCGTCGCCCGCCGCGAAGCCCGCGAGCCGTTGCAGCACATCACCGGACGTGCCTTCTTCCGCTATCTGGAGCTGCAGGTCGGTCCCGGCGTGTTCGTGCCCCGCCCGGAGACCGAGTCGGTCGTCGGCTGGGCCATAGACGCCGTACGTGCCATGGACGTCGTCGAGCCGCTCGTCGTCGATCTGTGCGCGGGCTCGGGCGCCATCGCCCTCGCCGTCGCGCAGGAGGTCCCGCGCTCGCGCGTGCACGCCGTCGAGCTGTCCGACGACGCCATCGGGTGGACGCGGAAGAACGCCGAGGGCTCCAGGGTCACCGTCCACCAGGGCGACGCCCTCAGTGCCCTCCCGGAGCTCGACGGCCAGGTCGACCTGGTCATCTCCAATCCGCCGTACATCCCGCTCACCGAGTGGGAGTATGTCGCCCCCGAGGCACGTGACCACGACCCGCAGATGGCCCTCTTCTCCGGGGAGGACGGTCTCGACACGATCCGCGGCATCGAGCGCACCGCGCACCGGCTGCTGCGCCCCGGCGGGCTCGTCGTCGTCGAGCACGCCGACACACAGGGCGGCCAGGTGCCGTGGATCTTCAACGAGGAGGCCGGCTGGGCGGACGCGGCCGACCACCCCGACCTGAACAACCGCCCGCGCTTCGCGACCGCCCGCAAGGCCATGCCGTGATGACCCGCACTGTGACGACCGTGTACCAGGAGGCCCGCTGATGGCTCGGCGATACGACTGCAACGACGCTACGGATCGCACCACCGGCCTGCGTGAGGCCGCATCGGCCGTCCGTCGCGGCGAGCTCGTCGTGCTGCCCACCGACACCGTGTACGGCATCGGTGCGGACGCGTTCAGCTCGGAAGCGGTCTCCGACCTGCTGGAGGCCAAGGGGCGTGGCCGCAACATGCCCACCCCCGTCCTCATCGGCTCGCCGAACACCCTGCACGGCCTGGTCACCGACTTCTCCGAGCAGGCGTGGGAACTCGTCGACGCCTTCTGGCCGGGCGCGCTGACGCTGGTCGCCAAGCACCAGCCGTCCCTCCAGTGGGACCTCGGCGACACCCGTGGCACCGTCGCCATCCGGATGCCGCTGCACCCGGTCGCCATCGAGCTGCTCACGGACGTCGGCCCGATGGCGGTGTCGTCCGCGAACCTGACCGGACACCCGGCGCCCGAGAACTGCGATGCCGCGCAGGACATGCTCGGCGACTCGGTCTCCGTCTACCTCGACGGCGGTCCGACGCCCGGAATCGTCCCGTCCTCCATCGTCGACGTCACCGGCAAGGTCCCGGTACTGCTGCGCGCGGGCGCGCTGGACGCGGACGAGCTGCGCAAGGTCGTACCCGACCTCGAGGTGGCCAGTTGACTGCCCCTGAGGGGCGTGGCATAGGCGGTGCGGTCGCCGCCGGCGACACGTTCAGAATCCTCCACGTCAGCACCGGCAACGTCTGCCGCTCGCCGATCACCGAGCGGTTGACCCGCCATGCCCTCAGCCACCGCCTGGGCGACTCTCTCGCGGGCGGGCTGATCGTGGAGAGCGCCGGTACCTGGGGCCACGAGGGCGCCCCCATGGAGGCGAACGCCGCGGCGGTCCTCGCCGATTTCGGCGCGGACCCGAACGGCTTCGTCGGCCGCGAACTGCTCGACGAGCACGTCATCCGAGCGGACCTGGTGCTGACCGCCACCCGCGACCACCGCGCCCAGGTCATCTCCATGGGCCACTCCGCGGGCCTGCGCACCTTCACTCTGAAGGAGTTCACCCGTCTCGTCCGCGCGATAGACCCGGCCACCCTCCCGGACCCCCTCGGCGACGGCGTCGTCGAGCGCGCCCGTGCCCTGGTCCGCGCGGCCGCCGCGCTGCGCGGCTGGCTGCTGGCGCCCAGCGCGGAGGCGGACGAGGTGTACGACCCGTACGGTGCGCCGATCACCTTCTTCCGCTCGATCGGCGACGAGATCCACCAGGCGCTGGATCCAGTGGTCACGGCGCTGACGGGTGTCTCGAATCGTTCGTGATTCGCATCACAGGTGTTCGATCGGTTCAGCTGTCCGCGGCCCGTATCCAGCCGGTCGAGGCACTGCGCCACGGAGCCGAGGCGCTGCGCCGTTGAACGCATGCTGTTGAGCGGAGGTTGTTGAACGACCGCTGCCGAACGGACGCCGCTGAACGGCCGGCAGGGGACCGGAACTCCCCGCCGATCGGCAGGCAGCGGCAGCGTGCGCGGCCTACATTGGTCGCACGCACCCGTTTCCGAGGCCCCGGAGCCCGAGATGCCGGTCAGCAGCACTGAAGCACCAGCCGCATCAACCGCCTCAACCGCGTCAGCCGCCACGCTCGCGCCGCCGCTGGAGGCGCTGCGCCGGCAGGATCCGGAGATCGCCGAGGTGATCCTCGGCGAAGTGGCCCGGCAGTCGGACAGCCTGCAGCTGATCGCCGCGGAGAACTTCACCTCGCCCGCGGTCCTCGCCGCCCTCGGCTCCCAGCTCGCCAACAAGTACGCCGAGGGCTATCCCGGCGCCCGTCACCACGGCGGCTGCGAGCTGGTCGACGCCGCCGAGCGGATCGCCGTCGAGCGGGCGACCGCCCTGTTCGGCGCCGAGCACGCCAATGTGCAGTCCCACTCCGGTTCGTCCGCGGTGCTCGCGGCGTACGCGGCGCTGCTGCGCCCCGGTGACACGGTGCTCGCGATGGGCCTGGCGTTCGGCGGGCATCTCACCCATGGCTCACCGGCCAACTTCTCCGGCCGCTGGTTCGAGTTCGTCCCCTACGGCGTCGACGCCGAGTCCGGACTCCTCGACTACGAGCAGGTGCTCAGGCTCGCCTGCGAACATCGGCCGAAAGCGATCGTCTGCGGCTCGATCTCGTACCCCCGCCACCCCGACTACTCCGTGTTCCGGGAGATCGCCGACGAGGTGGGCGCCTATCTGATCGCCGACGCGGCTCATCCGATGGGCCTCATCGCCGGGGGAGCGGCACCCAGTCCCGTCCCGTACGCCGACGTCGTCTGCGCGACCACGCACAAGGTGCTGCGCGGCCCGCGCGGCGGGATGATCCTTTGCGACAGCCACCTGGCGGAGCGCATCGACCGGGCGGTGTTCCCCTTCACCCAGGGCGGCGCCCAGATGCACACGATCGCGGCCAAGGCCGTCGCGTTCGGCGAGGCGGCCACCCCGAACTTCACGGCGTACGCCCACCAGGTGGTGGCCAACGCCAAGGTCCTCGCCGAAGGGCTGGCCTCGGAGGGCTTCGCGATCACCACCGGCGGCACCGACACCCATCTGATCACCGCGGATCCCTCTCCGCTCGGCGTGGACGGCCGTACCGCCCGCGGCCGGCTCGCCGCCGCCGGGCTGGTGCTGGACACCTGTGCGCTGCCCTACGGGGACGGGCGCGGCATCCGGCTGGGCACCGCCGCCATCACCACGCAGGGCATGGGTGAGGCGGAGATGGCGAGGATCGCTGTGCTGTTCGCCACTGCGCTGAGCGCGGAGGGCGACGAGACCCGCCGCGTCCGCGAGGAAGTGCGTGAACTGGCCGGGAGATTTCCGCCGTATTAGGGGTAGACGAGCCCCCGTGCAACCATCGGCGCCGCCCGTATGTCCTCAAGCATGTGGCCAACAAAGCTAGGGTGTGGGGCTGAGATGGCCAGCGATTCCTGTGGGGCAGCCCGTGCGTGATTACCTGCTGACGCTCTGTGTCACGGCCGCGGTGACCTATCTGCTGACCGGTCCGGTGCGGAAGTTCGCCATTGCGACCGGAGCGATGCCGGAGATCCGTGCCCGCGACGTGCACCGAGAACCGACGCCGCGGCTCGGCGGCATCGCCATGTTCTTCGGCCTGTGCGCGGGGCTGCTCGTCGCCGACCATCTGTCGAATCTCAACAGCGTCTTCGAGCTCTCCAACGAGCCGCGGGCGCTGCTCTCCGGTGCCGCGCTGATCTGGCTGGTCGGTGTGCTGGACGACAAGTTCGAGATCGACGCGCTGATCAAGCTGGGCGCCCAGATGATCGCCGCGGGTGTGATGGTGATGCAGGGTCTGACGATCCTGTGGCTGCCCATCCCCGGCATCGGCACCGTCTCGCTCACCCAGTGGCAGGGCACGCTGCTCACGGTCGCCCTGGTCGTCATCACCATCAACGCGGTGAACTTCGTGGACGGCCTGGACGGTCTGGCCGCGGGCATGGTCTGCATCGCCGCCGCCGCTTTCTTCCTGTACGCGTACCGCATCTGGTACGGCTACACGATCGAGGCCGCCGCCCCCGCGACGCTGTTCACCGCCATCCTCATGGGCATGTGCCTGGGCTTCCTGCCCCACAACATGCATCCGGCGCGGATCTTCATGGGCGACTCCGGCTCGATGCTGATCGGTCTGGTGCTGGCCGCCTCCGCGATCTCGGTGACCGGACAGGTCGACCCGGACGCGCTGAAGCTGTTCGAGGGCAGCACCCGCGAGGCCACGCACGCGGCGCTGCCGGTGTTCATCCCGCTGCTGCTGCCACTGACGATCATCGCGATCCCGGTCGCGGACCTGCTGCTGGCGATCGTCCGCCGCACCTGGAGCGGCAAGTCGCCGTTCGCGGCCGACCGCGGGCATCTCCACCACCGCCTGCTGGAGATCGGGCATTCGCACAGCCGCGCCGTGCTGATCATGTACTTCTGGTCCGCGCTGATCGCCTTCGGTGTCGTGCTCTACTCGGTGCACTCGGCGTCGATGTGGATCGTCTTCGCGATCGTCGTGCTGAGTTTCGTGGGCCTGGTGCTCCTGCTGCTGCCGCGCTTCACCCCGCGCGCCCCGCGCTGGGCGGAGGCCTTCGTTCCGCCGCGCTACCGGCGCCGTCGTCCGCAGCCCGCGTTGGCGCTCTCGTACGGCAAGACGGGTGAGGAAGCGGCAGGCGAGACCCCGGAAGAGCGCATTCCGGTGCCCGCAGGCATCAATGGAGCGACCGCGATCGGCTCCCGCTCCCGCTTCACGGACCGGCGTAAAGCCGGAACGCCCAGTTGACGTTCTCGTATGAGCGAGGCCGCATTCCTGGCCAATACCAGGCAAACTGGTCTGCTGTCGTGCACACACGCGCAGGGTCACTCTCATGTGTGAGAGTTGGCACACTCCTGGGTAAAGACCTATTCAAATAGTTTGTGATACGGTTCACGAGAGCCGGAGACAGAGCCGAAAGACCGTAGTGCGACGGTCTCTTCGGCCCCGAGACACACCTCGGACCGGATCTACGCTCGTCCATGACGACACCACTGCCCCCACCACCAAGCGGAGCTGCCGCCATGCCGTCCAACGACGTCCGGACTCTCCTTCAGACCGTCGTACCCACCGCTGCCGCCGGCGCGATCGCCGCCGTGATCAGCGGTGTGATCGCCGGCGGCAAGGGAGCCCTCGGCGCTGTCGTCGGCACGCTGGTGGTCATCGTCTTCATGGGCATCGGGATCGTCGTCCTGCAGCGGACCGCGAAGAGCCTCCCGCAGCTGTTCCAGGCGATGGGGCTGATGCTCTACACGACGCAACTGCTCGTGCTGTTCGTCTTCATCGCCGCCTTCAAGAACACGACTCTGTTCGAACCCAAGACGTTCGCGGCCACGCTTATCGCGGTGACGCTCGTCTGGGTGGCTGCTCAGGCCCGTGCCCACATGAAGGCCAAAATCCTTTACGTCGAGCCGGAGCCGTCCGATGCCCACAAGGGCGAAAAGACGGGGCCGTCGTCGTGACAGGTAGGGCCGGGATAAGCGAGCGTTCGCGATCCTGCTATCGTCCGGTGCCAACTGCGGCACTGCGGGCGCGGGCATCTGAGCTGACGCCTGCTCGATCGCGAGGCCTCGATGCCTGACCGCCGCCCCCACATCCGAAACACCAGTCCGGTGCCGACTCGCGGCTGCGCGCCGCGCCGACACAACGAGGTTGCCGAACCCATGCGTCACGCCGAAGGAGCCCGCGGTGAGTGCTGAACAGACCACGCTCGCCTTTGACTGGAGCTGCCGCATCATGGCCGACAACGGCTGTGGCTTTCCGGCACCGGGCCTCCACTCCTTTCTCTTCAAGCCGATGGCCACCGTCGGCGGCTTCGAGTTCAACAAGGTGATGCTGCTCGCGCTGATCACCACGCTTGTCGTCGTCGGCTTCTTCTGGGCGGCCTTCGGCAAGGCGAAGGTGGTGCCGGGCAAGCTCCAGATGATCGGTGAGGCCGGCTACGACTTCGTACGCCGCGGCATCGTCTACGAGACCATCGGAAAGCGTGAGGGCGAGAAGTACGTCCCGCTCATGGTCTCGATCTTCTTCTTCGTCTGGATCATGAACATCTGGTCCGTGATCCCGCTGGCCCAGTTCCCGGTGGCCTCGATCATCGCGTACCCCATGGTCCTCGCACTTCTGGTCTACGTGATCTGGGTGTCGCTGACCTTCAAGCGCCACGGTTTCGTCGGCGGCTGGAAGAACATCACCGGTTACGACCCGTCGCTCGGCCCGATCAAGTGGCTGGTGTCGTTCATCGAGTTCTTCTCGAACCTGCTCGTGCGCCCGTTCACGCACGCGGTCCGACTCTTCGCCAACATGTTCGCCGGTCACCTGATGCTGGTGATGTTCACGGTCGCCTCCTGGTACCTGCTGAACAGCTGGCTGATCCCGGCCGCCGGCGTCTCCTTCGTGATGACGATGGGCATGATCGGTTTCGAGCTCTTCGTCCAGGCCGTCCAGGCGTACGTCTTCGTACTGCTGGCCTGCTCCTACATTCAGGGCGCTCTCGCCGAGCACCACTGAGTAGTCCCGCCCCGTACCACCCCGGAAACGTCCGGTGGCCAACCCCCACCGGTCCGTAAATGAAAAGGAAGAATCAGCATGGCTGCCACTGAGACCCTCGCCGCCGTCACCGGTTCGCTCGGCTCCATCGGCTACGGCCTCGCCGCCATCGGCCCCGGCGTCGGCGTCGGCATCGTCTTCGGTAACGGCACCCAGGCTCTGGCCCGTCAGCCCGAGGCTGCCGGCCTGATCCGTGCCAACCAGATCCTCGGCTTCGCCTTCTGTGAGGCGCTCGCCCTCATCGGCATCGTTATGCCGTTCGTTTACGGCCAGTGATCTAACCCATCACTGACCACATTCGACGAAAGGCACTGATGTGATCGCCAACCTCGTACAGCTGGCGGCCGAGGAGAAGCAGAACCCGCTTGTTCCTCCGGGCCCCGAGCTGCTCGTCGGCGCCATCGCCTTCGCCATCGTCTTCTTCTTCCTCGCCAAGAAGCTCATCCCGAACATCAACAAGGTTCTGGAAGAGCGCCGCGAGGCCATCGAAGGCGGCATGGAGAAGGCCGAGGCGGCCAAGGTCGAGGCCCAGAGCGTGCTGGAGCAGTACCGCGCTCAGCTCGCCGAGGCCCGTCACGAGGCCGCGCGTCTGCGCCAGGAGGCCACGGAGCAGGGCGCCGCGATCATCGCCGAGATGCGCGCGGAAGGCCAGCGGCAGCGCGAGGAGATCGTCGCAGCCGGCCACGCCCAGATCGAGGCCGACCGCAAGGCCGCGGCGTCCGCGCTGCGCCAGGACGTGGGCAAGCTCGCCACCGACCTGGCCGGCAAGCTGGTCGGTGAGTCCCTCGACGACCACGCCCGCCAGAGCCGCACCATCGACCGCTTCCTCGACGAGCTCGAGGAGAAGGCCGAGGCTGCCCGATGAACGGAGCGAGCCGCGAGGCACTGGTTGCCGCACGCGAGTCCCTCGACGCGCTGACCGACAACACGTCGGTCGACGCGGCGAAGCTCGCCGAGGAGCTGGCCGCCGTTACCGCGCTGCTCAACCGCGAGGTGTCGCTGCGTCGGGTCCTGACCGACCCGGCGCAGGCCGGTGAGGCCAAGGCCGAGCTGGCTGCGCGACTGCTGAGCGGTCAGGTGGGCGGCGAGACCGTCGACCTGGTCTCCGGCATGGTCCGTTCCCGCTGGTCGCAGTCGCGTGACCTGGTGGACGCGGTCGAGGAGCTGGCGGCCACCGCCGACCTCACCGCTGCCCAGCAGGCCGGCGTGCTCGACGACGTCGAGGACGAGCTGTTCCGGTTCGGCCGGATCGTCACCTCCAGCCCCGAGCTGCGGGCGGCGCTGACGGACCGCACGGCGAAGGCCTCCGCCAAGGGCGAGCTGCTGCGCAGCCTGCTCGGCGGCAAGGTCAGCCCGGTCACCGAGCGTCTGGTCGTGCGTCTTGTGACCGCGCCCCGGGGACGTAGCCTGGAAGCGGGACTCGAGTCCCTCTCCAAGCTCGCCGCGGCGCGCCGGAACAGGATCGTCGCGGTCGTGACCTCGGCGGTGCCGTTGACCGACCAGCAGAAGCAGCGGCTCGGAGCCGTGCTGGCGAAGCTGTACGGGCGCGACATGCACCTGAACCTGGACGTGGACCCCGAGGTCCTCGGCGGGATCTCGGTGCGCGTCGGCGACGAGGTCATCGACGGCACGATCGCGGACCGGATCGCCGAGGCGAACCGCCGCATCGCCGGCTGACGGCCACCAACTCAAAAAGCATTGCTAGAGCGGCCCGGTTGGGCCGCAGAGGATTCCTGGGGGTCGAACCCCAGACCCCCAAAGAAACTTCGGGCCCAACAAGGAGAGCAGGGAACCCAGATGGCGGAGCTCACGATCCGGCCGGAGGAGATCCGGGATGCGCTGGAGAACTTTGTCCAGTCGTACAAGCCGGACGCGGCCTCGCGCGAGGAGGTCGGTACGGTCAGCCTTGCCGGCGACGGCATCGCGAAGGTCGAGGGTCTTCCCTCGACCATGGCCAACGAACTGCTGAAGTTCGAGGACGGCACCCTCGGCCTCGCCCTCAACCTCGAGGAGCGCGAGATCGGTGCCATCGTCCTCGGTGAGTTCAGCGGTATCGAGGAGGGCCAGCCGGTCGAGCGCACCGGCGAGGTCCTGTCCGTCGCCGTCGGCGAGGGCTACCTCGGCCGCGTTGTCGACCCGCTCGGCAACCCGATCGACGGCCTCGGCGAGATCGAGACCTCGGGCCGCCGCGCCCTTGAGCTGCAGGCCCCCACGGTCATGCAGCGCAAGTCGGTCCACGAGCCGATGGAGACGGGCTACAAGGCCGTCGACGCGATGACCCCGATCGGCCGTGGCCAGCGTCAGCTGATCATCGGCGACCGTCAGACCGGCAAGACCGCTCTGGCCGTCGACACGATCATCAACCAGCGCGACAACTGGCGCTCCGGCGACGTGAACAAGCAGGTCCGCTGCATCTACGTCGCCATCGGCCAGAAGGGCTCCACCATCGCGTCCGTGCGCGGCGCGCTGGAGGAGGCCGGCGCCCTGGAGTACACGACGATCGTCGCCGCTCCGGCGTCCGACCCGGCCGGCTTCAAGTACCTGGCGCCGTACACCGGTTCGGCCATCGGCCAGCACTGGATGTACGAGGGCAAGCACGTCCTCATCATCTTCGACGACCTGTCGAAGCAGGCCGACGCCTACCGTGCCGTGTCCCTGCTGCTGCGCCGCCCGCCGGGCCGTGAGGCCTACCCGGGTGACGTCTTCTACCTGCACTCGCGTCTGCTGGAGCGCTGCGCCAAGCTCTCCGACGAGATGGGCAAGGGCTCGATGACGGGTCTGCCGATCGTCGAGACCAAGGCGAACGACGTGTCGGCGTTCATCCCGACCAACGTCATCTCCATCACCGACGGCCAGTGCTTCCTGGAGTCCGACCTGTTCAACGCCGGTCAGCGTCCGGCTCTGAACGTCGGTATCTCGGTCTCCCGAGTCGGTGGCTCCGCCCAGCACAAGGCGATCCGCCAGGTCTCCGGCCGCCTCCGTGTGGACCTCGCCCAGTACCGCGAGCTGGAGGCGTTCGCCGCCTTCGGTTCCGACCTGGACGCCGCGTCGAAGGCTTCGCTGGAGCGCGGTAAGCGCATGGTCGAGCTGCTCAAGCAGCCGCAGTACGCCCCGTACTCCACCGAGGACCAGGTCGTCTCCGTCTGGGCCGGCACCAACGGCAAGATGGACGACGTCCCGGTCGCGGACATCCGCCGCTTCGAGGCCGAGCTCCTCGAGTACCTGCACCGTGAGCAGAAGCCCCTCATGACCTCCATCGTCGAGGGCGGCAAGATGTCGGACGACACCATCGCCAAGATCGCGGAGCAGATCGACACCTTCAAGAAGCAGTTCGAGACCTCCGACGGCAAGCTCCTCGGCGAGGACGCTCCGGCCGCCGTCAACGTCTCGAAGTGACGACGGAAGGGACCTGACTCATGGGAGCACAGCTCCGGGTCTACAAGCGTCGTATCAAGTCGGTCACCGCGACGAAGAAGATCACCAAGGCGATGGAGATGATCTCCGCCTCGCGCATCGTCAAGGCGCAGCGCAAGGTGGCAGCCTCCACGCCGTACGCGACCGAGCTCACCCGCGCGGTCACGGCGGTGGCGACCGGTTCGAACACCAAGCACCCGCTGACCACGGAGGCGGACGCCCCGAGCCGCGCCGCGGTACTGCTCATCACGAGCGACCGCGGTCTGGCCGGCGGCTACTCCTCCAACGCCATCAAGACGGCCGCCCGGCTCACCGAGCGGCTCCGTGGCGAGGGCAAGGACGTCGACACCTTCATCGTCGGCCGCAAGGGTGTCGCCTACTACGGCTTCCGTGAGCTCAAGATCGCGGACTCGTGGACCGGCTTCACCGACAACCCGTCGTACGCGGACGCCAAGGCGGTCGCGGCGCCCCTGATCGAGGCGATCGAGAAGGAGACGGCCGAGGGTGGTGTGGACGAACTCCACATCGTCTTCACCGAGTTCGTCTCGATGCTGACGCAGACGCCGGTGGACAACCGGCTGCTGCCGCTCAGCCTCGCCGAGGTCAACGAGGAGGCGGACAGCAAGAAGGGCGAGATCCTTCCGCTGTTCGACTTCGAGCCGTCGGCGGAGGACGTCCTCGACGCCCTGCTGCCGCGGTACGTCGAGAGCCGGATCTACAACGCTCTGCTGCAGGCCGCCGCTTCCGAGCACGCGGCCCGCCGCCGGGCGATGAAGTCGGCGACCGACAACGCGGGCGAGCTGATCAACACGTATTCCCGACTTGCCAACGCGGCCCGCCAGGCCGAAATCACCCAGGAAATCAGCGAGATCGTCGGTGGCGCGAGCGCCCTGGCCGACGCGACCGCGGGGAGTGACTACTAATGACCACCACTGTTGAGCCGACCGCTCCTGCTGGCGTGGCCACTGGCCGCGTCGCGCGGGTCATCGGCCCGGTCGTCGACGTGGAGTTCCCCGTCGACGCGATGCCGGAGATCTACAACGCGCTGACCGTCGAGGTCGCGGACCCGGCCCAGGCCGGTGCCACCCGGACCCTGACCCTCGAGGTTGCCCAGCACCTCGGTGAGGGCGTGGTCCGTACGATCTCGATGCAGCCCACCGACGGTCTGGTCCGCCAGGCCCCGGTGACCGACACGGGCAAGGGCATCACCGTCCCGGTCGGCGACTTCACCAAGGGCAAGGTGTTCAACACCCTCGGTGAGGTGCTGAACGAGCCGGAGGCCAACGGCCAGGAGACCGAGCGCTGGGCGATCCACCGCAAGGCCCCGAAGTTCGAGGACCTCGAGTCGAAGACCGAGATGTTCGAGACCGGCCTGAAGGTCGTCGACCTTCTCACCCCGTACGTCAAGGGTGGAAAGATCGGTCTGTTCGGTGGCGCGGGTGTGGGCAAGACCGTCCTCATCCAGGAAATGATCATGCGTGTGGCCAAGCTGCACGAGGGTGTTTCCGTGTTCGCCGGTGTCGGTGAGCGCACCCGTGAGGGCAACGACCTCATCGCGGAGATGGAAGAGTCCGGCGTGCTGGACAAGACCGCGCTGGTCTTCGGCCAGATGGACGAGCCCCCGGGCACCCGTCTGCGCGTGGCCCTGGCCGGTCTGACCATGGCGGAGTACTTCCGCGATGTGCAGAAGCAGGACGTGCTGTTCTTCATCGACAACATCTTCCGCTTCACCCAGGCCGGTTCCGAGGTGTCCACCCTGCTCGGCCGTATGCCGTCCGCGGTGGGTTACCAGCCGAACCTGGCGGACGAGATGGGCCTCCTGCAGGAGCGCATCACCTCGACCCGTGGTCACTCGATCACCTCGATGCAGGCGATCTACGTCCCCGCGGACGACCTGACCGACCCGGCGCCGGCCACCACCTTCGCCCACCTCGACGCGACGACGGTTCTGTCCCGTCCGATCTCCGAGAAGGGCATCTACCCCGCGGTGGACCCGCTGGACTCCACGTCCCGCATCCTGGACCCGCGCTACATCTCGCAGGACCACTACAACGCCGCCATGCGCGTCAAGGGAATCCTGCAGAAGTACAAGGACCTCCAGGACATCATCGCGATCCTCGGTATCGACGAGCTGGGCGAGGAGGACAAGCTCGTTGTCCACCGTGCCCGTCGTGTCGAGCGCTTCCTGTCCCAGAACACCCACGCGGCGAAGCAGTTCACCGGTGTGGACGGTTCGGACGTTCCGCTCGACGAGTCGATCGCCGCGTTCAACGCGATCTGCGACGGTGAGTACGACCACTTCCCCGAGCAGGCGTTCTTCATGTGCGGTGGCCTCGAGGACCTCAAGGCCAACGCCAAGGAGCTCGGCGTCTCCTGAGTCCCGTGACTCACAGAGGGGGGCGGGTGCCTCCCGCCCCCCTCTGTACGCCCTACCAGGGGACCGCACAGGTATGCGGCTGACGCCGCGCGACCCCCGGACCCCCGGCCGTGAGGCTTGGGGGGAGCCCCGGCGTTTCGGCGCACGGAGCCCGCTGTGTTTCCCGGGGGGCGACCCCCGGACCCCCGGCCGTGAGGCATGGGGTGAGCCCCGGCGTTTCGGCGCACGGAGCCCTATTAGACTTATGACCCAACACCCGGCATGACCGCCGGGTGGTGACCCGAGGAGCCACCCTTGGCTGCTGAGCTGCACGTCGAGCTGGTCGCCGCCGACCGCCAGGTCTGGTCCGGCGAGGCCACCCTGGTCGTGGCGCGCACCACGTCCGGCGACATCGGCGTCATGCCCGGTCACCAGCCGCTGCTCGGTGTGCTGGAATCGGGCCCGGTGACCATCCGTACGAGCGAGGGAACGGTCGTGGCCGCTGTGCACGGCGGCTTCATCTCGTTCGCCGACGACAAGCTGTCGCTGCTGGCGGAGATCGCCGAGCTGGCGGACGAGATCGACGCCCAGCGCGCCGAGCGTGCGCTGGAGCGCGCCAAGGCCGAGTCGGACGCTGCCGCCGAGCGGCGCGCCGACGTCCGGCTGCGTGCGGTGGCGGTGCGCTGAGCGCACCCCGCTGATGGACCACCCTCAGCCGCGGCCCGTGCTGGACTTCTCCAGACCGGGTCGCGGCTGAGGCAATGCAGGTGCAGGTGCAGGTTGTATTCCGCTACGGGACGAAGCGAGGAGGTCGGTGAAGATGTTCCTCGCTCTGCTTGTGAGCGGACTGGTCGTCGCACTGGTGGTGATCGGGCTCTTCGTCTTCGGCTTGCGCCGCAGACTGATCCAGCGCTCCGGCGGCACCTTCGACTGCAGCCTGCGCTGGAACGTCCCGGAGGTGAGCGACCACTCCGGCAAAGGGTGGGTGTACGGCGTCGCCCGCTACAGCGGTGACCGGGTCGAATGGTTCCGCGTCTTCTCGTACGCGCCCCGGCCGCGGCGGGTCCTGGAGCGTTCCCAGATCGAGGTGCTCTCGCGGCGTACGCCGGAGGGCGAGGAAGAGCTGGCGCTGCTCTCGGACGCGATCGTGCTGGGCTGTCTCCACCGGGAGACGCGCCTTGAGCTGGCGATGAGCGAGGACGCACTGACCGGTTTCCTCGCCTGGCTGGAGGCGGCGCCTCCCGGGCAACGAGTCAATGTGGCTTGAACCAAGGGCCTCGTTGGTTGAGGGTCCGCCGGACGGAGTCCGGGGGAGAGCCAATGTCGCGTAGGGCGCAGAGCCAGGAACGCAGAGCCAGGAACGCGGAGCGCGGAACGCAGGCCGCAGGCCGCAGGACGCAGAACGTGAAGCGGGGGCGGTGCGATGCACCGCCCCCGCTGCCGTACCCGGCCGGTGGTGTTATCCCAGGCCGCTGTTGATCGCGCTCACCAGCTCACCGTTCGCGGTGTCGCCGCTGAACTCCCAGAAGAACGCGCCTCCCAGGCTCTGGTTCTTCGCCCAGCTCATCTTTCCGCCGATGGTCGACGGGGTGTCGTAGCTCCACCAGTTCGAGCCGCAGTGTGCGTACGCCGTGCCCGCGACCGTGCCATTGGCCGGGCAGGAGTTCTTGAGGACCTTGTAGTCCTCGATGCCCTGCTCATAGGTGCCGGGGGCCGGGCCGGTCGCCGTGCCGCCCGGTGCCGACTGGGTCACGCCCGTCCAGCCGCGGCCGTAGAAGCCGATGCCGAGCAGCAGCTTCGCCGCCGGGACGCCCTTCGCCTTGAGCTTGGCGATCGCCTCGGCGGAGTTGAAGCCCGCCTGCGGGATGCCGGCGTACGACGTGAGCGGGGAGTGCGGAGCCGTCGGGCCCTGCGCCGCCCAGGCGCCGAAGAAGTCGTACGTCATCACGTTGTACCAGTCGGTGTACTGCGCCGCGCCCGCGTAGTCGGCCGCGTCGATCTTGCCGCCGCTGCTCGCGTCCGCCGTGATGGCGGCCGTGACCAGGTTGTTCGTACCGAACCTGGCGCGCATGGCCTGCATCAGGTTCTTGAACGCGGCAGGTCCGCTGGTGTCGCAGGACAGACCGCAGGCGTTCGGGTACTCCCAGTCCAGGTCGATGCCGTCGAAGACATCGGCCCAGCGCGGGTCCTCCACCAGGCGGTAGCAGGAGTCGGCGAAGGCGGTGGGGTTCGCCGCGGCCTGCGGGAAGCCGCCGGACCAGGTCCAGCCGCCGAAGGACCAGAGCACCTTGATGTTCGGGTACGCCTTCTTGAGCTTGCGCAACTGGTTGAAGTTGCCGCGGAGGGCTCCGGCGTCCCAGGTGTCGGCGACTCCGTCGACGGACTGGTCGGCGGTGTACGCCTTGTCGTAGTCCGCATAGGCGTCGCCGATCGTGCACTGACCGTTCTGGACGTTGCCGAAGGCGTAGTTGATGTGGGTGATCTTCGACGCGGAGCCGGAGGTCACCAGGTTCTTCACGTGGTAGTTGCGGCCGTAGACGCCCCACTCGGTGAAGTAGCCCAGCTTGACCTTGCCGCCTCCGCCGCCGCCTCCGCCGCCGGTGGTGCGGACGGCGCGGGCGCCGCTGACCGGGCCCGTCTGGTCGGCGGTGTCACGGGCCTGGACGGTGTACGAGTAGTCCGTGCCGGCGGTCAGCCCGGTGTTGGTGTACGTGAGACCGGTGACCGTCGCGACCTTCGTACCGTCGCGGAGCACGTCGTAGTTCTTGATGCCGTTGTCGTCGGTGGCCGCGGTCCAGCTCAGTGTCACCGAGGTGTCGGTGATGTTGCTCGCGGACGGAGTGCCGGGGGCGGACGGCGGGTTGTCGCCGGGAATGGTCCCGCCGTCGCAGGAACCGCCGTTGAGCTTGCAGTTGGACGGGGAGCCGGGGCCCGCGCCGTTGAAGCCGAAGGAGACCGAGGCGCCGGGAGCGAGGGTGCCGTTGTACGACTTGTTCCTGGCGGTCCAGTGGGTGCCGGAGCTGGTGACGTCGGCGTCCCAGGCGGAGGTGACGGACGTGCCGGAGGGGAAGTCCCACTCGACGGTCCAGGAGGCGATCGAGGTGGTGCCGGTGTTCTTCACCGTCCACTTGCCCTCGAAGCCGGTGCCCCAGTCCTGGACCTTGGCGTAGGTCGCCGTTGCGGAGGTGGCCGCCTCGGCGGGGGTGGCGAGGCCGACCATCGCGGCCAGGGGGAGCAGCAGGGCGGTGAGTCCCGCCGTCGCTCTGGATCTGAATCTGCTTCTGATGCGGGGGGTACTCGTGCTCAAGGGGTGCTCCTCGAGTTGCGGACGGACAAATCCGGGGTCGGTCCGTGCAGCGCACTCCGCGGGGCTCACCGCGGCGTGCCGTGCGGCGAGAGTAGGGAGGTCTGGACCAATCGTCAATAGGTCCAGACCAAAGTCGAACGAGGGTGCGCCCCGCGGTTCCTCAGATCCCCAACTCCTGGGCCAGGACGGCCGCTTGCACCCTGCTGCGCAGCTCCAGCTTCCCCAGTAGCCGGCTCACATGCGTCTTCACGGTCGCCTCCGCCATCTGCAGCCGCACCGCGACCTCGGCGTTCGACAGCCCCTGACCCAGACACGACAGAACCTCACGCTCACGACGCGTCAGGGCGTCGAGCACAGCGGGGTCCGGCGCGTTCGCGGACCGTACGGGCGCCGGTGCCGCGAACTCCGCGATCAGCCTGCGGGTGACGGCCGGGGCGATCAGCCCCTCGCCGCGCGCGACCGTACGCACCGCCTCGATCAGGTCCTTCGCGTCCGCGTTCTTCAGCAGAAAGCCCGCGGCCCCGGCGCGCAGCGCGCCGAAGACGTACTCGTCGAGGTCGAAGGTGGTCAGCACGAGGACGTCGCACAGGCCCTCCGCGACCACCTGCCGGGTCGCGGAAACCCCGTCCAGACGGGGCATCTGCACATCCATGAGGACCAGATCCGGGCGCAGCTCCCGGGCCAGGCGCACTGCCTCCTCGCCGTCCGGGGCCTCCCCGACCACCTCGACACCGGGGGCACTGCCCAGGATGAGGACCAGCCCGGCCCGCACGGCGCTCTGGTCCTCCGCGACCAGTACGCGGATCACACCGCTCATGCCGAGGGCTCCTTGTCGTCCACCATGGGCAGCACTGCCCGTACCCGCCAGATCTTCGCCGGTCCGGCGGGCGGACCCGGCTCCGGCCCCGCCGCGAACTCCCCGTCCAGCAGTGCGATCCGTTCCCGCATGCCCACCAGCCCGGCGCCGGAACCCGGAGCGCGAGGGCCCGGCCGGCTGCCGTACGGACTCGTCACCGATACCGTCAGCGCGTTCCCCGCCGCGCCCGCGAGACTCACCGCGACCTCACCCGGATCGGCGTGCTTCAACGCGTTGGTCAGCGATTCCTGCACGATCCGGTACGCCGCGAGCTCCACCGGCGCGGGCAGGGCGACGCCCTCCTCCCGGGCGTCGTCCAGAGTGAAGGTCAGCCCGCTCGCCCCGCCGTTGGTACGCGCCTGTGCGATCAGCGCGTCGAGGCCGGTGAGCGTCGGCGCGGCGGCCGGCTCGGCTTCACCGCTGCTGCTGTCCCGGAGCAGCCCGATCAGCCGGCGCATCTCCGCGAGGCCCTCCACGCTGTTCTCCCGGATGACCGTGAGCGCCTGCCGGGTGGTCGACGGCTTGTCGAGGGAGAGCGCGGCGGTGGAGTGGATGGCGATCGCCGACAGATGGTTGGCGACCATGTCGTGCAGCTCGCGGGCCATCCGGGCGCGCTCGGCGATGACCGCCTGCCTGCGGTCCATCTCGGCGAGCAGTGCGGTCTGCTCGGCCCTCAGCCGTGCCGTGTCGGCGGCCTCTCGGTGGTTGCGGACGAGCGCGCCGGTGGTGGCGGGCGCGAACGACGCCAGGCCGACGACCAGCCCGATCAGCAGCGCGGCAGGCTCCCGGAACCATGCGAGGAACCCGACCGTCGCCGCGACCGTGCCCAGCCCCGTCGTGTACGGGATACGGCGGGCGGCGGCGGGCGTGCCGTACACGACGGCGGTGTACACGAGGTCCGTGAACATCAGGACCGTCGCCATGTTGCCCTTCGTGAGCTGGTCCGCCACCACCGCGAGAGTGCCCACGGCCAGCGCCGTCTGCGGCAGGGTCCGCCGCAGCAGCTCCATGGAGGCCATCACGACCAGCGGCACCAGCGTCACCCAGGACGCGGTGAGCGGGCGGACGCCCGTGGTGGTGTGCAGCCCGAGAGACCACAGCAGTAGGCCGCCGGCGAGGCCGGCGGCTGCGAAGAAGGTGTCGTCGCGGTGGGGGCGGGGGAACGTCACCGCTCCATCAAACACGGAGCCGGCAGCTCCGGTCCTCCCCGTCCGGGCTGAGCCCGGGATACATCGAACGATGCAGTCACGGTTCGTCACTCACGACGACGATCCCGCGCTCCCCGGCAGCGATTCTGGATCGGGACGAAGGGAGCGACGCCATGATCGTCACGCTGATCGTGATCTGTGAGATCGGTTTCTGGGTACTGCTGGCCGCCGGACTGGCCGTGCGCTATCTGCTGAGGATGCCGCGGACGGGCGCCGCGCTGCTGCTGTGCGAGCCGTTGCTGGAGGTCGTGCTGCTGGTCGCGACCGCGGTCGATCTCAAGAACGGCGCCGACCCGAGCTGGACGCACGGTCTGGCCGCGCTCTACGTCGGCTACACCGTCGGCCACGGCCACCGCACGGTGAAGTGGCTCGACGGGCATGCGGCGCACCGCCTCGGCGGGGCCCCGCCGCCGGCGAAGCCGCCGCGGTACGGGACGGCCCGGGCCCGCCACGAGGGGAGGATCTGGCTGGGCACGCTGGCCGGGGCGGCCGTCGCGACCGCGCTGCTGCAGATCGCGATCTGGTACGTGGGCGACGCGAGCCGGACCGGTGCGCTGGAGAGCTGGATGTACGCGGCGTGGCGGACGGCCGGCATCCACGGCCTGGTCGCGCTGACGTACGCGATCTGGCCGAAGAAGGCACCGGCGCCCGCGAAGCCGGACCGCGAACCGGTCCGCGTGGAGCGTTAGCGCCGCAACCGGTCCGCGTGGAGCTAGCGCTCGCCGCCCGGCACCCAGAGCACGTCCCCGATCTCCTTGTTGGCCGTGCGCGCCAGAATGAACAGCAGGTCGGACAGCCGGTTGAGGTACGTCGCCGTCAGCGCGTTCATCGTCTCGCCGTGCACCTCCAGCGCCGCCCACGTGGAGCGCTCCGCGCGGCGGACGACCGTGCACGCCTGGTGCAGCAGCGCCGCCCCCGCCGTGCCGCCCGGGAGGATGAAGGAGCGGAGCTTCTCCAGGTCCTCCAGGAAGCGGTCGCAGTCCGCCTCCAGCTTGTCGATGTACGACTGCTCCACCCGCAGCGGCGGGTACTGCGGGTTCTCGACGACCGGTGTGGACAGATCCGCGCCCACGTCGAAGAGATCGTTCTGGATCCGGACGAGGACCTTCACGACCTCCTCCGGCAGCTGCCCGAGCGCGACGGCCGTACCGATGACCGCGTTTGCCTCGTTGGCGTCGGCATACGCCGAGATCCGCAGGTCG
Organism: Streptomyces sp. NPDC043870; assembly: GCF_056435785.1. NCBI lineage: Bacteria > Bacillati > Actinomycetota > Actinomycetes > Kitasatosporales > Streptomycetaceae > Streptomyces > Streptomyces sp. NPDC043870. The sequence goes on from NZ_JBWKDT010000011.1 coordinate 50,085, forward strand.
GTCTTGGCGGTGCGGCTCATGTCGCCGAGCGCCGTCGTGCCCTTGTCGCCGGTGCGGGTGTAGATGCGCGTCAGATTGACCATGTGGCCAGCCTAGTTACGTACCCGCTGACTCACGCGCCGGCCTTCCGGAAGACCCGTGTCCCCGCGGCCACGCCGAGCGCCGCGAAGCCGAGGGCGGCCAGGACTCCGTACAGCATCGCCGTACCGCCGTAGTCGCCGACGTACCCGGCCCGTACCGCGTCCACCAGATAGCGGTACGGCATGAAGTGCGAGAGGACGTCCAGCCAGAGCGGCGCCAGCGCCATCGGCAGCATCAGCCCGGACAGCAGCATCGACGGCATGGTCACGGCGTTGATGAGCGGCCCGAACTCCTGCGGCGTGGAGACCCGCATCGCCGTCGCGTACGAGAGCGACGCGAGCCCGATGGTCAGTGCGGCGACGAAGGCGAAACCGATGAGGATGCCGCCGAGCGGCGCCCGCAGTCCCAGCACCGTCGCGGCCAGCACCAGCAGTACGGACTGGAGGACGAGGACCGCGGCATCGCGCAGCACCCGGCCCAGCAGCAGCGCCGGCCGGCTGACCGGGGTGACCCGCATCCGTTCGACGACGCCCGTCTGCTTCTCGACGATGACGCCGAACCCGGCGAACGACGCGCCGAACAGCACCAGTTGCAGCAGCAGTCCCGGCACCAGCACCTGCCAGGAGTCGCCCTGCGAGCCGAGCGGCAGACCGGTGAGCAGCGGCCCGAAGAAGAGCAGATACAGCAGCGGCATCAGGACGCCGAAGAGCATCTGGAACGCGGAGCGCAGTGTCTGGCGGGCGTACCGGCCGAAGACCAGCGCGGTGTCGTGCATCAGCACAGGGGACTCCTAGACGGCGACGGGGGTGGTGTCCACCGGCGCGGGACCGCGTCCGGTGATGGCGAGGAAGGCGTCCTGGAGCGAGGCGTCCGCCGACCCCGCGTGCCGCTCCTTCAGCGCGGCCGGGGTACCCGTGGCGACGACGGAGCCGTTGTCGACGACGACGATCCGGCCGGACAGCTCGTCCGCCTCGTCGAGGTAGTGCGTGGTGAGGAAGACGGTGGTGCCGTACTCGTCGCGCAGCCGCCGCACCAGCTGCCACAGATCGGCGCGGCTGCCCGGGTCGAGGCCGGTCGTCGGTTCGTCGAGGAAGAGCACCTCGGGCCGGTGGGTGAGCGCCATCGCGATGTCGAGCCGGCGCCGCTGGCCGCCGGAGAGCGCGGCGCACGGGCGGTCGAGGAGACCGGTGAGGTCCAGGTCGCGGGCGAGCTCCTCGGCGCGGGCGGCCGCCTCGGCCCGGGAGAAGCGGTAGAACCGCGCCTGGGTCACGAGCTCCTCGCGCACCGTCACGTTCGGGTCGACGCCGCCGGACTGGGCTACGTACCCGATCTTCTCGCGCACGCCCGCGGGGTCCGTCGTGAGGTCGCGGCCCGCGATGGTGGCGGTGCCGCCGGTGGGCGGCAGGAGTGTGGTGAGCATGCGCAGGGTCGTGGTCTTGCCCGCGCCGTTCGGTCCGAGGAAACCGAGGATCTCGCCTCGCTCGGCGGTGAGGTCGATGCCGCGGACCGCGTCGACGGGTCCGCTCTTCGTGGTGAACGTCCGGGCCAGGCCGGAGGTCGTGATGACTGCCATGCCCCAAGAAAAACAGAGCCATTGAAAATTTGCAATGACTCCAAAAATCAAGGAAGCCCAACGAGGGCTACGATGAAGCCCATGGCTGAGGGACTCAGGGAGCGGAAGAAGCGCCGGACCAGGCAGCACATCTCGGACATGGCCACGGGCCTGTTCATGGAGCGAGGCTTCGACGCGGTGACGATCGCGGAGATCGCGGAAGCCGCGGACGTCTCCGTGAACACCGTCTACAACTACTTCCCCGCCAAGGAGGACCTCTTCTTCGACCGCGAGACCGCCCTCGTCGACCGGCTCGCGCGCTGGGTCCGCGCGCGGGACGCGGGCGAGCCGGCGGCCGCGGCCGTGCTGCGCGAACTCCGTACCGAGGTGGAGGCGGTCTCACCGTCGGTCGGACTGGTGGACGGGTACGAGCGCTTCCTCCGCGTCATCCACGGCGCCCCCTCCCTCCAGTCCCGTGTCCTGACCTTCCAGCGGGAGATCGTCGACCGGCTGGCGCAGGCGCTGCGCGAGGAGACGGACGCCGCCCCCGACGACGTGATGCCCGCCCTGATGGCCGGACAGATCAACTGGGTGTACGAGACCGCCATGGGCGCCATCGGCCGGGAGATGATGGCCGGTCGCCGGCCCGTCGACGTCTCCCGCGAGGTGCTCGTCCTCATCGACGACATGGAGGATCTGCTCAGCGAGCGGGTCCTCGGTTATGCGGCACGGCTCACATGACGGCCCGTACCAGTGTGATGTCCGTCATCTGAGACGTGACGCGCATCTCTTCGCCGCCACAGGGCCGCCCACGACCGATAACCTCCGGCAGGGATACGACATGTAAACGTGTGTTAAGGGGTGCAGCAGTGGCCAGGAAGCTCGCCGTCATCGGGGCCGGACTCATGGGGTCCGGCATCGCGCAGGTCTCCGCCCAGGCGGGCTGGGACGTCGTGCTGCGTGACGTCACCGACGCGGCCCTGACCCGCGGCACCGACGGCATCAAGGCCTCGTACGAGAAGTTCGTCGCCAAGGGCAAGCTCGAAGCGGCCGATGCCGACGCGGCGTTGGCCCGCATCACCACGACCACCGACCTCGACGCCGTCGCCGACGCGGACATCGTCGTCGAGGCCGTATTCGAGAAGCTCGAGGTCAAGCACGAGATCTTCCGCGCCCTCGACAAGCTCGTGCGGGACGAGGCGGTCCTCGCCTCCAACACCTCCGCCATCCCGATCACGAAGATCGCGGCCGTGACGGAGCGTCCGGAGCGCGTCGTCGGCGCGCACTTCTTCTCGCCCGTCCCGATGATGCAGCTGTGCGAGCTCGTCCGCGGCTACAAGACCAGCGACGAAACCCTCGCCACCACCCGCGAGTTCGCCGAGTCCGTCGGCAAGACCTGCATCGTCGTCAACCGTGACGTCGCGGGCTTCGTCACCACCCGCCTGATCTCGGCGCTCGTCGTCGAGGCCGCCAAGCTGTACGAATCGGGCGTCGCGACCGCCGAGGACATCGACATCGCCTGCAAGCTCGGCTTCGGCCACGCCATGGGCCCCCTCGCCACCGCCGACCTGACGGGTGTCGACATCCTGCTGCACGCCACCAGCAACATCTACACCGAGTCGCAGGACGAGAAGTTCGCGCCGCCGGAGCTGATGCGCCGGATGGTTGACGCCGGTGACATCGGCCGCAAGAGCGGGCAGGGCTTCTACAAGCACTGACCGTGCACCGACCGCACGAGTCTGCGCATCGTCACCCCTCAGGGTGAATTCGGTATCGGTTCGCTTACAGGCGGCAACTTCTCTGTCCGTACGGCAGTCAGTTGTTGCAAAGAAATATGCAGCAGAACCGCAGTGGAACCGCAGCAGGGCCGGCAGGACCAGCGGGACCCAGCAGGACCAGCAGGACCAGCAGGACCAGCAGGACCAGCAGGACCAGCGGTCGGAACGCAGACAGAGCAGACAGACCTGACGGAGAAAGCACTCTCGGGGAGCGCATATGCACATCAGGGGCGACCACGCCGGGCTGGTCGTCGAGGGCCGCCTCGACGTCCGCAGCGCGGCGGACGCCCGTACGGTCCTGCACTCGGCCGTCGACGACGGAGTCGGCGACCTGGTACTCGACCTGACCGATCTGGACTCCTGGGACGCCACCGGACTCGGGGTCATCATGGGGGCGCACCGAAGGGCCGGCCGCTGCGGCCGGCGGCTCGTCCTGCGCGGCGTGCCGCCCCAGATGCAGCGCCTCCTGGTGGCCACCCGGCTCCACCGAATCCTGGCCATCGAGGGCGGAATCGCCGCAGAGTCCCTGCCTCGGGTCTGACCGGGCAGGGCGCGCAATCCTCACGAGACCGTGATGTCCTGGGCGGCCCGGCACCCCGCCTGTTCCCGGATACTGAGCGAAGGTCTAGGGTTCGGTCGCCTGCCGATTCACAGACCCATCACGGCGGGCACCGGACCAGAAGCGACAGCGGTGCGTGCAGACAGGCCGGGAGGGCTTCCGCACGAGACGCGATCTGGGGGGCTTTGACCATGGACCCGATGAACCGGGGACCGGAAGAGTACGGCCACGACAACAACCGCCTCGACGAGGACGGCAGCGCGCAGCGACCGCAGCGCGACGCGGTGACTCCCGACTTCGCACAGAAGACACCCGCGGTCGCCCGCACCGTCCGGCTCGTCTCCGGTGAGTTCCTGATCACCGTCAACCCCGTCGACGGCAGTGAGATAGAGCCCTGCCGGCCCGGGGAACAGCCGGACCGACCGGTCCGGCACAGCCCCGAGGTGCGCGAGGAGCGTCGGCGTGCCGCCCAGCCGCCGTTGCCGCCCGGCCCCGCCGCGCCCCCGCTGCCGCTGCTCGAGCGCCACGAGGAGCGCGAGCGGCTGGTACGGCTGCTGGGACGCGGCCGGTCGGTCCGGCTCACCGGACCCGCGGGCTCCGGGCGCACGGCCCTGCTCGACGCCGTCGCCGCCGACTGCGCGGACCTCGCACCCGACGGAGTCGTCCGCCTCTCCGGCTACCACCGCACGCCGACCGAGCTGCTGTACGAACTCTTCGCCGCCGTCCACAGCGCGCCGCTGCACCGCCCCGACCGGGACGGACTGCTCGAGTTCGTCCGTGACATCGGTGCTGTGGTCGTCCTCGACGACCTGGAGTTCGGCGGCAGCGCGCTGGACGAGCTCCTCGACGCCACCCCCGAGTGCGCCTTCCTGCTCGCCGCGACACCCGACGTCGCGGCACCCTCGGCCGACTCCCACCTCGAAGAGGTGTTCCTCCCCGGGCTCGGCCGCAGCGCCGCCCTGGAGCTGCTGGAGCGGGCCGTGGACCGGTCGCTCACCGACGACGAGGCGAACTGGGCGGGTGACCTCTGGTTCGAGTCGGAGGGTCTGCCGCTGCGCTTCGTCCAGGCGGGCGCACTGCTGCGGCAGCGCGACGCGCTCCGCGTCGTGCCCGACGGACCGGACGACGACGAAGACGCCGCGGACAACGTGTTCGCCGACGGCCACGACGTACCGCTGCCGACGCTGGGTGAGGGCGCCGCGCCCGCCGCGCTGCTCGCCTCCCGGCTCAGCGAATCGGCCCGTGACACCCTCCGGTTCGCCGTCGCGCTCGGCGGCGAGGTCCCGCACCAGGCGCATCTGCCCGCCCTCGTCGGGGACACCCACGCGGACGCCGCACTCGGCGAACTGACCAGCTGCGCCCTGCTCACCCCCGTCGGTTCCCGCTACCGGCTGGCGGCGGGCGTCGCGGCCCAGCTGGAAGCCATCGGCTACGGCGAGGGCGCCGTGGCCCGCGCCCACACCGCCGCCCAGCACTACGCCTGGTGGGCCGGCCACCCCTCGGTGGCGCCCGAGCGGGCGGCGACCGAGGCCGACGCGATCCTCGCGGCGATGAGCGCGCTGGTGCCGGGCGACGAGGCAGGACAATCCAGCGCCGCCGTGCTGCTCGCCCGCAGCGCCGCGCCCGCGTTCGCCGCCGGACTGCACTGGGGCGCCTGGGAGCGCACGCTGCGGACCGGCCAGGAGGCGGCCAGGATCGCCGGTGAGGTCGCCGAAGAGGCGTACTTCCACCATGAGCTGGGCGTGCTCGCGCTGTGCGCCGGGAACCTGGACCGGGCCCGCGCCGAACTGGAAGCGTCCATCGGCATGCGCGGCGCGCTCGCCGACAAGAGCGGTACGGTCGCCGGCCGGCGGGCCCTCGCGCTCGTGGCCGACCGCGAAGGCGGCCACGCACCCGGGGGGCGCACCCCGGCGGGCGAGGAGGTCCCGGCCGCGCGGTACGAGGAGTCGGCGTCCCCGCCCCGGGGCGTCCCGGCCGCCCTGCAACCGGCCGAGACGCTGGTCACCCGTCAGGAGACCCCGTCGCCGTCCGTGGCCGAGCGTGCCCGCCGCACGATTCTCACCGGCACCCGCCGCAACCTGGTCGCGGCCGGCGCGGGTGCGCTGCTGGCCGCTGTCCTCGGCACGGTGGTGACCCTGGGCGCGACCTCCGGCAACGAGGACCCCGCGGACCGCGTCACCAACGAACAGTCGGCGAACGAGGACGACGGAGGCGACGGCCTCGACGCGGACGAACCGGCGGACGACTCCACCCGCCGCCCCGCCGGCACGACCGGCGGCGACACGTCGGGCACGCCCGGCACCGCCCAGCCGGGCGAGAGCGGCTCGGCGGGCGACCCGTCGACGCCGGGTGGCGACCCGTCGCACACGGGCGGGGGATCGGGCACGACGGGTTCGACGACCGGAGGCACGTCCACGACCGGCGGCGGAAGTTCGTCGCCGACCACGACCGGCGGCGGAAGTGCGTCGCCGACCACGACCGGCGGCAGCAGTTCGTCGCCCTCTCCCACGACGGGCGGCAGCTCCTCGCCGACGACGGGCGGCAGCAGTTCACCCACCACGGGGGGCAGTTCGTCCCCGACCACGGGTGGCAGCAGCTCTCCCACGACGAGTGGCAGCACGGACGGCGGCACGACGTCGACCGGCACGGACAGCAGCGGTACGACCACCAGCGGCACGGACAGCGGCGGGACCACGACCGGCGGCACCACGGACGGCGGCACGACGGCCGGCACGGGCGGCGGCACCACGGGCGGTACCAGTCCCAGCAGCAGCGAGGCGCTGCCCAGCGGCTCCGCGTCCTGACGGTCCTGACGCCCTGATGGGGGTGTGTGGGGGGGGGGGGCCCCCCCCCCCCCCCCCCCCAAAACCCCACAAAGAGCAACCTGTCTTCCTCCCTGCCCCGTCGGGCGGTGTCGTCCCAAACCACCCACCCACCCCCGCTGTTCGTCTCCCA
>NZ_JBWKDT010000011.1:57019-229432 GCF_056435785.1 Streptomyces sp. NPDC043870
GGGGGGTTGAGGAGGGCGGCAGGGGGGGCGGTGGGGAAACACGAGACGGGGTCGCGGGCACGCAAGGGGACAACCCCACCCCCCCCCCCCCCCCCCCCCCCGGGGGGGGGGGGGGGGCCCCCCCCCCCCCCCCCACGCCCCCTCGGACAGCCTCAGAACAGGCGCAGCTTGTCGTCCTCGATGCCGCGTAGGGCGTCGTAGTCCAGCACCACGCACCCGATGCCGCGGTCCGTCGCCAGGACGCGGGCCTGGGGTTTGATCTCCTGGGCCGCGAAGACGCCGCGGACCGGGGCCAGATGAGGATCGCGGTTCAGCAGCTCCAGGTAGCGGGTGAGCTGCTCGACACCGTCGATCTCGCCACGCCGCTTGATCTCCACCGCCACCGTCGCCCCGTCGGAGTCCCGGCACAGGATGTCGACCGGGCCGATGGCCGTGGGGTACTCGCGGCGGATCAGGCTGTAGCCCTCGCCGAGTGTCTCGATCCGGTCCGCGAGGAGCTCCTGGAGGTGCGCTTCCACGCCGTCCTTGATGAGACCCGGGTCCACACCCAGCTCGTGCGACGAGTCATGGAGGATCTCCTCCATGGTGATGATCAGTTTCTCGCCTGCTTTGTTGACCACCGTCCACACGCTGTCGTCGCCCTCCTTCAGCGTGCACGGAGGCGACATCCAGTTCAGCGGTTTGTACGCCCGGTCGTCCGCGTGGATGGAGACACTGCCGTCTGCCTTGACCAGGATCAGACGGGGGGCGGTGGGCAGGTGGGCGGTGAGCCGGCCGGCGTAGTCCACGGAGCAGCGGGCGATGACGAGACGCATGGGGCGCAACGCTACTCGACCGGGCCCCGCCCGCGCGATTCGCGCACCTTCGCCCGACGCCGCCCCTGGCCGGGACCCTCCGGCTCGCCCCTCTTGTCCCCTTCGTAATTGGCCGGTTGTGTTCCCATTCTCCTGGTGCGGACCAGACAGCGCGCCTAACGTGGAAGCAGGAGGTCGCCGGTCGTGCACGCTGCGTCGTCGTGAGCGGCGTACTCAGTCGTGCGCCGTCGCCTCCTTCCCTGCCCGTAAGACCTCGTTCATCGGGGTCGCGAGAGGAGAACCCATGTCGCTCGACGTCTCACCGGCGCTGTTGGAACAGGCCGAGCGAGGCGAGGTCGACGAAGCTGCATTCGTCGACTGCGTCCGGACCTCCCTGCCCTATGCATGGGAGATGATCAGTTCTCTGGTGGCTCAGCTGAAGGTGGACGGCGGTCAGTTCGCCGACAACCAGACGCCGCCGCCGGACGAGCAGGCACGTGGTCAGCTGTTGCGCGCGCTCGCGAGTGACGCCATCCGGGGTGCGCTGCAGCGGCACTTCGGAGTACGACTCGCTTTCCAGAACTGCCACCGCGTCGCGGTGTTCCCACTGGACCCCTCGGTGGACGAGCGGCTCGCCCGCTTCACTTCCGTAAGGGCCCAGCTGCTCAACCAGTCGCCCGAACTGCGCGACTGCTGATGCCTTTGCTGCCGCTCCGCACCCCGGTGGGCTTCATGCACGCCGGAGCGGCAGCATCTTCCGGACGACGGGCCGGTGGAGGAGTGCGGGCCGTACGGAAGTGCGGCCCGCAAGCTCACCCCGCCCGCTCAGTGGAGCAGCGGCAGCACGTCGGCGCCCAGCCGCTGCACGTTGTCCTCCGTGGCCGCCAGATCGCCGGAGCCCTCGACCAGCAGGGCGAAGCGCGTGATGCCGGTGCGCTCCGAGGTCGCGGCGAGCCGGTCGGCCGCCAGCCGCGGCGGGCCCACCGGATGCAGCCCGCACAACAGCTCCGTGTACGCCACGGGATCGCGCATCGAGCGCTGCCTGCCGTCGACCGTGACATGGGCGTCCAGCCCCTGCTTGAGCCATCCGGGCATGGCCTTGACCAGAGTCTCCTCCGCCGCCGCACGGCTGTCCGCGATCTGCGCGACACCGGCCGACACATGGCCGGCGCGCGCGACCGTCTCCGGCGCCCGGCCCGCGGCGAGGGCGTGCCTGCGCCACAGGGCGACCATCTCCGCCTTCTCCTCGTCGCCGCAGTGCATCCCGAGGAGCATCGGCAGTCCACGCTCGGCCGCCAGCCGCACGCTGGCGGGGGAGGTGCACGCCACGACCACCTCCGGACCCTCGGGACCGTCCGGATCCCCGGGGCCTTCGCCGCTGCCGCAGAGCAGCTCGTCCGGCCGTGGTACGACGGGGACTTCACGGAAAGTGAATCGTTCCCCCTCGGCCGAGACACGGGGGTCGCGCAGCCAACGCAGCAGCAGATCCAGCGATTCGGGGAATCCCTTCTCGTACGCCGCGAGACCGGATCCGAAGACCTCCAGATCGACCCAGGGGCCGCCACGGCCCACACCGAGGGAGAACCGCCCCCCGGAGGTGAGGTGCAGCAGCGCCGCCTGCTCGCCGAGTGCGACGGGGTGGGCGGTGGGCAGCACACTCACGGCCGTGCCCACCCGGATCCGCTCCGTGCGGCCGAGCAGCAGCGCGGCCAGAGTCACCGCCGACGGACACACCCCGTACGGCACGAAGTGGTGCTCGGCGAGCCAGACCGAGTCGAGACCGGCCGCCTCCGCGGCCTCCGCGGACCGCACCGCCCGGTGCAGTGCCTCCCCTTGGCCCTGGCCCGGGAACTGGGCGGCCAGTACAAAAGCTCCAACGCGCATCGCCTTTTGCCTCCTTGCGGCCGACGCGGCACTCCCCCCACACAGGCAACAACGTCTGACACGTGCCAAAGGCACGGCCACTCGTGAAATTGTTGCGATTTTCCGGTAACTGGCCCCTGTGGGTGGTCAGGTCCGGCGCCGTGCAGGACGTGTACCCACAGCGGCGGACCGTAGGCTGGAAGGGAACTGCCCGGTCTGCTCAGTGCTCAGTGCTCAGTGAGGTGTCACGTGTCCCCGCGCCGAAACCGCCCTCGCGGCGGCGAGAAGCCGTCCGGCCCCGCAGGCGAGGCGGGCGACCGTTACGGCGGGGTGCAGCGGACCGAGAGCTGGCAGGGCGAGGAGTGGTCCGTACGCCATGTCGCCGGGGCGAACACCGTCGGCAAGCGGTACCGCTGCCCCGGCTGCGACCAGGAGATCCCTTCCGGGACGCCGCATGTGGTGGCGTGGCCGGAGTACGGCGGCGTGGACGACCGGCGGCACTGGCACAAGGCGTGCTGGAACGCGAAGGACCGCCGCACCTCGCGGGTGCAGCGGTCCCGTAACGCACCTCGGCACTGAGTACCGAACAGGCTCAGACGCTCATACGTCGCGCTTGGAGAGGGAGAAGAAGGCTCCGGTCATCGCGACGGCCGTGGCCGCCAGCATGATCCACAGCGGATCCCAGCCGGTCGGGCCGGACTCGGTCACCGGAGCGTTGTAGAGGACGCCCAGCTGGCTCGGGATCGAGTACTCGAAGAGCGCTTCCTGCACCTCCCGCAGCGACGGCGAGAACATGAACAGCGCCAGCACCAGCGGCAGCAGCACCAGACCGATCATGATGGTGATGGCGCCCGCCGAGTGCCGGATCAGTGCGCCGACGGCGAGCGAGAGCAGGCCGAGCAGGGCGACGTAGAGACCGATGCCGACCGTCGCGTGGAACCAGTCCTCGCCGGTGGTGACGCCGCTGTCCACGATCGAGGTCTGCAGGGCACCGACGATGCCGGCGGTCACCGTCGTGATCACGAAGACCAGCCCGAAGAAGACGATCGCCTTCGCGGTCAGCACCCGGCCGCGGCTGGGGCAGGCGGTCAGGGTCGTACGGATCATTCCGGTGCCGTACTCGGACGCGATGGTCAGCACGCCGAGCGTGATCACACAGATCGAGCCGAGCAGTACGCCGAAGAACCCGAGGCTGAGAACGGACTCCTCGCCCAGCTCGGCGTCGGAGGAGGCCACGGCGAAGGCGGAGAGCAGGCCGATGCCCACCATCAGCACGATCATCACGCCGAGCGTCCACATGGTGGACCGGACCGAGCGGATCTTCGTCCACTCGGAGGCGAGCGCATCACCGAGGTGCGCCGCCCGCACGGGAATCGGGGAGCTGTACGTGCCCTGCGGGTACGCGCCCTGCTGCTGGTACGGGGTCGTCATCGGGCGTCCTCGTTGTTGCTCTTGGTCAGGTCTGCGGGGGCGGAGGCGGGAGTGGCGGCGGCCGGCGGAGCGACCGGTGCGGCGGCCGGGGCCGAGGCCGGGGGAGTCGCGTACGGGTTCTGTCCGGGCGGCGGCGGGGCGTACCAGCCCTGCTGCGGCACCTCGGGGACGACCGGCTGCGGCGGCACGTACCCCATCGGCTGCTGCTGCATCAGACCGGCCTTCTGGTCGTCCGTCGAGCGGTAGTCGACGGCGCCCTGCGTCATCCGCATGTACGCCTCCTCCAGGGAGGCCTGGTGCGGCGACAGCTCCCACAGCCGCACATCGGCGTCGTGCGCCAGATCACTGATCGCCGGCAGCGCCAGACCGGTCACCCGCAGGGCCCCGTCCGGCTCGGGCATGACCTGCCCGCCGGCCTCGGTGAGGACGGTGGTCAGCTTCTCCCGCTGCTGCGGCTCGGTCTGCGGCGTACGCACCCGCGCGAAGTCCGCCGAGTTGTGCGAGATGAAGTCCTTGACGCTCATGTCGGAGAGCAGCTGACCGCGCCCGATCACGATCAAGTGATCGGCGGTGAGGGCCATTTCGCTCATCAGATGCGAGGAGACGAAAACGGTACGGCCCTCGGCGGCCAGCTGCTTCATCAGATTGCGCACCCAGAGGATGCCCTCGGGGTCGAGGCCGTTCACCGGCTCGTCGAAGAGGAGCACCTGCGGGTCGCCGAGCAGCGCGGCCGCGATGCCGAGCCGCTGCCCCATACCCAGCGAGAAGCCCTTGGAACGCCGCTTGGCGACATCCTGCAGACCGACCACGCCGAGGACCTCGTCGACCCGGCGGGCCGGAATACCGGACAGCTGGGCGAGGGAGAGCAGATGGTTCCGTGCGCTCCGGCCGCCGTGCACGGCCTTGGCATCGAGCAGCGCGCCGACCTGTCGGGGCGCGTTGGGCAGCTTCCCGAAGGGGTAGCCGCCGATCGTGACATGGCCGGAAGTCGGCTGGTCCAGGCCCAGGATCATGCGCATGGTCGTCGACTTGCCGGAGCCGTTGGGCCCGAGGAAGCCGGTGACGGCACCGGGCCGTACCTGGAAGGAAAGGTTGTACACGGCCGTCTTGGCGCCGTAGCGCTTCGTCAGGCCGACTGCCTCGATCATTCTCCAGCCCCATCGACAGTTCAGGTCGTCGGGGCACGGACCGGACATGGCCACAGGCCCCCCGTAAGAGTTAGGAGGATATCCAGGCCTTGACGGTTCCGGCCAAGCCCTGGAAGTCCGTCACATCGATGCACGACCCGTCATGCGTCCCGCTTCTTGAGGACCAGGAAGCCGCCCAGCAGTGCCGCCGCCACCCAGATCAGCATGATCCCGAGCCCGCCCCACGGGCCGTAGGGCGCCGGTTCGCTGTTCATCGCCTCCGGGACCACCTGCATGATCTTCGAGCCGGCCTGGTCCGGGAAGTAGCGGGCGACGTCCTTCGCGTACGGCACCGCCGACAGGATCTGGGAGACCAGGAAGAAGAACGGCATCAGGATGCCGAGCGAGAGCATCGAACTGCGCAGCATGGCCGCGACACCCATCGAGAAGACCGCGATGAGGCCCATGTAGAGGCCGCCGCCGATCACCGCACGCAGCACGTTCTCCTCGGTGATCGAGGTGCGGTGGTCGCCGAGCAGCGCCTGGCCGAGGAAGAAGCTGAGGAAGCTCGTCGCCATCCCCACCACCAGCGCCAGCAGCCCGGCCACCAGGATCTTGCCGAAGAGGAACGTGGCACGCTGCGGGACGGCGGCGAGCGAGGCGCGGATCATTCCGCTGCTGTACTCCGTACCGACGACGAGGACGCCGAAGACGACCATCGCCAGCTGGCCGAGCACCATCCCGGAGAAGCTGATGAGCGTCGGGTCGAACGTGGCCTGCTCGGCGGCCGGGAGATCGTCGAAGGTCGAGGCCAGCAGCGCGCAGAGCAGCCCGCCGACGGCGACCGTCACGACGAAGGCGCTCACGAGCGTCCATGTGGTGGAGGCGACCGTACGGATCTTGGTCCACTCGGACTGGAGGACGGCGGGTACCGAGGCCATGGGTCAGGCTCCCTCGTTGCGCGGGGCCCACTGGGGGCCGTGACCGGCGGTGGAGTGTGCGTGGTACTCCACCGCGCCTGCCGTCATCTGCATGAAGGCCTCCTCCAGTGAGGCGCGCTGGGAACTCAGCTCATGCAGCACGATCCGGTGCTGTGCGGCCAGTTCACCGAGCTGCTCGGTGGTGGCGCCGTCGATCTCCAGCGTCCCGTTGCCCGCCTCGATGGCCGTCAGGCCCGATTCGTGGAGTATGTCGCGCAGCCGCTCCTGCTGCGGTGAGCGGAGCCGTACATAACTGCGCGAGTTCTGATGAATGAAATCGGCCATCGAGGTGTCGGCGAGCAGCTTGCCCTGCCCGATCACGACCAAGTGATCGGCGGTGAGGGCCATTTCGCTCATCAGATGCGAGGAAACGAAGATCGTCCGGCCTTCGGCGGCGAGGGTCTTCATAAGATTGCGGATCCAGTGAATTCCTTCGGGATCCAGCCCGTTGACCGGCTCGTCGAACATCAGGATCTCCGGATCGCCCAGCAGCGCGGAGGCGATTCCCAGCCGCTGCCCCATACCGAGCGAAAATCCTTTGGACTTCTTCTTCGCCACCGGCGTCAGCCCGACCACGTCGAGGACCTCGGCCACCCGGCTCTCCGGGATCCGGTTCGCCTGGGCGAGGCAGAGCAGATGGTTGTAGGCGCTGCGGCCGCCGTGCATCGCCTTGGCGTCCAGCAGTGCGCCGATGTACTTGAGCGGTTCCTGAAGGTCCCGGTAGTGCTTGCCGTCGATCCGGACGGTCCCGCTCGTGGGGTTGTCCAGATCGAGCATCATGCGCATCGTCGTCGACTTGCCCGCGCCGTTGGGCCCGAGGAAGCCGGTCACCACACCCGGCCGGACCTGAAAGGACAGATGGTCGACGGCGACCTTCGTGCCGAAGCGCTTGGTGAGACCTTCGAGCTCGATCATGCGTTCACGCTACGTGCGGGGGGGTGTCCTCTGCCACCGCTTTCGATGACCGGGGGCTGACGCCTGCGGACCCCCGCGGTTGCCGCCGGCCCACCGTCCGCAGACGCAAACGCCCGTGCCCGGCACCTTTGCAGGCGCCGGGCACGGGCGTGGCCTCGTAGGCGTGTCGCAGACGCGTCAGCGGCTCTGCTGGGCCGGGACGCCGCGGGAGATCGGCTCGTCGTCGGCCGGCGTGCCCGCCGCGGCGACCGCCGCACCGGTCAGCGTGGCCAGCATCTCGCGGACGTTGGTCAGCTGGGCGTTGATGGAGTCGCGACGGTTCGTCAGCGCCGCCAGCTCGCGCTCCGATTCGCTACGGATCCGGTCCGCCTTCGCGTTCGCGTCGGCCACGATGTCCTCGGCCTGGCGCTGCGCGGTCTCGACCGTCTGACGGGCGCGGCGCTCCGCATCCGTACGCAGCTTCTCGGCCTCCAGGCGCAGCTGCTCCGCGCGGTGCTCGATCTCCGCCAGGCGCTTCTCCGCCTTCGCCTGGCGCGACGCCAGGTCACGCTCGGACTGCTCGCGGCGCTTCGCCAGGTTCGTCTCGAAGTCCGCGGCGGCCTGGGCGGCCTTGGCGCGGGTCTCCTCGAAGAGGGCGTCGGCCTCCTCGCGCTTCGACTGCGCGTCCTTCTGCGCCTCGGCGCGCAGCGAGCTCGCCTCGCCCTGGGCCTTCTCGACGATCCGGACGCCCTCGTCCTCGGCCTTCTGCTTGCGCTCGGCGGCGAACGACTCGGCGTCGTTGCGCACCTGCTGGGCCGCCGACTCGGCGAGCTCGCGGTGCTGCTCGGCGGCGCGACGGGCCTCCTCGCGCAGGTCCTTCGCCTCCTCCTCGGCGAGGCGGAGGATCTTCTCGACACGCGCACCGAGTCCCGCGTACGACGGTTCCGCGTCGTTGACCTGGGCCTGGGCATTCTGCGTCTCGAGGTGGAGCTCCTCGATGCGCTTTTCCAGAGAGGTGATCCGTGCGAGAGCACTGTCACGATCGGCGACGAGTTTGGTAATGCGGTCATCCACCTGACCGCGGTCGTACCCACGCCGCACGAGCTCGAAGCCGAAGGGGGAGGAAGTGTCGCTCATGGGGTTCCTGTCGAATGAGACCGGTGAGGTGTTAGAGGGAATCCTAGGGGCCGAAGCGGCGTGTCATCGAGCGTATGCCCGTTTGATATGGAGAATGTCCAGCCTTTTGAGTGGCTAGCCGTCGGACGACTTGCCACTCGAACGTGTAACCCCTGCTGCCGCACCCGCCTTGACCCCGCCCTCCTTGCCGCCGGACGGCGCCTCGAAGGACTCCAGCGCCTCCAGCACGTCCTGGACACGGGAGATCTCCGCCTGGATGTCCTCGCGCCTGCGCACCAGCACGTCCAGCTCCCGCTGGCCCTCCGTGATCATGCGCTCGGCCTCGCGCTCCGCTTCCGCCTTCACCTTCTCGGCCTCGCGGACCAGCTCGGCCTTCTTCTGCTCGGCCTCCTTGAGGAGCGCCTCGGCCTTCTTCACCGCGGCGATCCGGACCTTGCCGGCCTCCGAATTGGCGTCCGAGACCAGTTCCTTGGCCTTCGCCTCGGCCTCGGCCTGCTGCTCGGTCGCGGCCTTCACCAGCTGGTCGCAGCGCTCGCCGGCCGCCTTCATCTGCTCGGCGGACTCCCGGCGGGCCCGGTCGTGCAGCTCCTCGATCTCCGCCTCGATGCGCGTACGCAGCTCCTCCGCGCGCTCCCTGATGGCGGTCGAGTCGCTGCGCGCCCCCACCAGCAGCTCGTCGGCGTCCGTACGGGACTTCTCCACCAGTGAGTTGCCCTCGACGGTCGCCTCCGCGACCAGCCGCTCGGCCTCCTTGCGGGCCGCGCCGACCATCGTGTCGGCCTGCGACTCGGCCTCGGTAGTGGCGCGCAGCGCCTCCTCCTGGGCCTTCGCGACGAGCTGGTCCGCCTGCTCCGCCGCGTCGGCACGGCGCTTCGCCGCGTCCTGACGGGCCGCGTCGAGCGTACGGTCGGCCTCCCCACGGGCCTCGGAGCGCGTCTGCTCCGCCGCGCTCTCGGCGTCCGCACGCAGCCGCTCCGCCTCGGTCCTGATGCGCTCGGCGGCCTGCTGGGCGGAGCCAACGGTCTCGGCCGCCTCGGCACGCAGCCGCTCGGCTTCCCCGGACGCCTCGGCGATGAGCTGGTCGGCCTGCTCGGCCGCGTCCGCACGGCGCTTGTCGGCGGCCTTGCGGGCCTCGTCCAGCACCTGCTCGCCGTCCGCGCGGGCGGCGGCCCGCAGCTGCTCGGCCTGCGCCTCGCCATCGGCCTTGACCTGCTCCGCCTCGGTACGCAGCCGGGCCGCGTCCTGCTCGGCGAGCGACAGCAGCTCCGACGCCTCGGTGGTGATCCGCTCGCTCTCGCTCGTCGCCTCGCCCACCAGCCGGTCGGCCTGCGCGGCAGCTTCGGAACGGATGCGGTTGGCGTCCTCGCGGGCCTCGGCGCGGGAACGCGCGGCGTCCTGCTCGGCGGTGGCGACCGCGTCCGACGCCTCCGTACGCATCCGCTGCGCGTACTCCGCGGCGTCCGAGCGAAGCCGCTCCGACTCGGCGATCGCCTCGGCCATGGTCCGCTCGGCGAGCACCCTCGCGGCCTCGGACTCCTCGTCGGCGCGCGCCTTGATCCGGTTGGCGTCCTCGGTGGCCCGTTCCCGCTCCGCGTACGCGTCGGCGCGGACCCGGTCCGCCTCCTCCTGTGCCTCGGACCTCGTACGGTCCGCCGCGTGCTCGGCCGCGCTGCGCAGCCCGGAGATCTCCTGCTCGGCCTGCTCCTGGAGACCGGACACGGAGTCCCGCACCTGCTGGGCGGTCTGCTCGGCGGCGGACACCATCTCGGTGGCCCGCCGGTCCGCCTCCTCGACCAGCCGCTGAGCCTCGGTCTGTGCCTCCTCGACCCGCTTGCGGGCGGAGGCCAGCAGCTCCTCGCTCTGCTCGCGGGCCCGGTCACGCTCCTGGTCCGCCTCCGTGCGGGCCGCGGTGAGGATCTCCTCGGCCTCCCGCCGACGCCGGTTCGCCTCCTCCTGCGCGGCGGCCAGCGCCTCCGTGGCCTCCTGACCGACCCGCTCGGCGGCGGCCGCCGCCTCGCCGCGGACCCGGTCCGCGCTCTCCTGCGCCTCCGTCCTGAGCCGCTCGGCCTCGGTGGCGGCCTCGGTCTGCAGCCGAACCGCCACGGCCTCGCCCTCGGCGCGCGAGGCCGAGGCGTCCGCAGCCGCTTCGTCGCGCAGCCGCTCGGCCTCCTGCTCGGCCTGCGCCTGGAGCGTACGGATCCGCTCGGCTGCCTCGGTGCGCAGCCGCTCGGTCTCCTCGGCGGCCTCACGACGGATCCGCTCGCTCTCACCGCGAGCCTCGGAGAGCGCCTGCTCGGCAGAGACGAGACGGGACTCCGCCTCCGTGTGCAGCCGGGTCAGCTCCTCGTCGGCCTCCCGGCGCCGCGCGACGGCGGCGCGCGCCGCTTCCTCGCGCGTCTCACGGGCGGCGGACTCCGCCTCGGCGCGGGTGTGATCGGCCTGCTCCTCGGCCTCGGCGCGCAGCCGGTCCGCCTCGGCGCGCGTGCGCTCCAGCGTCTCCTCGGCCTGCCGGCGCAGCGTCGTCGCCCGCTCGATCGCTTCCGTACGGACCCGCTCGCTGTCCGCGGTCGCCCCGGAACGGACCTCGTCCGCGTCGGCCTTCGCCTTGGTCAGCAGCTCCTCGGCGGACCTGGCCGCCTCCTCGATCTGCTGGACGGCCTCGCGGCGCGCCTCGCTGCGGATCCGCTCGCCCTCGGCGACCGCCTCCGCGCGCAGCTGCTCGGCCTCGCCGCGCAGCCGGCGCGCCTCCTCCTGCAGCTCGACCGTCTTGGCCCGGTACTCCTTGGTGTCGTCCTTGGCGGCGCCCTTGAGCTCCTCGGCCGTGTCATGGGCCTCGGCGCGCAGCCGGTCCGCCTCGGCCTCGGCCTCGCGGCGGATCCGCTCGGCCTCCTCGGCGGCCTTGCGAGTGGTGTTCTTGGCATCCTCGGAGGCCTTGTTCAGGACCTCCTCGGCGGTACGGGCGGCCTTCGCGAGCTGCGCGGCGGAGTCCTCGGCGGCGACCGTACGGGCCTTGTCCCCGGCCTCCGCGACCAGCTTCTCCGCCTCGGCACGGGCGTCCGCGAGCGCCTGCTCGGCCTCCGTCTTGAGGGCCTCGGACTCCTTGGTGGCCTCCGCGACCAGCCGGGCGATCTCCGACTTGGCGGTGCGGGTGCGCTGCTCGTTCGCCGACTCGGCGCTCGCGAGCGTCTTGCCCGCGGCGTCCTTCGCCTCGGTGACGAGCTTCTCGGCCTCCGCGCGGGCCTCGCGCAGCTTTTCGTCCGCCTCCTGCAGCCGCTGCTCGGCGGCCCTGCTGAGTTCCGCGGCCTGCTGGCGGGCCTGGTCGGACTCGGCGGTGGTGCTGGAACGCAGCTGCTCGGCGTGGCTGGTGGCCTCCTGCGCCTGGTTGGAGGCGGCGTTGAGGAGCCGCTCGGCGTCCTTGCGGGCGCGCAGCAGGATTGCTTCGGCTTCGGCACGGGCCGTCTCTGCCTCGGAGCCGAGCCGCTGGCGGGTCTCCTCGGCGACCCGGGAGGCCTCGGCGCGGGCGGCGGCCAGGCCGTGCTCGGCCTCGGCGCGGGACTCGTCGAGGAGCCGGCGGGCCTGGGACTCGGTACGGGCACGCAGCTGCTCGGCCCACGCCACGTTCTCGTTGACATGCGCCTCGACGGTCTGGCGGCGCTCCGCCAGCTCCTGGTCGAGGCGCTGGCGGCGCTGGTTGGCCTCCGCGTGCAACTCGGCCTGGAGCCTGGCCTGGTGCTCCGCGTGCTCCTGGAGGATGCGCTGGGTCTGCGCCCGGGCCTCGCGCAGCTCGCGCTCGGCGTCGGAGCGCAGCTGGTCGGCCTGGATCTGGGCATTACGGAGCAGCTGCTCGGCCTGATAGCCGATGTCGGCGCTGTCGTAGGCAGGACGGGACGCCAGAGCGCGGCGTGCCTCGTGGAGCTTGGCGCGCAACACCTCGACCTGGTATCCGAGGTCCTCGGCGTGCTGGACGGCCTTCTCCCGCGCGGTCTTCAGCCGGTCCATCTCGGCTTCGAACCGCGAGAGGTGGTCGTCGTCAGCTCGGTGGCTCTCCTGGCGTTCGTAGCCCCGCACTACGCGGTCCCATCCGTCCCCTGGTCGCGACTCTGTACAGACGAGAACCGTTCGCGGCGAACGGCCCCCCGGGGAATGGTGGCAGATCAGACACTCAACCACGAAGCCGCGGAACGGCTCCGGCCCGGCCCCGGCCCGGAGCGGCCCACTCTACCGGGCCAGGAATCCGGAGGTCAGTGCTCCGCGGAGGACGGGTCCGCGGACGTGACGAGTTCGGTGAGGACTCCATGGCAGTCCTTGGGGTGCAGGAACGTGATCCGGGACCCCATCGAGCCGATGCGCGGCTCGTCGTACAGCACCCGTACGCCCTTGCTGCGGATGTCCTCGGCGTCACCGTCCACGTCCGCGGTGCCGAAGGCGATGTGGTGGACCCCCTCACCGTTCTTGGCCAGCCACTTCCCGACCGCGGAGTCCTCGCGGGTGGGCTCCAGGAGCTGGAGATAGGAGGCGCCGCCGTCCGAGGTCTCATTGATCTTGAGCATGGCCTCGCGCACGCCCTGCTCCTCGTTGACCTCGGTGTGGAACACCTCGAAACCGTAGGTCGCACGATAGAACTCGACTGTCTTGTCGAGGTCGAAACAGGCGATTCCAATGTGGTCGATTCGCGTCAGCATGGGTCCAGTGCAGCGCTCTGAAGATGGTTACGCAACGTGCGCGCGATCACACCGGCTGCCCGGTGACCCGAACGCATACCGCTCAGTACAGTTCGAGTAAACCCTCGTTCACTCCTCAGCCGCCGTGCTGGAAGGGGAACCCCTCTCATGTCTGGTACGAACAGCAGCACCTCCGTGATCGTCGCCGGCGCCCGAACCCCCATGGGGCGGCTGCTCGGTTCTCTGAAGTCCTTCTCCGGCGCCGAACTGGGCGGTTTCGCGATCAAGGCCGCGCTGGACCGGGCCGGCATCGGCGGCGACCAGGTGCAGTACGTGATCATGGGCCAGGTGCTGCAGGCCGGGGCGGGCCAGATTCCCGCCCGGCAGGCCGCCGTCAAGGCCGGCATTCCCATGAACGTGCCCGCGCTGACCATCAACAAGGTGTGTCTCTCCGGACTCGACGCGATCGCCCTCGCCGACCAGTTGATCCGCGCGGGTGAGTTCGACGTGGTCGTCGCCGGCGGCCAGGAGTCCATGACCAACGCGCCGCACCTGCTGCCGAAGTCCCGTGAGGGCTTCAAGTACGGCGCGATCGAGATGCTCGACGCGATGGCGTACGACGGCCTCACCGACGCCTTCGAGGGCATCGCCATGGGCGAGTCGACGGAGAAGCACAACACCCGCCTCGGCATCGCCCGGCCCGAGCAGGACGAGATCGCCGCGCTGTCGCACCAGCGTGCCGCCGCCGCGCAGAAGAACGGCATCTTCGAGGCCGAGATCACGCCCGTCGAGATCCCGCAGCGCAAGGGCGAGCCGGTCGTCTTCAGCAAGGACGAGGGCATCCGCGCGGAGACCACCGTCGAGTCGCTCGGCAAGCTGCGCCCGGCGTTCGCGAAGGACGGCACGATCACCGCCGGTACGTCCTCGCAGATCTCCGACGGCGCGGCCGCGGTCGTCGTGATGAGCAAGGCCAAGGCCCAGGAGCTCGGCCTGGAGTGGATCGCCGAGATCGGCGCGCACGGCAATGTGGCGGGCCCGGACAACTCGCTCCAGTCCCAGCCGTCCAACGCGATCCAGCACGCCCTCAAGAAGGAGGGCCTGGAGGCGGCCGACCTCGACCTCATCGAGATCAACGAGGCGTTCGCCGCGGTCTCCGTGCAGTCGATGAAGGACCTCGGGGTGTCCCCGGAAAAGGTGAACGTCAACGGTGGCGCGATCGCCCTGGGCCACCCGATCGGCATGTCGGGCGCGCGGATCGTGCTGCACCTCGCGCTGGAGCTGAAGCGGCGCGGCGGCGGGGTCGGCGCGGCCGCGCTGTGCGGTGGCGGCGGTCAGGGCGATGCGCTGATCGTCCGCGTACCGGCCAAGTAAGTCCTCGACGAACGGAGCAGCGTGATGGTGGACGTCCCCCAGCTGGTCGCCCAGGCGAGGGAGGGCAGGCCGCGGGCCGTGGCCCGGCTGATCTCGCTCGTCGAGGGGGCGTCCCCGCAGCTGCGTGAGGTCATGGCGGAGCTGGCGCCACTGACCGGCGGCGCGTACGTGGTGGGCCTGACCGGTTCGCCGGGGGTCGGCAAGTCCACGTCCACCTCCGCGCTGGTCACGGCGTACCGGCGGGCCGGGAAGCGGGTCGGCGTCCTGGCCGTCGACCCGTCCTCCCCGTTCAGCGGTGGAGCGCTGCTGGGCGACCGGGTCCGGATGTCCGATCATGCGTCCGACCCGGGCGTGTACATCCGCTCGATGGCCACCCGCGGCCATCTGGGCGGCCTCGCCTGGGCCGCGCCCCAGGCGATCCGTGTCCTGGACGCGGCCGGCTGCGACGTGGTGCTCGTGGAGACGGTCGGCGTCGGCCAGTCGGAGGTCGAGATCGCGTCGCAGGCGGACACGTCGGTGGTGCTGCTCGCACCCGGCATGGGCGACGGGATCCAGGCCGCCAAGGCGGGCATCCTCGAGATCGGCGATGTGTACGTCGTCAACAAGGCGGACCGCGACGGAGCCGACGCCACCGCCCGCGAGCTCAACCACATGCTCGGTCTGGGCGAGTCCCGGGCGCCGGGGGACTGGCGGCCCCCGATCGTGAAGACGGTCGCCGCGCGCTCCGAGGGCATCGACGAGGTCGTGGAGGCCCTGGAGAAGCACCGCGCGTGGATGGAGGAGCACGGCGTTCTCACCGAGCGCCGTACCCGCCGCGCCGCCCACGAGGTCGAGACCATCGCGGTCACGCGCCTGCGCGAGCGCATCGGCGACCTCCACGGCGACCGCCGTCTCGACTCCCTCGCGTCCCGCATCGTGGCGGGCGAGCTCGACCCGTACGCGGCGGCGGACGAACTGGTGGCGGGGCTGACGACGTCTCCCTGAGGGTCCCCGGCCCCGGCCCTCCCGGTGGGCGTGTGCGTGTGCGGCCCGGTGGGTGGTGTGCGCCCACCGGGCCGGGGGCGCCGAAGGCTCCTCGTCAGACCTTGCCGCGGCGTCCGCGAAGATGCTCCGCCACCGGTTTGAGCGACTCGTGGAGGTCGGCGAGTGCCTCGGGCGACAGCAGGTCGATGAAGTGCTGGCGCACCGACTCGACGTGGTGCGGCGCGACCTTCCGCATGGTATCCATCCCCTGGTCGGTGAGGACGGCATACAGTCCGCGGCGGTCGGACTCGCAGTTCTCCCGGCGGACCAGGCCCGCGTTCTCCATGCGGGTGATCTGGTGGGAGAGCCGGCTCTTGGACTGGAGCGTGGCTGCCGCCAGATCGCTCATCCGCATGCGTTGGTCCGCGGACTCCGAGAGATTGACGAGAATCTCGTAATCGTTGTTGGTCAGGCCGAACGGTTGCAGATCCTTCTCCATCTGGTATGTCAACAGCCTGTTGACATCCAGATAGGTGCGCCAGGCGCACTGCTCCGTATCGCTCAGCCAGCGCGTGGCCGTCTCGGTCTCCATATATGGATACTACCCTAAGAAGTTGAAAGACGGACGAAGTTGGGGACAGTGACGCCCCACCCCGATCCCCCATCAAGGGTGCAGACGTTCGACGTCACACTCCGCAGCCTACCGCTCACAAGCCGAAGCGACGCTGGAGGTCCCCCAGCTGACCCGGGAGGCGGGGTGTGGACCCGTGCTGACCAGGTGCCCCATGGCCCCCGGCGCCCCCGCCGGGCACCCCCGGCTCGTGCGGCACCGTACCGGTCGCCTGGTCGGCCATGAGTGTCTCGGTGGACTGGAGCAGGACGGTGCCGGCCCCCACGAACTCGAACTGGTGCTCTTCGCCCGACGCCCCGCCGACCCCGGTGAGCGAGCGCAGCCCGCCCATCACGCCGCTCATGTAGCCGTGGTCGTAGTGGTGGCACGGCGACGGGCAGT
Organism: Streptomyces sp. NPDC043870; assembly: GCF_056435785.1. NCBI lineage: Bacteria > Bacillati > Actinomycetota > Actinomycetes > Kitasatosporales > Streptomycetaceae > Streptomyces > Streptomyces sp. NPDC043870. Next base: position 73,253 of record NZ_JBWKDT010000011.1, read on the forward strand.
CCGCCCACCCGACCAGCGCCTGCGGGTCGACCCGGATCGGCGGTTCCATGAAGACCACGGGGCCGTTCGACGCCGCCACGAACTTCCCCGTACCGATCAGCGTCAGAAACCCCGGCACGATCGACTGCTTCAGCGCCAGCGACGGCTGGTACGCGAGCAGATTCCCGGCCCGGATCGTCAGGTTGCCCTCGTCGAGGTCGAACGAGTTGACGTCGAAGGCCCGGTCCGCGAGCAGCATCTTCCCGCTGCCCTCGGCCACCACCCAGTCGCTCGCGTGCAGCGGCGAGTGGAAGCTCGTACGCATCAGCCGGTCCAGCCGACCGTGGCCGATCCCGTTGAAGTCGATGCGCCCGTAGTAGGCGATCATCTTGCCCTTCTGCAGGAACCACTGGGAGCCCTTGAGCTCCACACAGAAGGTGTAGGCGTTGACGTTGTCGTCGCTCGGCAGCGTCATCGGGTCGAAAATCACCGGCGTGCTCACAGCTTCTCCTCCGACGCCTGGACGTACACCGCACCACTGCCGCTCAGCTCCAGCTGGAACGCCTCGCCCGAGCCGCGCCCCACCATGTCGCGCCAGCCCAGCGCGGTGGAGAGCTTGTTCCGTACGTCGCCGTGGTGCGCGACGTACGCCTGCGGGTCGACATGGACCGGCCGGCCGGGCGTGATGGGAAGCTCGATCACCCCGCCGTGCGCCATGACCGCGACCGCGCCGTGCCCCTTCAGGGTCGTGGTGAAGAGCCCCTGGCCGGTGACCTGGCCGCGCACCATGCCCATGACCCCGCCCTGCGAGCCCATGAACATCGTGCCCTGCTGCAGCGTCCCGTCGAAGGCGAGCAGCCGGTCCGCCTCGACGTAGAGGGTGTCGCCGGTCAGGTTGATCACCTGGATGTGGTGGCCGCCGTGGCCGAACATCACGGTCCCGGAGCCCTCGACCGTCATCAGCGGGGTCGCCTCGTCGGCCACCCGCCGACCGATCATCGACATCAGGCCGCCCTGGCCGCCCGCCATGTTCGGGGTGAAGGACACCTCGCCCTTGTACGCGAGCATCGCGCCGCGCTGGCTGAACATCTTCTGGCCGGGGATCACCGTCGCCTCGACCATTCTCGAGTTGATCTCGCGGAACGGCATCAGACGTCCCCCCCGATCGTGTTCCGCTCACTCGGCTGCACGTACACGAGCCCGTCGCCCTCGAACCGGATCTGGAAGGCCTCGCCGCCGCCCTCGCCCATCAGCGTGCGGAAGGTGACCCCGGACTGGAAGTTCTGCTGGAGATTGCCCTGGTGCGCGATGTACGCGCCGGGGTCGACGGAGAGCGGGTACTGGGGCGTCACCCGCAGCACCACGGCCGGGCCGTCGGACATGATCGCCGCCTGGCCCGTGCCCTCGACGGTCGTGGTGAACAGACCGTTGCCGGTCGCGCCGCCGCGCAGACCGGTGAAGCTGGTGCCGGTGCGCAGCCCGCCGTCCGTGCAGAGCAGATTGCTGGACTCGACGTACAGCTTGTCGCCGTGCAGCGAGACGAGATTGATCTCGGACGCGCGGTCGGCGAAGTAGCAGGTGCCCTGGCCCTTCACCTCCATCATGGTCATCTGCTCGCCGGTGAGGCGGCGGGTCACCATGCCGCGGATGCCCTCACCCCCGCCGGACATCTTCTTGAAGGCCATCTGGCCGTCGTACGCGACCATCGACCCGTTCTTCGCCCTGACGGCGTCCCCGGTCATGTCGACGGCCAGCACTTTGCTGCCTTGAAGTCGGAACATTGCCACGGGAGGACGTTATAGGGCGGCGGACGTTCCGGGACAGGCCCTCCGGAATGATGTCGACCCTGACCGGACCCTCAGAGCCGGCCGGTCAAACGGCCGGTCCGGCGGACCGGCTACCCGGACACGGCCCGGCCACCCGGGTAAAGGCCAGGGAAAACGCGGTGCCACAATGGACGCGCTTGTGCGTGCGTTCACAAGACAATCGCCCCCTCCACCGAAGGTGCCTCCGTGGACATCAAGACCGCCTCCTCCCTCCACCGCCTCCGGCTCGTCTCCGCGCCGGAGGCCGTGTCGTTCCTTCTGCTGCTCGTCTGCTCGGTGCTCAAGCGCACGACGGAGTTCAACGCGGTCCCGGTCATGGGCGCGATCCACGGTGTGCTGTTCATCCTGTACGTGATCTTCTGGCTGGACGCCTGGAACCGTACGAAGTGGGACGTCAAGACGGCCGCGGTCTACTTCGTCCTCTCCGTGCTGCCCTTCGGCGGCTTCTTCGCCGAGCGCAAGCTCAAGCGCGCCGCCGAGGACGCCGTCATCGCCGCCCGTGCCCGCCGCGTGGGCACGGTGGACGCGTGATCGTCGCCTTCTCCGTCACCCCGCTCGGCGTCGGTGAGGACGTCGGCGAGTACGTCGCCGACGCCGTGCGCGTCGTCCGGGAGTCGGGGCTGCCGAACCGCACGGACGCCATGTTCACCTCGATCGAGGGTGAGTGGGACGAGGTCATGGACGTCGTCAAGCGTGCCGTCGCCGCCGTGGAGGCGCGTGCGCCGCGCGTCTCCCTCGTCCTCAAGGCGGACATCAGGCCCGGTGTCACCGACGGGCTGACCGGCAAGGTCGAGACGGTGGAGCGCCACCTCTCGGCGTGAACGCCGTCCGGGCTCCCCGTGGTGCCACCGCCCGCGGGGAGCCCGGAATACCGAAGTTCGAGACAGGGCTGACCAGCATATGACCAGTGGGTAAGGTCGGTGCCGTGCCGAAGCCGCTCAGTCTTCCCTTCGACCCCATCGCCCGAGCCGACGAGCTCTGGCAGCAGCGCTGGGGCCCCGTGCCCTCGATGGCCGCGATCACCTCGATCATGCGCGCACACCAGATCCTCCTCGCCGAGGTCGACGCCGTCGTCAAGCCGTACGGACTGACCTTCGCGCGGTACGAGGCGCTGGTGCTGCTCACCTTCTCCAAGGCCGGCGAGCTGCCGATGTCCAAGATCGGCGAGCGGCTGATGGTGCATCCGACATCGGTGACGAACACGGTGGACCGGCTGGTGAAGTCCGGCCTGGTCGCCAAGCGCCCCAACCCCAACGACGGCCGCGGCACGCTCGCCTCCATCACCGAGAAGGGCCGCGAGGTGGTAGAAGCCGCCACCCGCGATCTGATGGCGATGGACTTCGGTCTCGGAGCGTACGACGCGGAGGAGTGCGGGGAGATCTTCGCTCTGCTGCGGCCGCTGCGCATCGCCGCGCACGACTTCGACGAGGGCTAGAACCTGCCCGCCGGATCAGGCCTAACCCGCTGCAAGATCGCCCAAAGCGGGCCGTTACGCTCGTCGCCATGAAGAAGAGCGTGCTGACCCGCTACCGGGTGATGGCCTACGTCACCGCCGTGATGCTGCTCGTGCTGTGCACCTGCATGGTGTTCAAGTACGGCTTCGACCAGGGCGAGGACATCACCTTCGCGGTCTCCCAGGCCCACGGCATCCTCTACATCATCTATCTGATCTTCGCGTTCGACCTGGGCTCCAAGGCCAAGTGGTCGTTCGGCAAGCTCCTGTGGGTGCTGGTCTCCGGGACCATTCCCTTCGCCGCCTTCTTCGTCGAGCGCAAAGTCACACGCACCGTAGAGCCGCTGGTCAGCGGGCAGGTTCCGGCGGTCGCCAAGGCGTAGACCCGCCGCCGTACGGGTACGTACGGCGGTCTCCCATCGACATTTACTAGGACGTCCTAGTAAATTCGAAGGTATGGACGCTGACGCCATCGAGGAGGGCCGCCGCCGCTGGCAGGCCCGCTACGACTCCGCAAAGAAGCGGAACGCCGACTTCACCACGCTCTCCGGTGATCCGGTCGAGCCGGTCTACGGGCCCAGGCCCGGGGACGCCTATGAAGGCTTCGAGCGGATCGGCTGGCCCGGCGAGTATCCGTTCACCCGCGGTCTGTATCCGACGGGCTACCGCGGCCGCACCTGGACCATCCGCCAGTTCGCCGGCTTCGGCAACGCCGAGCAGACCAACGAGCGGTACAAGATGATCCTGGCCGCCGGCGGTGGCGGGCTCAGCGTCGCCTTCGACATGCCGACGCTGATGGGCCGCGACTCCGACGACCCGCGCTCGCTCGGCGAGGTCGGCCACTGCGGCGTCGCCATCGACTCCGCCGCCGACATGGAGGTCCTGTTCAAGGGCATCCCGCTCGGCGACGTCACGACCTCGATGACGATCAGCGGGCCGGCCGTTCCGGTCTTCTGCATGTACCTCGTCGCCGCCGAGCGGCAGGGCGTCGACCCGGCCGTGCTCAACGGCACCCTGCAGACCGACATCTTCAAGGAGTACATCGCGCAGAAGGAGTGGCTCTTCCAGCCCGAGCCCCATCTGCGTCTGATCGGCGACCTGATGGAGCACTGCGCCGGCTCCATTCCCGCGTACAAGCCGCTGTCCGTCTCCGGCTACCACATCCGCGAGGCGGGAGCGACGGCCGCGCAGGAGCTGGCGTACACGCTCGCGGACGGATTCGGATACGTCGAGCTCGGCCTGAGCCGTGGCCTGGACGTGGACGTCTTCGCTCCCGGACTGTCCTTCTTCTTCGACGCGCACGTCGACTTCTTCGAGGAGATCGCCAAGTTCCGCGCGGCCCGGCGCATCTGGGCCCGCTGGATGAAGGACGTGTACGGCGCGAAGACCGACAAGGCGCAGTGGCTGCGCTTCCACACCCAGACCGCCGGTGTCTCGCTGACCGCCCAGCAGCCGTACAACAACGTCGTACGGACGGCCGTCGAGGCACTCGCGGCCGTGCTCGGCGGCACGAACTCGCTGCACACCAACGCGCTGGACGAGACCCTCGCCCTGCCGTCCGAGCAGGCCGCCGAGATCGCCCTGCGCACCCAGCAGGTGCTGATGGAGGAGACGGGCGTCGGCAACGTGGCCGACCCGCTGGGTGGATCCTGGTACGTCGAGCAGCTCACGGACCGCATCGAGGCCGACGCCGAGAAGATCTTCGAGCAGATCAGGGAGCGCGGCCGGCGGGCCCATCCGGACGGACAGCACCCCATCGGGCCCATCACCTCCGGCATCCTGCGCGGTATCGAGGACGGCTGGTTCACCGGCGAGATCGCCGAGTCCGCGTTCCGCTACCAGCAGTCGCTGGAGAAGGGCGACAAGCGCGTCGTCGGCGTCAACGTCCACCACGGCTCGGTCACCGGCGACCTGGAGATCCTCCGCGTCAGCCACGAGGTCGAGTGGGAGCAGGTCCGCATTCTCGGCGAGCGCAAGTCGCGGCGCGACGACGCGCGCGTACGAGCCTCACTGGACGCCATGCTGGCCGCCGCCCGCGACGGCAGCAACATGATCGGGCCGATGCTCGACGCGGTCCGTGCCGAGGCCACTCTCGGTGAGATCTGCGACGCGCTCCGGGACGAGTGGGGGACGTACACCGAGCCGCCCGGCTTCTGACGGATCCCGCGCAGCGCCGGGCAGTCACCCCCGACGCCCCCGCAACGAGGAGCCCCGGCCGGTCGAGCCGGGGCTCCGGCCGTTGAACTCCCTGGTGAGGGAGGCGTGTTGGATCCCTTCCGTCCTCAGGTCCTCCGGTGTCGCGGCCGTGACCCGGTGCTGTGGAACACGGCATACGGAACATCGAACTGCCGCTTCCGGCAGGCGGTGTGGTGGCGCGTCACCGATGGCTCGGCCGCTCTTCGCCGCGTGCCGGGTTCACCTGTTCGCCGTACGCCGGGTTCACCGCCGACTTCGCGCCGCAACGGCCGCGCCGGTGATGATCCGGCGGCGAGGCGCAGGAATCAGGCCTGCGCCGCCGCCCCGAGGCCGCCCACCAGGAGCGCCGTGAAGCGCTGGGCCCAGTCCGCGTCGACGGGTTCGGCGCTCACCAGCGCCCGGTGGACCACCGCGCCCGCGATCACGTCGAAGATCAGGTCGGCGGTGCGGGCCGCCGCGGCCGGGTCGGACTCCACCGGCAGTTCGCCGCGCGCCTGAGCCCGCGCCCTGCCCTCCAGGACCAGCCGCTTCTGACGGTCCACGATCGAGGCCCGGATCCGTTCGCGCAGCGGCTCGTCGCGGGTCGACTCGGCGACCACCGCCATCAGTGCGGTGCGGGCCTCGGGCCGCTCGAGCAGCACCGCGAACTGCAGCACCACGCCCTCGATGTCCGCGGCGAGTGAGCCCCGGTCGGGGAGCTCCAGCTCGTCGAAGAGGACCGCGACCGCGTCCACGACGAGTTCGTTCTTGCTCGCCCAGCGCCGGTAGAGGGTGGTTTTGGCCACCCCTGCCCGGGTCGCCACATCGCCCATCGAGAGCCTGGACCAGCCCAGCTCGACCAGCGCGGCTCTGGTCGCGTCGAGGATGGCGGTGTCCGCCTCGGCGCTGCGGGGGCGGCCGGTGCGGATCGTTTTCGGACGGTTGCGGCTACACATGACGGCGACCATACCGGCGGGTAGGTGATCCGCTGTGAGTCAGCTCACCGGTGAAATCCACCCGGCTCGGTGGTATACGAGTTACGCTACGACCCGTAGCGAAAGCGACAACCACAGGCGCCCTGGTGGGGACCCGGCGCCACAGCTCGCGGCATCGGAGTCCGGACCGGAGTCCGTGGTCTTTTCACTCGTGCGCGCGGAAGGGGGAGGATGTACTCATGCAGCCTAGGAACATGTCCATGAGCGGCGTCGTCGACCTCGCCGCGTTGAAGGCGGCCGGAGAGGCCAAGGCCAAGGCGGAGCAGGCCCGCGCGGAGGCCGCGCGCCAGGGCGGCGGCGGTGCCGTGTCCCCTGCCGGTCTGGTGATCGACGTCGACGAGGCGGGCTTCGAGCGCGACGTCCTCCAGCGCTCCTCGGAGGTCCCGGTCGTCCTCGACTTCTGGGCCGAGTGGTGCGAGCCGTGCAAGCAGCTCAGCCCGCTGCTGGAGCGGCTGGCCCAGGAGTACAACGGCCGTTTCGTGCTCGCCAAGGTCGACGTCGAAGCCAACCAGATGCTGGCGCAGCAGTTCGGGATCCAGAGCATCCCGGCCGTCTTCGCGGTGGTCGCCGGTCAGGCGCTGCCGCTCTTCCAGGGCGCCGCGCCGGAGCCGCAGATCCGGCAGACCCTGGACCAGCTGATCCAGGTCGGCGAGGAGCGCTTCGGGCTCACCGGCCTCACGGTCGACGCCGACGGCGATGCCGAACAGGGCACCGCGGCCCCGTCCCAGGCCCCGGCCGGACCGCACGACGCGCTGCTCGAAGCGGCGCTCCAGGCGCTCGACGCGGACGACTTCGCCGGTGCCGTCCAGGCGTACAAGAACGTCCTGACCGACGACCCGGGCAACACGGAGGCCAAGGCCGGCCTCGCCCAGGCCGAACTGCTCGGCCGGGTGCGGTCCATGAACGCGCAGACGGTGCGCAAGGACGCCGCGGACAAGCCCGGCGATGTGCAGGCCCAGATCGCGGCCGCCGAACTGGACCTCACCGGCGGTCATGTCCAGGACGCCTTCGGCCGGCTCGTCGAGACCGTACGGCGCACGGCGGGCGAGGACCGCGACGCCGCCCGCGTGCGGCTGCTGGAGCTCTTCGACGTCATCGGCGCCGACGACCCGCGGGTGACGGCGGCCCGTACGGCGCTGGCCCGAGTGCTGTTCTGACAATTGCCCCGTAGCACCCGGGGCGTGGTCGCCGATTTGGCGACAGAGTGACAAAGTGCGGCCGCGCTTTACCAAAACTTGGTAAACGCGGCCGCTGTTACTCGTAGTAAATCAACCCCGTTGTTCTGTCCGCTTTTTCTCGGCAATCTCCCCATCTGTCGACGGGGTCTGGGGCACCCTGTGTGGCCAGGCGACATCACCCGGTCGTGGCGTGGTTATGCGTCCGTTACTAGTCAGTAACGAACCCCCTTGTGCCCCGGCGCTTAATGCACCACGATCGGCCACGCTCGGTCCATTACCGCACCAGCCCGGCAGCCAGCCGCGTACGCGCTCTTGGGTCCCCACCGAGTGGGCCGGCGGCAGAGGCGCCGGCCGAGGACAGGGGGGTTCCTGCCCGACCGGCAGGGCCTGTCCATTGCGGTTGCGCGAAGGCGTGGCCAGTGGTTGTCGCTCGGGGGTGATCGCCGGTGATTCGGACGCGGCTAGCGCCTGATACACAGGCGCTCTCCTTCCCGAGGACGTAGCACTTCTCCCATCCCAGGTCGGACCTGCGTGGTCCGTACCGGAGATGTACGTCCGAGAAGGAGGAACAGATATGTCCCAGGTACGTGGTGGGACCAGATGGAAGCGGTTCGCGGTCGTCATGGTGCCGTCCGTGGCCGCCACGGCCGCGATAGGCGTCGGCCTGGCACAGGGCGCTCTCGCGGCGTCGTTCAGCGTGTCGGGTCAGAGCTTCAAGGTGACGGCCGACAAGCTCGTCGGTCACGACTTCGTGCAGTACGGAAGCGTCGCCGCCGGCAAGAGCCTTGACGGCAAGGACCAGGTTCACCCGGTCGCCGTCTCCGGCTTCCGTTCGGCCACGATCACCAACATGTGCCAGTCCGTGGTCACGCCGAACGTGCCGTTCATCGGCAACGTGACGCTGCGCCTGGAGGCGGGCAACAAGGGCACGGACATCGAGGCGGGCAACCTCTACCTCGACGTCGCCGACCTTGAGGCGAACGCCGCGTTCGAGGACATCGACATCGGTGTGGCGGCGGGCGCCAACAAGTCGCCCGGCATTCAGCCGAACACGAAGGCCAACCCGTACGGCTTCGCGCAGCAGGCCAGGCTGGCCACGCTGACCGACGTGAAGCAGACCGCGTGGGCCACCACCGCGGGCACCTTCAAGCTCCCCAACCTGAAGCTGGGGCTGCACACGGGTGACCCCAAGAAGTACGAGTGCTACTAGGCGCTCTCAGCGGGCGGGCCTGACGGTCCACGCTGTCCGGCCCGCCCGGTCCTTTCGACTTTCACAGCAACACCGGTTCCAGGGAGCTGTTTTCCATGAGCGCCGAGACCACAGGTTCCCGCGGCTTCACCTACTGGCGGCTTCGCTTCCGTGACTGGCGGGGCACTCGGCCCTTCTGGGCCGGCCTGTTCACCCTCATCGGTGGTCTGCCGATCGCGTACTTCCCGTACGCCAACATGCACCTCGGCAATATGACGATCGCCATGTCGACCACCGCGGGTGCGGGCTCACTGATCATCGGCGTACTGCTGGTGACGCTGGGTCTGACGATGTGGTTCCACAGCGCAGTACGGGTGTTCGCCGGTATCGCCGCGATCCTGCTGGCTCTGATCTCCATCCCCGTCTCCAACATCGGCGGCTTCCTGATCGGCTTCCTGTTCTCCCTCCTGGGCGGAGCCCTCTCCGTCGCATGGATGCCGGGCAAGCCGGAAGAGCCGGCGGTGACCGAGTCGCCGGAGGCCGAGGACCCCACGCTCCCCGAGCAGCACGCCGGGGAGGACCTGAACGTGACGGATTCGATTGCGCATGCCAACGGCGGGAGGAACAGTGCGGGGTGACGAAACGCTGCTCTCAGCGGCTGACGGCGATGAACCCCGCCAGAGAAGGGGGCCGCGCCACGCGGCCCCGCGCAAGTCGCTGCTGAACAAGCTCCAGGCACCCGCGGGCAAGGCGATAGCGCTGGCCGCGATGCCCACGGCCGTCTTCGTGGGCATGGGGCTGACGCCCAAGCTCGCGCTCGCGGACGACAAGGACATCCCTTTCGCACCGGGCCCGTGCGTGACGCGATCGGACGAGCCGTCCGCGTCCGCGTCGGAGACGCCGAAGCCTTCCGACAAGCCGTCGGACAGCGCCGGGGAATCGTCCGAGCAGCCCTCTGAGGCGCCCTCGGCGAGCCCGTCCCGTGACGCCGGCGACGCGAAGGACGAGCCGCAGCCGGGAGCGTCCCCGTCGGCCTCCGAGTCGACCGGCACGCAGGCCGGCCAGTCCGCGCCGATCGCGACGCAGACGCCGACTCCGACGCCCACCGAGACCAGCAACCCGCTGGACCCGCTGGGTGTGGGTGACGCGATCAAGGACCTGTTCGACGGCCCCGACCCGGAGCCGACGGCCACGCCGACACCGAGCGACACGGCGACGCCGTCCGCGGAGGCTTCGGCCACTCCGGAGGAACCGGCGAAGGATCCCGTCAAGGACGTGGCGGACACGGCCACGGACACGGACACGGCCTCGGACACGACCAAGGACGCCATCAAGGACGCGGCCGATAAGGCCGGCGCCGAGGTGGCTGAACTCGACGACGCGGTCAAGGGCCTCGACCCGGTCAAGGACGAGGACATCCCCGAGGGCGCCGACGGCAAGCCCCGCTTCCCGTGCCCGACCGCCGACCCCGAGGCGCTGGCGAACGCGGACCTGGAGCCGGGCATCCCGCTGCTGCCGGACGACCCCTGGCGGCTGGAGAGCACCAGGCTCACGCTGAACGGGCTCAAGTACCACGGCATCGTCGAGGTCAAGACCGGCAGCGGCAAGATCAAGAAGGCCCTGAAGTTCACCGCGTCCGCGGTCGACATCAAGGACCTGCACCAGCTGGTGGTGGGCCCGAACGGCACCACGGCACACGTCGAGGCGGCGAAGGGATCCGAGTCCACCATCCGCAACGGCACCGTGACCATGTACACGGAGGAGCTGAAGGGCAACCTCTTCGGCATCATCCCGGTCACGTTCAGCCCCGCGACCCCGCCTCCGCTGGACGTCCCCTTCGCGATGTTCACCAACGTGAAGATCAAGCAGGCAGGCCAGTTCGGCGGCACGCTGACCGTGCCGGGGCTGCACAGCTACTTCACGGGCGCCTGACAGAGACTTCCGGGAGCCGCGGAAGGCTGTGGGCCGCATCCCTTGCGGGGGGTGCGGCCCACAGTTGTGTGCGAGGTCCGGTGAGGCGTACCTCGTGTGCCGGCGGCGTCCGGCCGGAGCCGGACCGGCCGTTCGGCCCCGCAACGCGCGGTGGGCCGCACCCCCGAAGGGGTGCGGCCCACGGTGCGTGCTCGACGCACGTCAGTCGTGCTTCACGCCACCGAGGTGGTGCACCCGCACCATGTTCGTCGTGCCCGGCACGCCCGGAGGGGAACCCGCCGTGATGATCATGGTGTCGCCCTCGTTGAAGCGCTGCAGCTTCAGCAGGGCCGCGTCGACGAGGTCGACCATCGCGTCCGTTGTCTCCACGAAGGGGGCGATGAACGGCTCCACGCCCCAGCTCAGGGTGAGCTGGTTACGGGTCGACTCCTCCGTCGTGAACGCCAGGATCGGCTGCTGGGCGCGGTAGCGGGAGAGCCGGCGGGCCGTGTCGCCGGACTGGGTGAAGGCGACCAGGGCACGGCCGCCGAGGAAGTCGGCGATCTCGCAGGCCGCGCGGGCGACCGAGCCGCCCTGGGTGCGGGGCTTCTTACCCGGGACCAGGGGCTGGAGGCCCTTGGAGAGCAGCTCCTCCTCCGCGGCCGTGACGATCTTGGACATGGTCTTGACCGTCTCGATCGGGTACGCACCCACCGAGGACTCCGCCGAGAGCATGACCGCGTCCGCGCCGTCCAGGATCGCGTTGGCGACGTCGGACGCCTCGGCGCGGGTCGGGCGGGAGTTGGTGATCATCGATTCCATCATCTGGGTCGCCACGATCACCGGCTTGGCGTTGCGGCGGCACAGCTCGATGAGGCGCTTCTGCACCATCGGGACCTGCTCCAGCGGGTACTCGACGGCCAGGTCGCCGCGGGCCACCATGACCGCGTCGAACGCCGCGACGACGTCCGCCATGTTCTCGACGGCCTGCGGCTTCTCCACCTTGGCGATGACGGGGACCCGGCGGCCCTCCTCGTCCATCACCTTGTGGACGTCCTTGACGTCGTTGGCGTCGCGTACGAAGGAGAGTGCCACCAGGTCGCAGCCCATCCGCAGCGCGAAGCGCAGGTCCTCGACGTCCTTCTCGGAGAGGGCCGGGACGTTCACCGCCGCGCCGGGCAGGTTGATGCCCTTGTGGTCGGAGATGACACCGCCCTCGACGACGATGGTCTTCACCCGGGCGCCGTCGACCTCGACGACCCGCAGCTCGACGTTTCCGTCGTTGATCAGGACCTGGTCGCCCTTGGACACATCGCCGGGCAGGCCCTTGTACGTAGTGCCGCAGATGGACTTGTCGCCGGCGACGTCCTCCGTGGTGATCGTGAACTCGTCACCACGGACCAGTTCGACCGGTCCCTCGGCGAAGGTCTCCAGGCGGATCTTCGGACCCTGGAGGTCGGCGAGCACTCCCACGGGGCGGCCGGTGTCCGCCACCGCCCTGCGGAGACGGTCGTACCGCTCCTGGTGCTCTGCCTGGGTTCCGTGGCTCATGTTGAAACGGGCCACGTTCATGCCGGCCTCGATGAGCGCTTTCAGCTGCTCGTAGGAGTCGACGGCGGGGCCCAGTGTGCAGACGATTTTGGAACGGCGCATAAGGCGGATCCTATCGGTTTGTTTCTACGCGGAATATTCCGTCTGGTGGAATGTACAAATGGGCGCCCGGCCGCTCAGGCGTGGGCCGGCCGGCCTCCGTCGACGAGGGCGAAGGTCTGCTGGGCGATCTCCAATTCCTCGTCCGTCGGCACCACCGCGACCGCCACCCGCGCGTAGTCCGGCGAGATGAGCCGCGGCTCATCAGAACGTACGGCGTTGAGGCCCGCGTCCACCACAAGCCCCAGCTCCTCCAGTCCGGCGATGGCGGCCTCCCGCACCGGGGCCGCGTTCTCGCCGACCCCCGCCGTGAACACCACCGCGTCCACGCGGCCGAGGACCGCGCAGTAGGCGCCGATGTACTTCTTCAGCCGGTGGATGTAGATCTCGAAGGCGAGCAGCGCCCGCTGATCGCCCTCTTCGATCCGCCGCCGGATCTCCCGCATGTCGTTGTCGCCGCACAGCCCCACCAGGCCGCTCTTCTTGTTCAGCAGGACGTCGACATCGTCCTCGGACATCCCCGCCACCCGCTTGAGGTGGAAGGTGACCGCGGGGTCGATGTCACCCGAGCGGGTACCCATGACCAGCCCCTCCAGCGGGGTCAGTCCCATCGAGGTGTCCACGCACCGGCCGCTCGCGACCGCCGACGCCGAGGCGCCGTTGCCCAGGTGCAGCACGATCACGTTGACGTCCTCCGGGGCCCTGCCCAGGAGTTCGGCGGCCTTGCGCGAGACATACGCGTGCGAGGTGCCGTGGAAGCCGTAGCGGCGGATCCGGTGTGCGTCCGCGGTCTCCACGTCGATCGCGTACCGTGCCGCGTACTCCGGCATCGTCGTGTGGAACGCCGTGTCGAACACCGCGACCTGAGGCAGGTCCGGGCGCAGCGCTTGGGCGGTACGGATACCCGTGATGTTCGCCGGGTTGTGCAGGGGTGCCACCGGGACCAGGCGCTCGATCTCCGCCAGCACCTCGTCGGTGATCACGGTCGGCGCGGTGAACTTCAGACCGCCGTGCACCACCCGGTGGCCGATCGCCGCCAGCTCGGGGGAGTCCAGGCCCAGGCCGTCGTTCGCAAGCTCCTCGGCGACCGCCTTCAGCGCCGCGGCGTGGTCCGCGATCGGGCCCGTGCGCTCACGCTTCCCGGCGCCGCTGCCTGCCGGTGGGTTGTGCACCAGCCGGGACGTCTCCTCGCCGATCCGCTCGACGAGGCCGACCGCCAGCCGGGAGCCGTCGCGCATGTCGAGCAGCTGGTACTTCACCGACGAGGAGCCGGAGTTGAGGACGAGGACGCGGGACGCGGAAGCGGAAGGGGAGTCGGTCATGCGGGGAGCTCCTGACCCTGGGACTGGATCGCGGTGATCGCGACCGTGTTGACGATGTCGCTGACCAGCGCGCCGCGCGAGAGGTCGTTGACCGGCTTGCGCAGACCCTGCAGCACCGGTCCGACGGCCACGGCGCCGGCCGAACGCTGCACGGCCTTGTAGGTGTTGTTACCGGTGTTCAGGTCCGGGAAGATCAGCACGGTCGCCTGGCCGGCCACCTCCGAGTCCGGCAGCTTGGTCGCCGCGACGGACGGCTCGACCGCCGCGTCGTACTGGATCGGGCCCTCGATCCTCAGCTCCGGGTGACGCTCGCGGACCAGCTTGGTGGCCTCGCGCACCTTGTCGACGTCCGCACCGGAGCCGGACGTGCCCGTCGAGTACGACAGCATCGCGATGCGGGGCTCGACACCGAAGCGGGCCGCCGTGGCCGCCGACTGCACGGCGATGTCCGCGAGCTGCTCGGCGTCCGGGTCCGGGTTGACCGCGCAGTCGCCGTACACGAGCACCTTGTCGGCGAGGCACATGAAGAAGACCGAGGACACGATCGAGGCGTCCCGTCTCGTCTTGATGATCTCGAAGGCCGGCCGGATCGTCGCCGCCGTGGAGTGCACCGAGCCCGACACCATGCCGTCGGCCAGGCCCTGCTCGACCATCAGGGTGCCGAAGTAGTTCACGTCCGACACGACGTCGTGCGCCAGCTCCACGGTCATGCCCCTGTGGGCGCGCAGGCCCGCGTACAGTTCGGCGAACTCCTGGCGGAGCTCGGAGGTGGCCGGGTCGATCAGCTGCACGGCGGAGAGATCGATGCCGAGGTCGGCGGCCTTCTTGCGGATCACGTCGCTGTCGCCGAGCAGCGTCAGCTCGCAGACGTTGCGCCGCAGCAGCACGTCGGCGGCGCGCAGCACCCGCTCCTCGGTGCCCTCGGGCAGCACGACGCGGCGCCGGTCGGCGCGGGCCTGCTCCAGCAGATCGTGCTCGAACATCATCGGTGTGACCCGGCCGGTGCGCGCCACCTCGACCCGGGCGAGCAGCCCGGCCGTGTCGACATGGCGCTCGAAGAGGCCGAGCGCGGTCTCCGCCTTGCGCGGGGTGCCCGCGCTCAACTTTCCTTCCAGCGAGAAGAGTTCGGCCGCGGTCGGGAAGGAGCCGCCGGCCACCGAGAGCACCGGGGTGCCCGGCGCCAGCCGGGCCGCCAGGGTGAGGATCGCGTCGGCCGGGCGCTCGTCGAGGGTGAGCAGCAGGCCGGCGATGGGCGGGGTGCCCGCGGAGTGCGCGGCGAGGGCGCCGACCACGAGATCGGCGCGGTCACCGGGGGTGACCACCATGCAGCCGGGGGTCAGGGCCTTCAGCAGGTTCGGCAGCATCGCACCGCCGAAGACGAAGTCCAGCGCATCACGGGCGAGCCCGGAATCGTCCCCGAGCAGCACTGTGGCCCCCAGGGTGTGGCCGATCTGGGCGACCGTGGGAGCGGCGAGCGCCGGCTCGTCCGGCAGGACGTAGCAGGGGACCGGGAGGCGGGCGGCCAGCCGCTCGGCGATCACCTCGCGGTCCCCGGGTGCCACCCGGTTCACGACCATGGCGAGGATGTCGCAGCCCAGGACCTCATAGGCGCGGTGGGCGTTGCGGGCCTCCGCGCGTACGGACTCCGCGGGCTGGTCCTTGCCGCCCACCACGGGTATCACCGAGGCGCCGAACTCATTGGCCAGCCGGGCGTTCAGCGCCAGCTCGTCGGGGAGCTGGGTGGCGTGGAAGTCCGTGCCGAGCACCAGGACCACCTCGTAGTCGCGTGCCACCGCGAGAAAGCGGTCGACGAGCCGGGACACGAGCTCGTCGGTACCCTTCTCGGCCTGCAGCGCGGCGGCCTCGTGGTAGTCCATCCCGTATACGGTCGCCGGGTCCTGCGAGAGGCGGTAGCGGACACGCAGCAGATCGAACAGGCGGTCGGGTCCGTCGTGCACCAGCGGACGGAACACCCCCACCCGGTCCACCTGGCGGGTCAGGAGCTCCATGACTCCCAGCTCCACCACCTGGCGGCCGTCTCCGCGATCGATCCCGGTCACGTACACGCTGCGCGTCACGCGTGCTCTCCTGTCCTGCTCATCGGTCGAGCTCGTGTGCTCGAAAAAACTCGATAGGGTGGCATTGACCTCTTGACAATACCTCCGTGGCTGGATAGGGCGCCCGCCGTGTGCGGGTGTCCCGGAGGAGCAGCTGGAGGGGTGCGGTCCAGACCAGCCGTGTGAGAATCGGAACCGCTCACACGTACCGCTAGCGAGCAGGAGACACAGCACGATGCGCATCGGAATTCTCACCGCAGGCGGCGACTGCCCCGGCCTGAACGCAGTGATCCGGTCGGTCGTGCACCGTGCCATGACCGGCCACGGCGACGAAGTCATCGGATTCGAGGACGGGTTCAAGGGCCTCCTCGACGGTCACTACCGCCCCCTCGATCTCAACGCGGTGAGCGGCATCCTCGCCCGCGGCGGTACGATCCTCGGCTCCGCCCGCCTGGAGCGCTCCCGGCTCCGCGAAGCCGCGGAGAACTGCGAGGAGTTGGCGCGCCGGTACGATCTCGACGCGCTCATCCCGATCGGCGGCGAGGGCACGCTGACCGCGGCCCGGATGCTGGCCGATGCCGGTATGCCCGTCGTCGGCGTACCGAAGACCATCGACAACGACATCTCCTCCACCGATCGCACCTTCGGCTTCGACACCGCCGTCATGGTCGCCACCGAGGCCATCGACCGCCTCAAGACCACCGCCGAGTCCCACCAGCGGGTCATGGTCGTCGAGGTGATGGGCCGCCACGCGGGCTGGATCGCGCTGGAGTCCGGAATGGCGGGCGGCGCGCACGGGATCTGTCTGCCCGAGCGGCCCTTCCAGGTGGAGGACCTGGTGAAGATGGTCGAGGAACGCTTCGCCCGGGGCAAGAAGTTCGCGGTCATCTGTGTCGCGGAGGGCGCGCACCCCGCCGAGGGCTCCATGGACTACAAGAAGGGCGAGATCGACCAGTACGGTCACGAGCGTTTCACGGGCATTGGCAACCGCCTCGCCGTCGAGCTGGAACGCCGGCTCGGCAAGGAGGCGCGACCGGTCATTCTCGGCCATGTCCAGCGCGGCGGCGTCCCGACCGCGTACGACCGCGTGCTCGCGACCCGCTTCGGGTGGCACGCGGTGGAGGCCGTGCACCGCGGCGAGTTCGGCATGATGACCGCGCTGCGCGGCACACGGGTCGTCATGGTCCCGCTCGCGGAGGCGGTCACCCGGCTGAAGACCGTGCCCGAGGACCGGGTGCACGAGGCCGAGTCGGTCTTCTGAACCGGCGCGAGACGCGAGCCCTCCGGTGAACCGACGTCCGACGGGCGGCCGGTCGGACGTGCTCACCGTGTGCGGACCTTCGGCCGGGCAGGACCCGGGGCCTGTCTTCTGGATCAAGCGAGCGTGCGTGCCGGACGCCGCCGGGCGGACGGGACCTCGAGTACGGGACCTCGAGTACGGGACCTCGAGGACGGGCCCTAGCCGGGAGTCAGTGCCCAGAAGTGGTCGACGACCCGGTCCAGGAACTCCTTGCCCGCCTCGCCGGAGCCTCCCGACGCGCCCCAGCTCGACGTCGCCACCATGCGGGCCTGGTACTCCTGGTGCAGCTCCTGCAGCACGTCCTCCAGGTGCCGCTTGGGCAGCGGCAGCATCTTCCCCACCGGACGCACGTACGCCTGCCAGCGCGTCGTCGCCGCGCTGCGCAGCAGCTCGGCCAGCTCCTCGTTCCTGCCGGTCGCCGTCAGCAGCTCGCGCGGGGACAGCGCCAGGACCTCGGCGAGCGCGGCGGTCTGCCGCTCGTTGCCGCGCCAGCGGTTCCCGTCCTCCATCCGCTGGTACGAGGACGTGTCCATGCCCATGCGGCGCGCCAGATCGTCGGGGCTCAGGCCCCGGGACAGCCGGTGCTCGCGAAGGCTCTGGGGTGCGCCGAGCAGCTCGGCGGGGGAGCACCACAGCACCCCCGCGAGAGCGGTGAGTTCCTGGGAGCTCGGCGCGAGCAGTCCTCGTTCCCAGGCGGCCACCGTGTCCGGGGCGACCTGGAGTCCGTACTGGGCCTGAAGTCCGTAAGCGACATGGCCGGGCGCCATCCCCAGCGCCTCGCGCAGTCGGCGGGCGGCAGGGGCGTTGAAAGGCGGGGTGGAGTGCACGGGCACACCGTAGAAGCAGAGGGTCACCTTTGACTACGGTGCGTTTACCCAAGGTCAAAACTTGTAGGAAGGTCCGAATTGGGTGGGCGCCTTGCTCCGTCGTTCCGACGGGGGCCTGCTCGCGCACCGGCGCGGTCGGGGTGCGCGCGTACCGCGCGGTCGGAGTGCGCGTACCGCGCGGTCGGACCGCAGGGTACCAGCGGGTAGCTTTGACGGGTAGCGGGTCTGCCAGCGTCCGGAGTGGATCTTTGCGTGGAGGGGGAGACACGTGCCGGGATTCGCGACGCGGGGCAAGGTGCGCCTGGCCGTGACGCTGACAGTGCTGGCGGCACTCGTCGCCGGCGCACTGCCGGTCGCCTTGACCGTGCTGCATGACCGGCAGCTTTCCGAGAACCGGGCCCAGCTGGAGCGCGCCTGTGCCGGACTGCTGCCGACGGTCCGGCTGGACCGCTTTCTGCCGGACGATTCGGCGGGTGCACTGACGGAGTACGGCACGCTGCTCGACCCGGACCAGGAGAGCCGCGCGCTCCTGGACTGCCGGCTGTCCTGGGGCGGCGGCCCTGAGAAGTGGGAACCCGATGCCGAGGTCCGGGTCCGCGGCGAGGCGCTGCTCGCCCCGGTGACCGAAGTACGGGGCGAGAGGGTCGGCGAAGGCCACCGCGGACACTGCGGCCACCGAGGACACCGTCGCGACCCGCGACGACCGGATCTTCTGGGGCACGCAGACGCCCCGGCCCGTGCCGCTCGGCCACGGCTGGACCGGCTTCTTCGGAGCCGAACCAGGAAAGAACAAGTGGTCCTCCACTGCCGTCCTCCTCGAATGCCCCGCCGCCCGCCGCAGTCTGCTGGTGACGGCCACGGTGGAGGTCGACGGAACCACCGTCGAGAACCCCCATGACCGCACCCGAGCCGCCCAGCTCGCTACCGCCACGGCCCGCAAGGCAGCCGGCCGCTGGCACTGCGAAGCCCCACTGGGCAGCCGGCCCGGCACCGTCCCGCTCCCGGTGAACGCCGAGGAGTACGTGCCGCTCTCCGCCGCCAAGGGCACCTGCGCCAGAGTGCCGGGACCGTCCCGTACCGGCTCCGTCGGCTGGGAGAGCACGCGCGGTGCGTCCCCGCTCGAGCAGTGCGGCATCTCAGGGCCGTCCACCACCATCGAGCCCGAGTACGAACTGCGGGCGTACTACGGCGTGTACGCACGGGACATGCGCGTCCGCGTCGAGGAACGCCCGGCGGAGCCGGGGGAGTTGGTCATGACCGCCCACTGTCCCTCGGCCGCCGGGCGCGCGATGTACGTGATGCGTTCCTCCCCGGTCGAGGACAACGCCACCTCCCCGTACGCCCGCTCGCCGCTGAAGGCGTTCGCCGCCCGCTCGGCGAAGGCCCACGGCTGCGCGGCACCTGTCGACCACACGGTCACCCCTTGACCGCCCCACCCAGCGTGAAGCCCCCGCCGACCCAGCGGGCGATCAGCACGTAAAGGATCAGGCGTTCCCCCGCCGAAAGCGGGAGAACCGCACCGCGAAGCACCGCCGGGCGGTCGAGAGAGCTGCCAAGTATCAGGGCCGGGCTGGTCCGTCCCGACGTGGCCTAGCCACCGACAGGAGAAGCTCCCCGGACTTGTCTGGGAGGAGGAGTCACGAAGTTCTTCATCAGCCAGATGATGGCGAACGGCGGTTGGGACGTGGCGAGGAACAGCGCTGTTCCATACATCGTGTCGATCAGTTCGACCTGTACGAACAGTCCGTAGACCGGCATCATCACCGCCGTGATCGGCAGACAGGTGGTGAGGAGGATCGTCGGCAGGGACGGCCGGGTGAAGCGGGAGCGGGAGAGGGGATACGCCGCGAGCCTCGCGCAGACGGCGGTCGCGCCGCCGCACAGCAGCAGACCGTTGAGTATCGGCGTGAAGGTGATCTCGTCGGTGAGTACGGCGCCGAAGTGCTCGGGCCCGGCCTTCAGCGGCCGGAAGTGATCCAGCGGTACTGCAGCTCGGGCCGGCCGATCTGGCCGTACTGCGGGCTGCGCGCGGCCCGGCCCGCGGTGACCAGATGCTCCAGATACCGGCGGGCGGTGATCCGCGAGATCCCGACCGCGGCCCCGGCCTCGGCCGCGGTGAGCCCGGCGGGGGTGTCGCGCAGCGTGCGGGTCACGGCCTCCAGCGTGGGCGCGCTGAGGCCCTTCGGGAGCGCGGCGGGCTGTGGCGTACGGAGGGTCGCAAGGGCCCGGTCCACCTCGTCCTGGCCGGACGCCTCGCCCGCGGATGCGCGGAACTCGGCGTACCGGGTGAGGCGGTCGCGGAGGGTGGCGAACGTGAACGGCTTAAGGACGTACTGGACGACGCCGAGCGACACGCCCTCACGGACGATCGCCAGATCGCGGGCGGACGTGACGGCGATGACGTCGGCGGAGTGGCCGGCGGCGCGCAGGGAGCGCAGCAGCTGAAGCCCGTGCCCGTCCGGCAGATACAGGTCGAGCAGGATCAGCTCCACCGGCGTCCGGTCCAGCAGCCGGTACGCCTCGGCCCGCGAATGTGCCACCCCGGCGACGGTGAACCCGGGCACGCGCCCGACGTACAGGGCGTGCGCGTCGGCGGCGACTGGGTCGTCCTCGACGACGAGCACGCGGATCCCGGCGGGTGTCGGTGCTGTCATGGGGTCACCTCCGCGGTGCACAGCGGAGGTCGCCCGGAGCGACCTTCCCGGCGGCCGAGCGGCCGGTTCATGTGCTCACCTCCGCGTCGCGCAGCGGCAGTCGTACGTGCTGTGTCTTTCCGGGGGCAACCCCCGGGCCCCCGGCCGGTTCATGTGCTCACCTCCGCGTCGCGCAGCGGCAGTCGTACGGTGCTGTGTCTTTCCGGGGGCAACCCCCGGACCTCCGGCCGGTTCATGTGCTCACCTCCGCGTCGCGCAACGGCAGTCGTACCGTGCTGTGTCTTTCCGGAGGCAACCCCCGGACCCCCGACCGGTTCATGCGCTCACCTCCGCGTCGCGCAACGGCAGTCGCACCGTGAACTCGGCGCCGTCGTCCGGGCCTTGTGCCACCTCGACCGTCCCGCCCCTGCGGTGCGCGGTCTGCCGCACCAGCGCGAGCCCGAGCCCTCGCCCGGGGCCCCGGGTCGACCAGCCGCGCTCGAACACGGCCTCCGCGTCCCCGGGGCGCACCCCGGATCCGGTGTCCGCGACGCGGAGGACGAGCTCGTCCTCGTCGGTCCGGGCGGTGACGGTGACCCGGGGCCGGCTCTCTCCCGCGCGGGCGCGGGGCACTTCGGCGGCCGCGGCCGACGCCGCCTCGACCGCGTTGTCGATGAGGTTGCCGAGGATGGTGACCAGGTCGCGCGGCGGCAGCCAGGGCGGGAGGACGCCGTCGTCGATGCGGCTGTCCTCCGTGACGACGAGCTCCACGCCGCTCTCGTTGGCCTGCGCCGCCTTGCCCAGAAGCAGCGCGGCCAGGACCGGTTCGCCGACCGCGGTCACGACGCGGTCCGTGAGGACCTGGGCCAGCTCGAGCTCGGCGGTGGCGAATTCGACCGCCTCGTCCGCGCGGCCCAGCTCGATCAGGGAGACCACGGTGTGCAGCCGGTTCGCCGCCTCGTGGGCCTGCGCGCGCAGAGCCTGCGTGAAGCCGCGTTCGGAGTCCAGCTCGCCCGTGAGGGCCTGGAGTTCGGTGTGGTCCCGCAGGGTCACGACCGTCCCCCGGCGCTCGCCGCCGACCACCGGCTGGGTGGAGACGACGAGGACCCGGTCGGCGGTCAGATGCAGATCGTCCACACGCGGTTCGCTCGCCAGCAGCGCGCCGGTGAGCCCGGGCGGCAGCCCCAGCTCGTCCACCGGCCGGCCCACCACGTCCGCGTGAAGACCGAGCAACTCCCGGGCGCCGTCGTTGATCAGAGCGATCCGCCGCCGTCCGTCCAGCATCAGCAGCCCCTCGCGCACCGCGTGCAGCGTGGCCTCGTGGTAGTCGTGCATACGGCTCAGCTCCGCCGCGTTCATTCCGTGCGTGTGCCGCCGCAGCCGCGCGTTGATCACGTACGTACCGGCTCCGCCGAGCACCAGCGCCGCGCCTGCCATCCCCAGCAGTGCGGTGACCTGCTTCCCCACCTGTTCGCTGATCTTGTCGATCGTGATGCCCGCGCTCACGAGCGCGACGATCCGGCCACCGTCCCGCACCGGCGCCACCGTGCGCACCGAAGGACCGAGCACTCCCGTGTACGTCTCCGACGACGTCCGCCCGCGCAGCGCCTCGTCTGTGTGCCCCAGATACGTACGGCCGATCTGGGCCGGCTCCGGGTGCGTCCACCGCGTACCGTCCGGCTGCATGATCACCACAAAGGCGACGCCCGAGTCCTTCCGCAGGTTCTCCGCATACGGCTGGAGCACCGCCGACGGGTCGGCGGACCGCGCCGCAGTTACCACCCACGGCGAGTCCGCCACCGCCGTCGCGATGGCCACCGTCTGCCGCCGCGCGGTCTCCTCGGCCTGGGTACGGTCGGTGACGTACGTGAAGAACGCGAATCCGGCCACGATCGCGGCGACCAGCACGACCTGCATCGCGAAGAGCTGGCCTGCGAGGCTGCGGAGGCGCGGTATGTGCATGCCGTAAGTCTGCCTGGCCGAATTCGCGTGAACGAAACGTACGTAAGGGTGACCGGGGTCACAGGCTGATGAATAGTCGCGGCATCGAGGACATCCGCCGGGACGTGGATGTTCGTCAGGCCGAGGAGGAATCCCCGTGGCAACCCCACCAGCAGCCGCAAGACGGGACCGCACCCACTATCTGTAT
Organism: Streptomyces sp. NPDC043870; assembly: GCF_056435785.1. Classification (NCBI taxonomy): domain Bacteria; kingdom Bacillati; phylum Actinomycetota; class Actinomycetes; order Kitasatosporales; family Streptomycetaceae; genus Streptomyces; species Streptomyces sp. NPDC043870. The sequence continues at coordinate 95,897 of NZ_JBWKDT010000011.1, forward strand.
CTCGCCGTCATCGGTGCCGTCGTCCTCGGCATCATCGTCGGCTTCGCCGCCCCTGACTTCGCCGTCGAGCTCAAGCCGCTGGGCACCGGCTTCGTGAATCTGATCAAGATGATGATCTCGCCGATCATCTTCTGCACGATCGTGCTCGGCGTCGGCTCGGTCCGCAAGGCCGCCAAGGTCGGCGCGGTCGGTGGCCTCGCCCTCGGCTACTTCCTCGTGATGTCCACGGTGGCGCTCGCCATCGGCCTGGTCGTCGGCAACATCCTGGAGCCGGGATCCGGTCTGCATCTCACGGAAGCGGCGAAGGCCGCGGGCGAGAAGCAGGCGGCGGGCGCGAGCGAGGGCACGGCCGACTTCCTGCTCGGCATCATCCCGAAGACCCTCGTCTCCGCCTTCACCGAGGGCGAGGTGCTGCAGACGCTGCTGGTCGCGCTGCTCGCGGGCTTCGCGCTGCAGGCCATGGGCAAGGCCGGCGAGCCGGTGCTGCGCGGTGTCGGGCACATCCAGCGACTGGTCTTCCGCATCCTCGCGATGATCATGTGGGTGGCCCCGGTGGGCGCGTTCGGCGCGATCGCGGCGGTGGTCGGTGAGACCGGAATCGACGCGCTGAAGTCGCTCGCGGTCATCATGATCGGCTTCTACATCACCTGTGCGGTCTTCGTCTTCGTCATCCTGGGGACGCTGCTGCGGCTGGTCGCCGGCGTGAACCTGTTCGCCCTGCTGAGGTACCTGGGCCGCGAGTTCCTGCTGATCCTCTCCACCTCCTCGTCGGAGTCCGCACTGCCGCGGCTCATCGCGAAGATGGAGCACCTGGGTGTGTCCAAGCCCGTCGTCGGCATCACCGTACCGACCGGTTACTCCTTCAACCTGGACGGCACCGCGATCTACCTGACGATGGCCTCGCTCTTCGTGGCCGAGGCGATGGGCAACCCGCTCTCGATCGCCGAGCAGATCTCGCTCCTGGTCTTCATGATCATCGCCTCGAAGGGTGCGGCGGGCGTGACGGGCGCGGGTCTGGCCACACTGGCGGGCGGCCTCCAGTCCCACCGGCCCGAGCTGGTCGACGGCGTCGGGCTCATCGTCGGCATCGACCGCTTCATGAGTGAGGCCCGCGCCCTCACCAACTTCGCGGGCAACGCCGTCGCGACGGTCCTCGTCGGTACGTGGACGAAGGAGATCGACAAGGCCCGGGTCTCCGAGGTCCTCGCAGGCCGCATCCCGTTCGACGAGAAGACCCTCGTCGACGACCACGCCCCGGCCAGCGACGCTCCCGCCGACGTACCGGTGCCGCGGGGGGACGACGAGGACGAGAAGACGCCCGTCAAGGTCTGAGAAGGACCGAGCGGTGGTGTGAAGGTCCGAGAAGGTCCGAGCGTCGTGGGGGGGGGGGGGGGGGAGGGGGGGGGGGGGAGGGGGGGGGGGGGGGGGGGAGGGGGGGCGGGGGGGGGGGGGGGGGTGCGGGGGGGGGGGGGGGCGGGTCCCTCCCCCCCCCCCCCCCCCCCCCCCCCCCCCCCCCCCGCACCCGTGTCAGTCCACCGGGAACGAGAACACCGCGCACGTCGTCGTCCCGTGCGCGTACAGCTTGCCGTCCTCGACCCCCACCACCCGCGCCTCCGCAGTGGCCGTCGTACGCCCCGCATGCAGGGCCGCGCCCGTGACCCGAAGCGGCGGAGTGCCGGCGAAGACCGGGCGGATGAGGTTCAGATTGAGCTGCGTGGTCGTGTACGTGGAGCCCGCGGGCAGCCGGCTCATCACCGCGGAGCCGAGCGCCGCGTCCATCACCGCCGCGAGATAGCCGCCGTGCACGCTGCCCATCGGGTTGTAGAGGTGTTCGCCGTGCTCGGTCTCGAAGACCGCGAGCCCGTCCCCGACCTCGACGAAGCGGAACCCGAGCGTGCTCATGATCGGCGCCGAGGGGAAGCGGCCGTCGATCCCGGCCTGGAGGATCTCGCGTCCCGTCATCTTCAGTACGTCGGCGGTGGGCCGCACGGGTGCGCCCCAGGTGTGTGTACGGGACCGGGTGTCCGGGAGGGTCTCTTCGCTGCTGATGTCCATGCTCATACGGAGTATCGAAGCCCGGCCGCCGACTGTGGGGGAGTGTCGTATCCGACGCGCTTGATACGGTTTCCGACATGAAGGTGGCCGTTCTCGCGCTCGACGGAGTCTTCGGCTCCGGGCTGTCCGCGATCCTCGACGTGCTCCACTCCGCCAACGCCATGCGCGGCGAGCTGCCCCAGCCCCCGCCGGAGTGGGACATCCACACGGTCGGATTCCGCCGCCGGGTGGCCACGGGCGTCGGCCACACCGTGCCCACCGAGCCCGTCGACGCCGTCGGAGCCTGTGACCTGCTGATCGTGCGGCGGTCACCGAGCGCCGCCCCGAGGCCCTGATCTCGTACGTCTCCGGAGACGCGACGCGCCCCGCCCGCGGCCTCCTCGCCGAAGTCCGGTCCATGGACACTCCGGTCGCGTCCGCCTGCACGGGCACCTTCCTGCTCGCCGAGTCCGGCGTGCTCGACGGGCGGCGGGCGACGACCAGCTGGTGGCTGTCGCCGGTCTTCCGCGCCCGCTACCCGGCCGTCGACCTGGACGAGACCTCCATGGTCACGGTGTCCGGCGGTATCACCACCGCAGGCGCGGCCTTCTCGCACCTCGACCTCGCCCTCTCCGTGGTCCGTTCGGCCAGCCCGGCCCTCGCCGATCTCCTCTCGCGTTATCTCGTCGTCGACGACCGCCCCTCCCAGGCCGCGTACACCATCCCCGCCGCGCTCGCCCAGAGCGACCCGACCGTCTCGGCCTTCGAACGCTGGGCCCGCGAGCACCTTCACGAGCCGCTCGTCGTCTCCGAGGCCGCCCGTGCGCTCGGCATCAGCGAGCGCACCCTGCAGCGGGCCGTCTCCCGGACCCTCGGCACGACTCCGGTCCGCTTCGTCCAGGACCTGCGCGTCGAACAGGCGAGCCATCTGCTGCGGACCACCTCACTTGCGCTCCCGGTCATCGCACGCCGTGTCGGCTACGAGAACCCCAGCACCCTGCGCCTCCTCCTCCGTACGCGCGCGGGCACGACGGCGACCACCCTCCGGGCACGCGGCTGAGACCACGAGCGGCCGTCTCCGGATGGCCGTATCGCGTGCCGTGCCCAAAGGTGAAACCGTGGCCGCACCCGGCGGCGCATCGGGATACGGGAGGCACACATGCCGAAATACCTGGTCCAGGCCAGCTACACCGCAGAGGGCACCAAGGGCCTGCTCGCCGAAGGGGGAACGCGCCGCAGAACCGCTGTCGAGAACGAGGTCAAGTCGTGCGGCGGCACGCTCGAATGGATGTACTACGCCTTCGGCGAGGACGACCTGTACTGCGTCGTCGACATGCCCGACCACGTGTCGATGGCCGCCAGCGCCCTGGCGGCCCGCGCCACCGGGGCCGTCGAGTCCAAGGCGATCGTGCTGATCAGCCCTGAAGACATCGACGCGGCCACCCAGAAGAAGGTCGACTTCCGGCCCCCGGGCGCCTGAGCGCGCCCGCGTACCTGGGCTGGACCGAGCCCCTGGGCGGCCGCCGGTTTCGTGGCTTGATCAGCCGGCCCTCAGGGTGGAAGCCCCGTTGGACCGCTTTGGCAAGGTCGTCGGAGTTGAGCGTCGCGACTCCTCACCACGAGCAGCTCCCGCTGGAGTTCAACCGCTCCCAGCGCGTGCAGTACATCGAGGCCGAGGACGAACCACTCGAACGATACCGGTGCATGGTGTCCGAGCCGTGCGCGGTTCTCCTTGAAGCGGGCCCATGTCTGGCTGACGGTGAGGGGTTCGCTGAGTCCGATCAGGATCTGCGCGCCAACGGCCAGGAGAGCACCGTCGGGTGCGATCCCCTTGGTCGGGGTGATCACGTCAGACCTCCTCTGCGGCAACCGCGGGGTCCCAGCCTGCTGGTGGTACGTCGAAGATGTCACAGCGCTCGAAGAAATGCGCGAGGACGACTCCGGCTGCCCAAGTGGTGCGGGAGTGACCCGGGCGTTGCCCACGACACGGCCTGACTGCCTCCTGAGTCTCGGAGAGCAGATTCTCTGATTCCCTGATGAGACGTTAGAGGAATGTGACGCTTGGTGTCCAGCTCGCTGCGCACCGGAGTGGGCAAACGCGGATGGTCGCACCCGTCGCGCCCTGCCCCTGCCGCTCATCCTGGGATCCCCCCACGCCCTCAGGGCGCAGGGGGAGGACCAGGCCGCCGGGCCCGCCCTCGCCGGGGCGGGCGCCGGCCGTTTCGTTCACCTCGTGGTCGGTGGCTCACTGCTGGATCGGATTGCCGTCCGTCCCGCAGATGTAGCCCGCGACGACGCAGTTCCGTACCCGGCGCTCCAGCTCCGCCTGGTCCCAGGCGTTGAAGAAGTCGCCGTGGAAGGTGAAGCCGGGTGCGTCCGTCACGTTCACGCCACCGCGGGTACCGGCCAGGGTGAGTCCGCCGCCGGTCACGGGCCAGGTGATCAGCAGCTCCAGGCGCGGTACGACCACGGGATGGCTCGCCGGGCAGGTCTGCCCGGCCGCGTACGCCATGTGGTCCCGGTGGTTGGTGCTGTCCAGGTTCTTCCCGTCCCAGCAGGTCGGGAAGTCCAGATAGTTCTCCAGCCTGGTGCCGGGCGGGCAGTTCATGAAGTCCCGGCTTGACTCGGGCCTGCCGACACAGGACCAGCGCGCGGCCGGATTCTGGTCGGGGGAGGTGGCCAGCGCGTTGCCGACCACGTAGCGCAGTCCGCGCGGGTGGGCGACTGCGCGGGTGTGGTCGGTGATGCCCTGGTAGTAGACGGTGACCCGCTCCGGGGCCACAGGAACTCCGTTCTGGTAGAGGGTGGGCGTCCAGTAGGAGGAAAGATCGGTCTGCGGCGTGCAGTTGGTGGTGCCGGCGCTCAGCGACTGGAGGGTCGAGGAGGCGTTCGCCGTTCTGTTGCCGTAGAACTCATGGATGTGGGAGCGCCCTGCCTGGCCGGGGAAGACGATCGGGTCGTCGCCCCGGCGGTGGCTGGAGAAGCAGTCCGCGCGGAACTCGCTCCCGCGCAGCGGGGCCGCCGCCTGCGCCACGATCGCCGCCTGCTGGGCCTTGCTGTAGGTGTACGCGTGTCCCGAGTGCGCGGCATGCTCCGGGTCCGCGGCATGACCCGGGTGGCCCTCGCGGCCCGTCGCGCACCCCGCCGTGACCAGGAACAGCACGGCGGCCGCGCCCGCGATCACTCGGGACAACAGAGGCTTCATGGAGAACTCCCCATCATCCGAAGGGGATACGGACGACGGACTGGTTGCCGGTGCCGAGCGTGCTGCTGCCGTTGCCGATCGCGCTCCACACCTCGACCCGCACCTTGCCGTTGGTCAGGTTCCCGTGCGCCCCGGTGGCCGACTGCAGACCTCTCGCCTGCGTGTAGTGCTCATAGCCGGGCACCGGGTCGGTGGCGAAGTAGTGGTACGTCTCCGTGCGGTCCCAGGTGCCGTCGCCCGTACGGTCGTAACTCACCCTCATCTGCTGGCCGTTGGCGACGGTCGTCCCGGCGTCCACGAACAGATCGAACTGCGTCGAGCCGCCGTTGTACGTCCGCGTGATCGGGCCCGAGGTGAACACCTGTGGATTACTCGGGGTGCCGTCGTGGTTGGCGCCACCGGCCGAGGCGAGCGTGACCGTGGAGGCCGATGCCGTCGCGTCACCCGCGCCACCGCCCGTACGCAGATACAGCTGCGAGGAGCCGGAGGGCGGCGGGTCGCTCGGGTCCGGTGGGGTCGTGCCGCCGCCTCGCGTCCAGACGGCGACGTAGTCGACGAGCATCGGGCGGCCCGGGACGGTCGCGGCGGTCGGGGTCTTCCCGGCCAGCGCGTCGGGGAAGGCGCCGCCGATCGCGACGTTGAGGAGGATGAAGTAGCCAGCGTGGTCCGTCATGCTGGCCCAGGTACCGGCGTCGACCCGGCTCTGGTTCACGCTGTGGAAGAGCTGGTCGTCCACGTACCAGCGCAGCTCGTTGGGGGAGACGGAGCGGTCCCACTCGAAGCGGTACGTGTGGAACGCGGACTGGCAGCTCGCGCCGGGGCAGGTGCGGCTGGCGCCGATGCCCGTCGTCTCGTTGCAGGGGCCGCCCGGGTTCACTCCGCAGTGGAGCACGCCCCAGACGGAGTTGATGCCGTTGACGTTCTCCATGATGTCGAACTCGCCGATACCGGGCCAGTTCCAGTAGTTGCCCCGGTACGGCGCGCCGAGCGCCCAGAAGGCGGGCCAGTAGCCCAGTGCGGCGTCACCGGTCACGTTCGGCATCTGGATCCGGCCCTCGATGCGCAGGGTGCCGCCCGCGGGGGCCTTGAAGTCGGCCCGGCGGGTCTCGATCCGGGCGGAGGTCCAGTTGCCGGCGCCGTCCCGCAGCGGAGTGATACGGAGGTTGCCGTTGCCGTCGAGGCTGAGGTTGTCGGGGCTGGACGTGTAGTTCTGGATCTCGCCGGTGCCCCAGTTGCCGGGGCCGCCGGGATAGCCGTGGCCGGTGTCCGTCTGCCAGTTGGTGGACGACGGCAGCGACCGGTCCGGTCCGGTGAAGTCGTCGCTCCACTGCAGATCCCAGCCGGGCGCGGGCGGTACGGCCCCGCGCGCCGTCCCCGCGCCGCTGACGGCGAGGAAGCCGGTGAGGGCGACGGCCACGGCGAGGAGCGCGGTGAACAGGGGAGTGGACAGCGGAGTGGACAGGGGAGTGCGTCGGATGCGGCTCGTGCTCAAGGAACACCTCCGGTGAGGGTGGTGCCGAGGGGGGCTTGAGAGCGCTCTCACAGAGTTTTGTAGATGGAGCCAGGGCAGCCGTCAATGACATCGCTCCCTTAACTTCCTCAATGCACACAGCAGTTGGCGGCACCAGCCGGGTCGGCCGGCGCCGCCACGCCATCGCCGAGCGGCAGCTCAGTTCACCGAGCGGCAGCTCAGTCCGCGTCGATCAGCCCCATCTCCCGCTCGGTCAGTTCGAGCGCGGCGGCCGCGGCCGAGTCTCTTGCCGTCTCCGGTCTACTGGCTCCCGGAATCGGGATCACCGCAGGCGAGCGCGCCAGCAGCCAGGCGAGTGCCACCCGCTGGGGGCTCACCCCGCGCTCCCGCGCCACCCGGTGGAAGCCGGCGAACGCTGGGTCCTCCGCCTGTCCCGACGTCCCGTCCAGCGAGCTGCGCGAGATCCCGCCGAGCGGGCTCCACGGCAGAAAGGCCAGGCCCAGTTCGGCGCAGAGCCGCAGCTCCGCCTCGCTGTCGCGCACGGCGGGCGAGTAGCGGTTCTGCACCGACACCAGCCGGTCGCCCAGGATCTCCCGCGCCTGCCCGATCTGCTTCGTGTCGACGTTGGAGATCCCCGCCAGCCGGATCGTGCCCTCGTCCAGCAGCTCGCGGATCGCGCCGAGCGATTCGGTGTACGGAACGGCCGGATCCGGCTTGTGCAATTGATAGAGCCCGATCGCCTCGATGCCGAGCCGCTTGGCGGAGGCCCGCGCGGCACGCTTGAGATGGTGCGGATCGCCGTTGACCGACCAGTCGCCGTCGGCGGTGCGCCCGCGCCCGCCCTTGGTCGCGACGAGGACCTTCCCGGTGTCGCCGCCGTACGCGGCAAGGGCGCGCGCGACCAGCAGCTCACCGGCGCCGGGCGTGCCGCCCGGCGGATGGTAGGAGTCGGCCGTGTCGATCAGTGTCACGCCCGAGTCGAGCGCGGCATGGACCGTGGCGACCGCCCGCGCCTCGTCGGGGTGCCCCTCGATGGAGAGCGGCATCGCCCCCAGCCCGACGGCGCCGACCTCGATCCCGCCGACCGACCGCACGGCCGTCATCGCAGCACCTCCGCGGCGCACGGGCCGACGGTCTCGGCGACGGCGCGCCCGAGCCATTCCTGACTGCGGCCGAAGCGGAAACCGAGCCGCTCGGCGCGGGAATTGTCCATGCCGTACGAGCGGGCGAAGGAGAACGGGGAGACCTCACCGGACCCGACCGCACGGAATTCCGCCGTGCCACCGGTGATCCCGGCCACCGCCGCGCAGATGTCGGCCGTGGTGAGTCGCCCGTGCGCCGCCGCGTTCACCGGGCCGGTGAATTCCGCGCCGGCCACCCATTCCAGGAATGCCGCGATCTCCTCGACGTACACATAGGTGGCGGAGTGATTCACGGCGGGCACCGCGATCGGCTCGCCCGACCGGATCCGGTCGGCGTAGTGGTCGAGACGGCCGGTGAAGTCGTCCTCCCCGCCCAGCACATGGGCGACGCGCACCGCGACGTACGGGAACGCGGGCTCGCGCGCGAACACCGCCTCGGCCTGGCGCTTGCCCTCGCCGTAGTGCTCCTCCCGGAAATCCTCGTCGTCCCAGGGAAGCGCGAGGTCGACCGCCACGGTGCGCGGTTCGACGGCGTCCTCGCGGACCAGGTCCGCGGAGTCCTCGTGCTCGTACACCTCGACCGTCGAGGTCATCACATAGCGGCGGGTGCGGCCGGCGAAGACCCGCCGGGCGATGTCCGCCTGGCGCGGGGTGTAGCAGACCTGGTCGATCACCACTTCGAACGTGCGCGAGCCGAGCGCCGCCGTCAGGGCCGCCTCGTCATCGCGGTCGGCGACGAGATGAACGGCTCCGGCGGGCGGCGCGGACGAGCCGCGATTGATGACGGTGACGCGCGTCCCCGCGTTCAGCAGCCGCTCGATCAGCCGCTTTCCGAAATACCGGTTGCCGCCGATCACGCACACGTCCCGCATTCCGACCCCCACGTCGTTCTCTCCCCTTGTCGGCCCCAGTAGACGCCCTGACGCCAGGAACACCAGTGTTACGTTGGCGGGCCACGTCCTGAAGGGGGAGACATGGGAGTTCCGGCCTCCGCGCCGAAAGAACCACGGCAGCTGCGCGCCGCCACCGAGGAAACCTCGGCGGTCGTCTTCGACCGGGTCGACCGGCACATTCTGGAGATCGTTCAGGGCGACGGCCGCGTCAAGCTGAGCGAGCTCGGCCGGCAGGTACGGCTGAGCCCGGCCGCCGTCACCGAGCGCGTCCGCCGGCTGGAGGCCTGCGGCGCGATCACCGGGTACGGCGCGCACGTCTCCCCCGCCCGGCTCGGCTACCGCATCCAGGCCTTCATCCGGGTCGACCCGCACGGCGGCTACAACCTCAAGCACCCGCGCTCGCAGGAGCTCTTCGCCCGGCCGGAGGTCGTGGAGGTCCACCACGTCGTCGGCGAGGACTGCTGGATCCTCAAGGTTGCCGCGACGGACACCGTGCATCTGGAAAGCATCCTGGAGCAGACGTCCGCGCTCGGCCGCACGACGACGTCCATCGTGCTCTCCTCGCCCGTGGAGCGTAAGCCGCTGCTGCCGACGGACGGTTGACCTGGATGTTCACCTCCAGGTAAGTATCTGACTTCCAAGTCGGTACTTGTGGGGCGGTATGCGGCGAAGAAGCATGATCCTCATGCCTACCGAGAACGCATCCGTCACTGTCATCGGCCTCGGTGCGATGGGCCAGGCCCTCGCCGGAGCCTTCCTGGCCGCCGGCCATCCCACCACCGTCTGGAACCGTTCCCCCAACAAGGGCGACGAACTCGTCGCGCGCGGCGCCGTACGGGCCGCCACCGCCGAAGCTGCCGTACGAGCGAGCGAGTTGACCGTGGTCTGTGTGGTCGACTACGACGCCGCACAGGCGATCCTCGACCCGCTGGCCGATGCGCTGCAGGGCCGGGTCCTGGTCAATCTCACCTCCGACACCCCCGAGCGCTCACGGGAGACCGCGGCCTGGGCGGCGGAGCGGTCCATCGCGTATCTGGACGGCTCGGTGATGGTGCCCACTCCCGTGATCGGCACGCCCGACGCGCTGCTCTTCCACTCCGGCTCCCGGGACGCGTTCGACCGGTACGGGTCCGCCCTGAAGGCCCTCGGCGGCAAGACCGTCTTCGTCGGCACGGACCCCGGACTCGCCGCGCTCTACGACCTCTCCCTGCTGGACTTCTTCTACGGCAGCATGTCGGGCCTCGTGCACGCGTACGCGCTGGCCACGGCCGACGGGGTCAAGGCCGCGGACATCGCCCCGTATCTGAGCACGATCGTCCAGATCCTGCCGCCCATCGCGGAGTACACGGCGGCGAACATCGACGCGGGTACCTTCCCGGGCGCCCAGGCCAACCTCGGCATGATGGCCGCGGGCGTCGATCACATCCTGCACGCGGCCCGCACCCGCGGTCTCGACGTCTCCCACCTGGAATCCATCAAGGCCCTCGCGGACCGGGCGATCGTGAAGGGGCATGGCGCGCACGACTGGGCGAGCACGGTGGAGGCCGTGCGCTCCGCACCCTGACGCCGACCGCCGGGCGCCCGCCCCGGTCAGGCCGTCCCGGTACGTCGCTCTCTTCGGGCGACTGCCGCGGGCAGGGTGACGCCGGTGGTCCGGCCTGTCCCGGTCGCTTTCCTTGACCCCGACGTCAAGGCTTACGGTCCTACGCATGCGAATCGGCGAGCTGGCGGAGCGGGCCGGGACGACCACCCGCACTCTGCGTTACTACGAGTCCCGGGGGCTGCTGCCCGCACGGCGTGCGGTGAACGGCTACCGCACGTACGACGAGCACGATCTGCGGCTGCTCCAGCAGATCAGAACCCTGCAGGACTTCGGGTTCGAGCTGGAGGAGACCCGGCCCTTCGTGGAGTGCCTGCGTGCCGGTCACCCGGCCGGGGACGCCTGCCCCGCCTCGCTCGCCGTCTACCGGCGCAAGCTCGCCGAGCTGGACGAGCTCATCGACCAGCTTCGGACGGTGCGCTCGAAGGTCGGCGCGCAGCTGTTGCGGGCCGAGGCAGAGCTGCCGGGCGGCCCGGAACCGCAATGTGAATACGGCAGTGTGAATGCGGAGGTTGACGGATGATCCAGGCAGCAGGCGTCGCGACGGTGACGGACGCGGACTTCGACACGGAGGTCCTGGGCGCGGACCGCCCGGTCCTGGTCGAGTTCACGGCGGAATGGTGCGGCCCGTGCCATCAGCTCGCCCCGGTCCTCGGCGCGGTCGCCGCGGAGGAGTCGGACCGCGTCAAGGTCGTCCAGCTCGACGTGGACACGAACCCCGAGGTCACGGTGCGGTACGGGGTGCTGTCGATGCCGACGCTGATGGTGTTCCGCGGTGGCGAGCCGGTGAAGTCGATGGTGGGGGCGCGGCCGAAGCGGAAGCTCCTGACGGAGCTCGAGGACGTGATCTGACCGTCGTGGTCAGCGCAGGGCGAGCGTGATCCGGCGACGGCTGACGTTCACGCCCACGACTTCGACAAGGCGGGAGCAGGCCATGGGGACATGGGGCGCGGGACCCTTCGACAACGACACGGCCGCGGACTTCGCGGGCGACCTCGACGAGCTGGCACCCGAGGCCAGGGCGGGGCATGTACGAGGCGCTCTGCTGAGGGTTCTGGAGGCGCCGGGGTACGTCGAGGCGCCCGACGCGGACGAGGCACTGGCCGCCGCCGCGGTCGTCGCGGCCGGGCTGCCGGGTGGCGCGCCGGTCGACTCCGTCTACGGCCCGGAGGAGCCCGTTCCGTCGTTGCCCGGGGACCTCGCCGCTCTCTCGGTCCGGGCCATCGACCGGATCCTCGCGCCCGAGTCCGAGCTCGCGGACCTCTGGGTCGACGCAGGCGACGCCGACGAGTGGCGTGGCATCCTCGCGCGGCTGCGTGCCGTGCTCGACGCCGCGCCGTAAGTCGCCGTGAGCGCCGCAGCAAACAAAAAACCCCGGTCCGAATTTGACGGCCGGGGTATTTCTTCACGTATATTGAATAGTTCCGTGTTCGCATGGACTAAAGCGCATCGAGAACTTCAATAAACGTACTCTACCGCGTCAGGAGCTGAATTGTCAACCGAGGAAATGCGGCAGGAACAACAATTCGTCTCCCTCGCCCACGAGCGGCTCGACCAGCTCCGGGCCGAGGCCGAAGCTGCCGTGCGCGCCACGATTGCGCAGGTCAGCACCGATCGTCAGGCGCGTGTGGAGCGCGATATCGGTGTGGCCGAGCACTCCGCCTCGCTCGCCGCGCTGAATGCTGCCGACTCCGGGCTCTGCTTCGGGCGTATCGACCGGCGCGACGGAATCACGCACCACATCGGGCGCACCGGAATCCGGCGGGACGACGCCGAGCGGACTCCGCTGCTGATCGACTGGCGGGCTCCGGTCGCGCGGCCGTTCTATCTCGCGACCGGGTATGAACCGATGGGGCTGCGCCGCAGGAGGCACATCACCACGCAGGGGTGCACGGTCACCGCGCTGCACGACGAGATCATGGATCTCGCCGACCCCACTCGCACCGGATACGAGTCGCACGACGCCGACGAGGTGCTGCTCGCCGCCCTCAACGGCGCCCGCACCGGACGCATGGCGGACATCGTTTCGACCATCCAGGCCGAGCAGGACCACATCATCCGCGCCCCGCAGCGCGGGGTGCTCGTCGTCGAGGGCGGGCCGGGCACCGGGAAGACCGCGGTCGCGCTGCACCGGGCCGCGTATCTGCTGTACGCGCACCGGGAGCAGCTCGCCAAGCGGGCCGTGCTGATCGTCGGGCCCAACCCGGCCTTCCTCGGCTACATCGGCGAGGTGCTGCCCTCGCTCGGTGAGACCGGCGTGCTGCTGTCGACGGTCGGCGAACTGTTTCCCGGCGTGCACGCCACCGGCACCGACAGCCCCGCGGCCGCCGCCGTCAAGGGCCGGGCGGACATGGCCGGCGTACTGGCCGAGGCCGTACGGGACCGGCAGCAGGTGCCGGAGAAGGACGAGCCGATCGTCATCGCGCACGACGACGGGGAGCTGATCCTCGACTGGGGCATGGCGGTCGAGGCGCGCCACAAGGCCCGCGAGACCGGGCTGCCGCACAATCTCGCCCTGCCCACCTTCGCCTTCCGGATCATCGACGATCTCACCACGCAGCTCGCCGACCGCATCGGCGCCGACCCCTACGGCGGCCCGAACTTCCTCGGCCCCGACGACATCGCCCAGCTCGGCAAGGGCATCGCCGCCAGCGCGGAGGTGCACGCCGCCATCACCACCCTGTGGCCCCCGCTCACCCCGCAGGAGTTCCTCGCCGGCTATCTGGAGGAGCCCACGCATCTGGCCGAGGACGACGCCGAGCTGATCCGGCGGACGAAGAAAGCCGCCTGGACACCTGCCGACGTGCCCCTCCTCGACGAGGCCGCCGAGCTCCTCGGCGAGGACGACTCCGCCGCCCGGGCCGCCGCCGAGGCCGAGCGGGCCCGTCAGATCGCCTACGCGCAGGGCGTCCTCGACGTCTCGTACGCCTCCCGCACCTACGAGTTCGAGGACAAGCAGGACATCGACGAGGACGCCTCCGAGGTCCTCGCGGCGCACGACATCATCGACGCCGAACGGTTCGCCGAACGTCAGGAGGAGGCCGACCACCGCAGCGCCGCCGAGCGTGCCGCCGTGGACCGGACCTGGGCGTTCGGGCACATCATCGTCGACGAGGCGCAGGAGCTGTCGGCCATGGCCTGGCGGCTGCTGATGCGCCGCAGCCCGACCCGCTCGATGACCCTGGTCGGCGACCCGGCCCAGACCGGTGACCTGGCCGGGTGCGACTCCTGGCAGGAGATCCTCGCGCCGTACGTCCAGGACCGCTGGCAGCTGGCCCGGCTCGGGGTCAACTACCGTACGCCCGCCGAGATCATGGAGTACGCGGCCGAGCGGCGCCGGGCCACCGATCCCGCCTTCGAACCCCCGCGCTCCATCCGCTCCACCGGAGCACGTCCCTGGGAGCGCACCCTGCCGCTCGCCGAGGTGGCCCGGCTCGCCGAGGCCGAGACCCCGGCGGAGGGCAGGCTCGCCGTCATCGCCCCGCGCGAGCTCCACGCGGAACTCACCGGACTCGACGACGGGCCGCTGGACCTGCACCGGCCCGTCGTCCTGCTCGACCCGCGCCAGGCCAAGGGCCTGGAGTTCGACACGGTTCTCGTCGTCGCACCCGCGCTGATGACCGCCAACGACCTCTATGTGGCGCTGACCAGGGCCACCCAGCGGCTGGGGATCATCACACCGGCTTCAGCCACACCGTCGCCAGTGGCGGCAGAGTGAGCTGGACGCTCGTGCGGTGACCGTGGGCGCCGACGGACTCCGGCTTCACCGGATCCGGGTTGAGGACGTCACTGCCGCCGTACCGTGCCGCGTCCGTGTTGAGCACCTCCGCCCAGGCGGACACGGACGACGGCACGCCCAGTCGGTACTCGTGGCGGACCACCGGAGAGAAGTTCGACACCGCGAGCAGCGGCGCACCGTCCGCGTCGAAACGCAGGAAGGCGAAGACATTGTCCTCGGCGGCACCGCCGTCGACCCAGGCGAAGCCCTCGGGGACGGTGTCCTGCTGCCACAGCGCCGGTGTCGACCCGTACACCGCGTTCAGCTCACGCACCAGGTCCCGTACGCCCCGGTGGTCCGGCTCCGCCGCGTACGACGGGTCGAGCAGCCACCAGTCCGGGCCGTGGCCCTCCGACCACTCGGCACCCTGGGCGAACTCCTGCCCCATGAACAGCAGCTGCTTGCCCGGGTGTGCCCACATGAAGCCGAGATACGCCCGGTGGTTGGCGCGCTGCTGCCACCAGTCGCCGGGCATCTTCGACACCAGCGCCCGCTTGCCGTGCACGACCTCGTCGTGCGAGATCGGCAGCACGTAGTTCTCGCTGTACGCGTACACCATCGAGAAGGTCATCTCGTTGTGGTGGAACTTGCGGTGCACCGGCTCGTGCTCGACGTAGCCGAGGGAGTCGTGCATCCAGCCCATGTTCCACTTCAGCCCGAAGCCGAGCCCGCCGAAGCCGCCGGGGCCGACATGATGGGTGGCCCGGGTCACCCCGTCCCAGGCGGTGGACTCCTCGGCGATCGTGACCACGCCGGGGCAGCGGCGGTAGACGGTGGCGTTCATCTCCTGCAGGAACGCGACGGCGTCCAGGTTCTCCCGGCCGCCGTGCTCGTTGGGGGTCCAATCGCCCTGCTCGCGCGAGTAGTCGAGGTAGAGCATCGAGGCGACCGCGTCCACCCGCAGCCCGTCGACATGGAACTCCTCGCACCAGTACACGGCGTTGGCGACGAGGAAGTTGCGGACCTCCTTGCGGCCGTAGTCGAACTCCAGCGTGCCCCAGTCCGGGTGCGCCGCCCGGGCCGGATCCGAGTGCTCGTACAGCGGACGTCCGTCGAACTCCGCGAGCGCCCAGTCGTCCTTCGGGAAGTGGGCCGGGACCCAGTCGACGATGACCCCGATACCGGCCCGGTGCAGCGCGTCGATCAGGAACCGGAAGTCGTCCGGAGTGCCCATCCGGGCGGTCGGCGCGTAGAAGCCCGTGACCTGATAGCCCCACGAGCCGCCGAAAGGATGCTCGGCGACCGGCATCAGCTCGATATGGGTGAAGCCCAGCTCCTTCACGTACGAGGGGAGTTGGGCAGCGAGTTGACGGTACGTCAGTCCAGGCCGCCAGGACGGAAGGTGCACCTCGTAGACCGAGAACGGAGCCTCGTGCACCGGCCGCTCGCCGCGGTGTGCCATCCACTCCTCGTCCCGCCACACATGGTGGGACTCCGCGACGATGGACGCGTTGGCGGGCGGCGCCTCGGTGCGCCGGGCCATCGGGTCGGCGCGCACCGTGTGCGAGCCGTCGGGGCGGGTGATCTCGAACTTGTAGAGCGCCCCCTCGCCGACGCCGGGCACGAACAGCTCCCACACCCCGGACGAGCCGAGCGACCGCAGCGGGTAGGCCGTGCCGTCCCAGTAGTTGAAGTCGCCGACGACCCTGACCCCCAGCGCATTGGGCGCCCAGACCGTGAAGCGGGTTCCGGTGACGCCCTGATGCGTCATGGGCTGTGCGCCGAGGGCCTGCCACAGCTCCTCGTGCCTGCCCTCGCCGATCAGATGCAGATCGAGCTCGCCGAGCGCGGGCAGGAAGCGGTACGGGTCCGCGAACTCGATCGTGGCGTCCTCGTACACCACCTGCAGCGAGTACTCGGGCACCTTGCGCAGCGGCAGCACGCACGAGAAGAAGCCGTCGCCTTCCTCGTGCAGCTCCGCGCGCAGTCCCTTGGCCAGCACGGTCACCGACTCCGCGTACGGGCGCAGCACACGGAACACCACCCCGACGCGCTCCACGTGCGCCCCGAGCAGCGAGTGCGGATCGTGGTGCGAGCCGCTGAGCAGCCGCTCCCGGTCGGATTCGGAGAGCGGCTTCGCGGGGCGTACGCCATGGCGGGCGGGGGGCTGGGCGGCTGGCTTGCGGGGGGTCACGGGGGCGGCCTCCTTGGCGTGTTGGGGGGCATGGGCAGTAGGGGGTCCGGGGCGTCAGCCGCCCGCACCGGAAAGCCGCTTGATCGCCGACATCGGGACCGGCAGCCAGTCCGGCCGGTGCCGGGCCTCGTACACGACCTCGTACACCGCCTTGTCGGTCTCGTAGGCGCGCAGCAGCTCCGGCTCGGTCCGCGGATCGGTGCCCGAGGCCTCGGCGTACCCCTCGCAGTAGGCCGCCCGGCAGCGCGCCGCCCACGCGGGGTTCCAGGGGCGGTGCGAGCGGGCCGCGTAGTCGAAGGAGCGCAGTATCCCCGCGATGTCACGGACGGGCGGCTGTACCCGGCGGCGCTCGTCGAGCGGCCGGGCCGGCTCGCCCTCGAAGTCGATGACCGACCAGCCTCCGTCGGGGGTGCGCAGCGTCTGGCCGAGATGCAGATCCCCGTGGATGCGCTGCGCGCGCCCGTCCCCGGCGAAGGCCGCTCCGGCGATCGCGTCGAAGGCGGCGCGCAGCCCGCGTACGTACGGCAGCAGGGCGGGCACGGCCCGCACGGCGGCGTCCAGCCGCTCGTTCATGGCGGTCGCGAGGTGCTCGGTCTGCGGTCGGCCGAGGGTCACGGTCGGCAGGGCGCCCGCGAGCGCGGTGTGCACCTCGGCGGTGGCCCGGCCCAGTGCCTGCGCCTCGGCGGTGAAGTCACGTCCGGCGGCGAGCGCCTTCAGCGCCAGCTGCCAGCCGTCCTGCGAGCCCCGCAGATACGGCTGGAGGACCCCCAGTGTGCAGGGCTCGGGCATGTCCGACTCGAACCAGGCGACGGGCGCGGGAACCCGGTCGCAGCCCGCCCGGGCGAGCGCGAGCGGCAGCTCCAGATCGGGGTTGATGCCCGGATACACCCGGCGGAAGATCTTCAGGATGTAGGAATCCCCGTACACGAGCGAGGAGTTGGACTGTTCGGCGTCCAGCACGCGGGCCGGCAGTCCGCCGAGCACGGGCACCGAACGGTCGAAGCGGAGCGGGCCGAAGCGGCCGGGGGTGCGCAGCCGCTCCAGCAGCAGCGCGGCGAGCCGCGGATCGTGCAGGCCTTCGTAGACGGTCCGGCCGGCCAGCGGGCCGTCCGTCACGCGGCCGATCATCGCGGACGCGAGATACGGCGGCAGCGCGGCCCGCACGCCGAGCAGCAGCTGGTAGCAGTCCCCGCCGTGCGCGGCGTCCCGCCTTCCGGTCGCGGACTTGGCACCCGCCGTCTTCCCGTTCGTGGCCTTCCCGCCGGAGCTCTTTCCGGAGGCCGGACCCGGCTGCTGGACGCGGACGAGCATGTGCAGCAGACCGGGGCCGGCCGAGTCGACCGGCAGCAGCTCGGCCGCCGAGACCAGGGAGAAGCCGGCGACCGGGCGCCCTTTGCCCGCGAACCACCGCTGCCGGGGCAGCCATTCGCGCAGCAGTGGCGAGAGCGAAGGAAGCAGGGCGACGGGGGTCCGGGTGGATGCAGCCTCCGACATGGCATCGCGTCCTTTCCCCGGGCACACCACAGGATGCGAAGAGTGTCCCGGATTGCGGCAATAGCTGTCCGGCTGTGCGGGACGTGTCGGGTGAGGATGGTCCGTACGGACTCGATATGAGGGGGAGCGTGCCCCGTGCGGGCCGGTGACAACCGCCCCGCACGCGACATGGCATGTGCCGGAATCACGCACCCATGGGGGCGGACCGCGGCACGGACTCCTTCGGCGCGACGCTCTGCGCCACGACGGCGTCCGGTACGGCGTCCTTGGGCGAGGCGGCCTTCGGGACGGCGTCCTTCGGCACGGCCTCCTTGCGCAGCCGGAACCAGTAGAAGCCGTGCCCCGCCAGCGTCAGCAGATACGGCCACTCGCCGATCGCCGGGAACCGCACCCCGCCGATCAGCTCCACCGGATGACGGCCGTTGAAGCTCCGCAGATCCAGCTCCGTCGGCTGCGCGAACCGCGAGAAGTTGTTCACGCACAGCACCAGATCGTCCATTCCGTCCTCCGTCGAGGGGGCCTCGCGCAGGAACGCCAGCACCGCCGGATTGGACGACGGCAGTTCGGTGTACGAGCCCAGCCCGAACGCCCGGTTCTGCTTGCGGATCTCGATCATCCGCCGGGTCCAGTGCAGCAGCGACGACGGAGAGGCCATCGACGCCTCGACATTGGTGACCTGGTAGCCGTAGACCGGATCCATGATGGTCGGCAGATACAGCCGGCCGGGATCGCACGACGAGAAACCGGCGTTGCGGTCAGGAGTCCACTGCATCGGGGTGCGCACCGCGTCCCGGTCCCCCAGCCAGATGTTGTCGCCCATCCCGATCTCGTCGCCGTAGTACAGGATCGGCGAGCCGGGCAGCGACAGCAGCAGCGCCGTGAACAGCTCGATCTGGTTGCGGTCGTTGTCGAGCAGCGGCGCGAGCCGCCGCCGGATGCCGATGTTCGCGCGCATACGCGGGTCCTTGGCGTACTCCGCGTACATGTAGTCGCGCTCCTCGTCGGTGACCATCTCGAGGGTCAGCTCGTCGTGGTTGCGCAGGAAGATGCCCCACTGGCAGTTCTCCGGGATCTCCGGGGTCTTGGCCAGGATTTCGGACACCGGGTAGCGGGATTCCCGCCGCACGGCCATGAAGATGCGCGGCATCACCGGGAAGTGGAACGCCATATGGCATTCGTCGCCGCCCGCCGGGAAGTCGCCGAAGTAGTCCACGACGTCCTCGGGCCACTGATTGGCCTCGGCCAGCAGCACCGTGTCGGGATAGTGTGCGTCGATCTCCTTGCGGACCCGCTTGAGGAATTCGTGGGTCGCCGGCAGGTTTTCGCAGTTGGTGCCCTCCTCCTGGTAGAGGTAGGGCACGGCGTCCAGCCGGAAGCCGTCGATACCGAGGTCCAGCCAGAAGCGCAGCGCGGAGACGATCTCCTCCTGCACCGCCGGGTTCTCGTAGTTGAGATCCGGCTGGTGCGAGAAGAAGCGGTGCCAGTAGTACTGCTTGCGGACCGGGTCGAAGGTCCAGTTCGAGGTCTCCGTGTCGACGAAGATGATCCGCGCGTCCTGGTACTGCTTGTCGTTGTCGGCCCAGACGTAGTAGTCCCCGTACGGCCCCTTCGGATCCTTGCGGGACTCCTGGAACCACGGGTGCTGGTCGCTGGTGTGGTTCATGACGAAGTCGATGATCACCCGCATGCCGCGCTGGTGGGCGGCGTCGACGAACTCGACGAAATCGGCGAGGTCGCCGAACTCGGGCAGCACCGACGTGTAGTCCGCGACGTCATAACCGCCGTCGCGCAGCGGGGACTTGAAGAAGGGCGGCAGCCACAGGCAGTCGACGCCCAGCCACTGGAGATAGTCGAGCTTGGCGGTGATGCCCTTGAGGTCGCCGACTCCGTCGCCGTTGCTGTCCTGGAAGGACCGTACGAGCACTTCGTAGAAGACGGCGCGCTTGAACCAGTCGGGATCACGGTCCTTGGCGGGTGTGTCCTCGAAGGTGTCGTGGACGGGCTCGTTGACGATCATGATGTGGGTGACCCTCCGATCGGCGGGGACGG
Organism: Streptomyces sp. NPDC043870; assembly: GCF_056435785.1. Classification (NCBI taxonomy): domain Bacteria; kingdom Bacillati; phylum Actinomycetota; class Actinomycetes; order Kitasatosporales; family Streptomycetaceae; genus Streptomyces; species Streptomyces sp. NPDC043870. Next base: position 115,697 of record NZ_JBWKDT010000011.1, read on the forward strand.
TCGCAGGACCACGATGTGCGCAGGCATGACGCCCGGCTCGAGGCGCACATAGGCAGCCCTGCCCCAGTGATAGGTCTCGCCGGTGAGCTCGTCGCGCACCGGTACGGTCTCGTGCCAGTCGAGGCCGAGCTCCGGCATGTCAAACGAGACCGTCGCCTCCTGGGTGTGGTGGGGGTCGAGATTGACGACCACCAGAACGATGTTCGAACCGGATCGCTTGCTGTAGACGATGACCGCGTCGTTGTCGGCGTGGTGGAAGTGCAGATTCCGCAGCTGCTGCAGGGCCGGATGGCGGCGGCGCACCCGGTTGAGTGCAGTGATGAGGGGGGCGATGCTGCGCCCCTCCCGCTCCGCCGACTCCCAGTCCCGAGGCCGCAGTTGGTACTTCTCGGAGTCCAGGTACTCCTCGCTGCCCGGCCGCAGCGGGGTGTTCTCGCACAGCTCGTACCCGGCGTACATGCCCCAGGTGGGGGAGAGCGTCGCGGCGAGCACCGCACGCGCCTCGAAGGCCGGGCGGCCGCCGTCCTGCAGACAGGCGTGCAGGATGTCCGGGGTGTTGACGAACAGGTTGGGCCGCATGTACGCGGCGGCCTCGCCGGACAGCTCGGTCAGATACTCGGTCAGCTCCTGCTTGGTGTTGCGCCAGGTGAAGTACGTGTACGACTGCTGGAAGCCGACCGCGGCGAGCGTGTGCATCATCGCGGGGCGGGTGAAGGCCTCGGCCAGGAAGATCACGTCGGGGTCGGTGCGGTTGATCTCGCCGATGACCTTCTCCCAGAAGACCACCGGTTTGGTGTGCGGATTGTCGACGCGGAAGATCCGCACACCGTGCCTCATCCAGTGGCGCAGCACCCGCAGGGCCTCCTTGACCAGTCCCTTCATGTCCTGGTCGAAGGCGATCGGATAGATGTCCTGGTATTTCTTCGGCGGGTTCTCGGCGTAGGCGATGGTGCCGTCGGCGCGATGGCGGAACCACTCGGGGTGCTTCTCCACCCACGGGTGGTCCGGGGAGCACTGCAGCGCGAAGTCGAGGGCGACCTCCATCCGCAGATCGCGGGCGCAGCGGACGAACTCGTCGAAGTCCTCCAGGGTGCCGAGGTCCGGGTGGACCGCGTCGTGGCCGCCCTCCGGCGAACCGATCGCCCAGGGCACGCCGACGTCGTGCCGGCCCGCCTTGAGCGCGTTGTTGGGACCTTTGCGGAAGGTGGTGCCGATGGGGTGGATCGGCGGCAGGTAGACCACGTCGAAGCCCATCGCGGCGATGGCGGGCAGCCGCTGCGCCGCGGTCCTGAAGGTCCCGGAGACCGGCTTGCCGCGCTTGACCGTGGCGCCCTCGGAGCGCGGGAAGAACTCGTACCAGGAGCCGAACAGCGCGCGGGTGCGCTCCACCTGGAGCGGCAACGCGGGTGAGGCGGTGACCAGTTCGCGCAGCGGATGACGGGCGAGCGCGGCCACCGCCGCCGGGGCGAGCGCCGCGGCCAGCCGCGCCTCGGCGGAGCAGCTCTCGTCGCGCAGTGCGTCCGCCGCGGCGAGCACCGCCTCCCGGCCGTCCTTCTTCGGTACGCCCGCGGCGGCGCGCTCGTACAGCTCGGCGCCCTCGGCGAGCACCGGCGCGGTGTCGATCCCCGCCGGGATCTTGATCCCGGCGTGGTGGCGCCAGGTCGCCACCGGGTCGCTCCAGGCCTCGACGAAGTAGGTCCACTGCCCCTCGGCGTCCGGGGTCACGTCGGCGCCCCAGCGGTCGGTGCCGGGCGCGAGTTCACGCATCGGCGTCCAGGGGCCCTGCCGACCGCCGGGGTCGCGCAGGACGACATTGGCGGCGACCGCGTCATGGCCTTCGCGGAAAACCGTCGCGCTGATCTGGAAGGTCTCGCCGGCCACGGCTTTGGCGGGCCTTCTGCCGCAGTCGACGAGCGGGCTTACGTCCAGGACGGGAATGCGGCCAATCAGCGGGTTCACGGCATCACCTGGGGGCTGTGCGGGCATGGCGGGGCGAGCGGGCGGGTCCGCTTCGCGGGGTGTGGGTGTTCTTTGTAACTGCTCCGTCGACGACTGGCGGGTTGCGGGCATGGCCGCTCCTGTCCGCGTTCACTCGAATGGAAGGGTCGCGAGCGCGCTCCGGTGCGTACCGGGGGAGCCTTCCCACGCACTTCGGGTCCGCAATCCGGTGGTTCGTTAACTACTAGGGCGTAGGCGGCGAGGCAAGATTGCGGGGCGACACACTGCGGCTGCTCGCCTCTCCCGACCGGGCATCGGCCGAAGGGGGCACGGTCCGATGCGCCCTCCTCGCGCCGTGGTTGGTGACGGGGCGACGCCACTACGGTCGAAGGGTTGGGCGGGCGCACACCGTTGTGCGTCCCCGGATGAACCTCCGCTTCGAAGGTGGGACCTGTGAAGGCCATTCGTCGATTCACCGTCCGCCCCGTCCTCCCCGAACCCCTCGCTCCGCTCAGCGACCTGGCCCGCAATCTGCGCTGGTCCTGGCATCCGCAGACCCGGGAGCTGTTCCGCGCCGTCGACCCCGCCGGGTGGCAGGCGGCGGGCGGCGACCCGGTGCGGCTGCTCGGCTCCGTGTCCGCGGGACGGCTCGCGGCACTCGCCACCGACCCGGACTTCCTGTTCCGGGTCTCGGAAACCGCCCGCGATCTCGACGACTACCTGGGCGGGCGCCGCTGGTACCAGGACCAGTCCGGCGACGGGGAACCGCTGCCCGCCGCCGTCGCCTACTTCTCGCCCGAATTCGGGATCACCGCCGCGCTGCCGCAGTACTCGGGCGGCCTCGGGATACTCGCCGGTGACCATCTCAAGGCCGCCAGCGACCTCGGCGTCCCGCTGATCGGTGTCGGGCTCCTCTACCGGCACGGATACTTCCGCCAGTCCCTGTCCCGCGACGGCTGGCAGCAGGAGCACTATCCGGTCCTCGACCCCGACGAGCTGCCGCTGACCCTGCTCCGGGAACCCGACGGCACCCCCGCCGTGATCGCCCTCGCCCTGCCCGGCGGCCGGTCGCTGCGCGCCCGCGTCTGGCACGCCCAGGTCGGCCGCGTACCGCTGTTGCTGCTCGACTCGGACGTCGAGGAGAACGCGCCGGGGGAGCGGGACGTCACCGACCGGCTGTACGGCGGGGGCAGCGAGCACCGGCTGTTGCAGGAGATGCTGCTCGGCATCGGCGGGGTGCGTGCGGTTCGGACGTACTGCCGGATCAGCGGCCATCCCGAGCCCGAGATCTTCCACACCAATGAAGGCCATGCCGGATTCCAGGGTCTCGAACGGATCCGTGAGCTCATGCCGTACGGCCTGGACTTCGAGGCCGCGCTCGAAGCGGTCAGGGCGGGAACGGTGTTCACCACGCACACGCCCGTTCCGGCGGGGATCGACCGCTTCGACCGCGAGCTGGTCGCCAGCCACTTCGGCGACGACGGCGAGCTGCCGGGAGTCGACCCCGGGCGGGTGCTGCGGCTCGGCATGGAGAGCTACCCGGGTGGCGAGCCCAACCTGTTCAACATGGCGGTGATGGGGCTGCGGCTCGCCCAGCGCGCCAACGGGGTCTCGACGCTGCACGGCGCCGTCAGCCGCGGCATGTTCGCCGGCCTGTGGCCGGGCTTCGACCCGTCGGAGGTGCCCATCACCTCCATCACCAACGGTGTGCACGCCCCGACGTGGGTGGCGCCCGAGGTGCTGAGTCTCGGGGACACCGTCGTCCACACCCCGGGCGCCGACCTCTGGGAGCTGCGCAGGGTGCTGCGCGAACAGCTCGTGGGGGAAGTACGGCAACGGCTGCACGCGTCCTGGCGCCAGCGCGGCGCGGGGACCACGGAGCTGGGCTGGATCGACGGGGTGCTGGACCCCGACGTCCTCACCATCGGCTTCGCGCGCCGCGTCCCCGCGTACAAGCGGCTCACGCTGATGCTGCGCGACCGCGACCGGCTGATGGAGCTGCTGCTGCACCCGACCCGGCCGGTGCAGATCGTCGTCGCGGGCAAGGCCCATCCGGCGGACGACGGAGGCAAGCGGCTGATCCAGGAGCTGGTGCGGTTCGCGGACGACCCGCGGGTGCGCCACCGGATCGTCTTCCTGCCGGACTACGGCATGGCGATGGCGCGGAAGCTCTACCCGGGCTGCGACGTCTGGCTCAACAACCCGCTGCGGCCGCTGGAGGCGTGCGGCACGAGCGGGATGAAGGCCGCTCTCAACGGCTGCCTCAACCTCTCGGTGCTCGACGGCTGGTGGGACGAGTGGTACGAACCCGACTTCGGCTGGGCCGTCCCCACCGCCGACGGAAGTGCCGCCCACGACGACGAACGCCGCGACGATCTGGAGGCCGCCGCCCTGTACGGGCTGATCGAGGAGCGCATCGCACCGCTCTTCTACGACCGGGACGGTGACGGACTGCCGGGCCGCTGGATCGAGATGGTCCGCCGCACGCTCACCACGCTCGGCCCGAAGGTCCTGGCGGACCGCATGGTGCGCGAGTACGTGGACCGGCTGTACGCACCCGCCGCCCGCGCCCACCGATCCCTCGCCCTGGACGCGGACGCCGCCACGGAGCTGGCGGCGTGGAAGTCGCGGGTGCGCGCGGCCTGGCCGGGTGTCTCGGTCGGCCATGTCGAGGCGGGTACGGCCCTGGGCACGGCGGAACTGGGCTCCACGCTCGCCCTGCGTGTGTGCGTCGCCCTCGGCGAACTCCAGCCGGAGGACGTGGAGGTGCAGGCGGTGGCGGGCCGGGTCGACTCCGACGACGCGATCGCCGACGCGCAGACCTTCCCGCTGAAACCGGTGGGCGGCGGCCCCGACGCGGCGGGCCGCCGGGTGTACGAGGGCCCGCTCGCGCTCGACCGCACCGGCCCGTTCGGCTACACCGTGCGTGTGCTGCCTGCCCATCGGCTGCTGGCCTCCGGCGCCGATCTGGGGCTGGTCGCGCTGCCTACGGAGGCGACGGGTGAAGGGGCGGGAGTGCTGATGCGCTGACATGGGCGCCCAGTGGGCGGGGATTGACGTGTACACGGAATGGCCTTAGGTTCCACGGCCAGTGTCACGTTCATACCCCCGCCCACTGTTCATGTGGATGAACGAAAGGCTCCGTCATGCGCAAGAGAACCGGCGTCGCGCTCCTGGGCTTCGGCCTCACCCTCTCCGCCGCCCTCCTCAGGGCCCCCACCGCCGCCGCAGGGCCCGGAGCGGCCGCCGCACCCGCCCCCGTACAGGCCGCCGCACCTGCTCGGTTCACCCACCCCGGCGTGCTCGTCAGCAAGCCCCAGCTCGACTTCGTCCGCGGCAAGGTGCAGGCCGGCGCGCAGCCCTGGAAGGCTGCGTACGACCAGATGCTCGGCAGCAAGTACGGCTCGCTCTCCCGCACCCCCAAGCCGCGCGCGGTCGTCGAATGCGGCTCGTACTCCAACCCCGACTACGGTTGCTCCGACGAGCGCGAGGACGCGATCGCCGCGTACAGCCAGGCCCTCGCCTGGTACATCACCCGCGACGACCGCCATGCGAAGAAGGCCATCGAGCTGATGGACGCCTGGTCCGGAGTCATCAAGGACCACACCAACAGCAACGCCCCGCTCCAGTCCGGCTGGGCCGGCTCGGTCTGGCCCCGGGCCGCCGAGATCATCAAGTACACCTACACCGGCAGCTGGCCCAACGCGGGACGCTTCGCGACCATGCTCCGCGACGTCTACCTCCCCGAGGTCATCAACGGGAAGCCGAACAGCAACGGCAACTGGGAACTGATCATGATGGAGGCGGCGCAGGGCATCGCCATCCACCTGGAGGACAGGCCGGGCTACGACAAGGCGATGTCCATCTACAACGGCCGCGTCCCCGCCTACGTCTATCTGGCGAGCGACGGCTCACAGCCGAAGTACCCGCCGCGCAGCTCCATCGACACCACCTCGGAGCTCATCGACTACTGGCACGGCCAGTCGGCCTTCTCGGACGGGCTCGCCCAGGAGACCTGCCGCGACTTCGGCCACACCGGCTACGGCGTCGCGTCCATCTCCCATGTCGCGGAGACCAGCCGCATCCAGGGCCAGGACATCTTCCCCCAGATCAAGGACCGGCTGCGGCACATGCTCGGCTTCCACACGAAGTACGAGAACGGCGCGTCCGTGCCGTCGTCGCTGTGCGGCGGCAGCCTGAAGCTGGGCCTCGGGCTCGTGACGGAGGTCGGCTACAACGCGCTGAACACCCGTATGGGCATCGCCATGAGCAACACCAAGCAGTACACGGAGTCCCACCGGCCGCAGGGCACCGAGAACCATTACGTGGCGTGGGAGACGCTGACGCACGCGCAGAACCCGAACTGACACGCGGAGGCGCGGGCCCGGTCGCTACGGGGACGCGAAGTCGGGGCCGTACTGTGCCCGCGCCGCCGCCTTGATCCTGGCGATGTGGGTGCCGAAGTCGGCCCGGCGGAAGCCCGTGACGTGCTTGTAGTCGTACGTGGCGGTGAACGCGAACGGCTTGACCACCCACCGGGGCGTGGGTGCGTCGCTCCTGTGACCGGTCTTGAACGGCACCGAGGTGAAGTTGCGCCGCTTCAGGTAGCACGAATTCGTGATGCCGAGCGGCAGATCGACCCACCGACGCGCGATCAGGGCAAAGGCCGCCCGTGTTCCGGCGGCCGACTGCGCGTTCAGCGAGGCGAGCAGTGCGGTCAGCTGACGCTCGGCCTCCGGGACGAAGGCCCCGCCGGCCACGATCGCGCGTTGGGCGACCACCGTGCCGAGGAAGTTGGAGCACAGGTCCTCGGGCGAGAACGACGAATTGTGCAGACCGGGAATGGCGGGGCCGCAAGATCCGGCACCCATGGGGTACGTGGCGATCTCGTGTCCCAGTGCGTCGTCGAAGGCGATCGACCGGGCCGTCTCCAGCCACTCCGCCGGCGGCACCGCGCTGGTCAGCGTGGCCTCGCCCTCGGCGGTACGGATCTTCGTGCCGGCGGTGCCGCTCGCCCGGTGGATCTCCTGATAGGCGAATGCCGTGCCGTCGCAGACGTCCCACAGGTGGGCCAGGTCGATGAACCCGGCTCTGCCGGTGTAGACGATGCCCGGCTTGCCGGAGCCGTGCCCTCCGGCGGCGCTCGCGCCGGTGAGGAAGCCGGGCGACAGCATGCAGCACGTCCGCAGGACCGGAGGTCCGGCGAGCGCCGGGCTCGGTGGGGCGGGGGGCATGAACGAAGGACGCCGAGGCGGAGGCGGGGCGACGATTCCCGGGAACTGCTCGGCGGCGTGAGTCGCGTCGGGCTGCCCCTGCACGGAACTCGTCGTGCCGTACGCCGGGTCGATCGCCGGCGGAGCGGACGGCGGCACCGGCACCTCCGCCTCGTACGCATCGGTGGCTTCGGCCCGCGGTGCCGACGCCCACAGGTCCTGAGGGCCACCGGGACGAAGCATGTCCGCCTCGCTCTGCGCCGCTTCCCCGCCGATCCACCGAGCCAGTTGCTCCACCGCCTCCGGCGTGACGGCTGACTGCCCGCACGCCGTCCGCCACGCGGCGGCCACGCGGAAGGCGGCCAGCACGCCGGACTGCAGGGCCCCCTCCATGTAGCCGAAGAACCCCGGCGAGGCCTGCTCGCCTGCGAAGAACAACCGTCCCTGGTAGGCGCTGCTCAGGTTCTTCGCGACCGTGGTGACCTGGTTCGGGGCAGGCACCGCATAACCGGTGCAGACGTAGGGCTCGTTCGGCCAGTCGACCAGGGTGGACTTCTTCACATTGGCGGCGTAGCCGGGGTAGAGCATCTCCATGCGGGTCTCGTAGAGCGGCGCGCTGAGGACGAACGATCCGCCTGAATAGACGGACAGGTCGAACCCCTTCGCCGGTTTCGTCTGTTTGTCGGTGCCCTCCCAGACACTGCCCAGCCAGTCCCAGAGCGCGCTCGGCGCCAGTTCCTTTCCCTTCGCGGCCCAGAAGTCGCTGTCGAAGGCGCTGAGGAACTTGACCGCCGGGCCGTGCTGGATGGTGTAGTCGGCCGGGACGAAAGGTGTGGGACCGCTGACCTTCGGCCACACGAACGGCGAGCCGGCAAGGATGGCGAAGTCGAAATCATCGGTCGAGACCGCCCCTCCGGAGGCACCGGACGTGTACGTCACCCGCACGCTGCTCTTCTGCACCTCGACCGCGGTCACCGGGCTGCCCAGCCGGACGTCTTTCAGGGTGCGTGCGAGCGCGGTGGCGAGCTGGTCGTTGCCGCCCTCGCAGCGGTCGGTTTCGGTGCGGCTCCAGTAGGCCAGCATGTCGCCGGCCATCGAGTGCGCCTTCACCGCGGCCAGGTACCCGAGGTAGCTCTGCTTGTTCAGTGCAACGCACTGGTCGTTCTCGGTGATCAACTCGAAGTAGTGCCGGGCCGGGGAGGAGGCCTGACCGAACATGTCCGGGTCGTTCAGGCGGTCCTCGAGCGAGATGGCGTCCAGCTTGGCGGCGTTCTTGCTGGTCCACGGACGCAGCGCGTCGACCGCCCTCGCCTCCGCGCCGATCTTGCGAAGCACCGGTTTCAGGTCGGACTCGATCTGCTTCTGCTCGGCATCCGTGAGGTCGGTCATGCCGAATCTCAACCGGACCTTGAGCCCCTTGCGCTTGTACTCATCCTTCGTGGTGACCTTGGTCAGCGTCAGTTTGAAGGCACGGGCGAGGGCGATCCACGCCCAATGGTTCTCTCCGATCAACTCGGCGCCCGCTTCGACCACCTTGCCCGGTACGAGCGACCGGTCCGTGCGCACCCGGCCCCCCAGTCGCTCGGTGGCCTCGAACACGGTGACCCGGGCCCCGCCTGTGGCCAGTGACCAGGCGGCCATCAGCCCCGCGAAGCCCCCGCCGACCACCGCCACCCGCAGATTGGACAGCGCGCACGGGTCCGCGTATTCGTGCAGCGAAGCCTCGGAAGGTGTCTCCCACGCGTCGAGCCCGGGGCGGTCCACGGCGACTGCGTCGCCGTCGCCGTACGTACGCAGGCCGCTCCGGTCGCCGGCCTCGCCGCCGGGCCTCACGGCGGCGACCGCACGGTCCGCGCGCAGACAGCCGCTGCCCAGCCGGCGCGCGTCGGCGCCCGGCATCGGCGGGTCGCAGCTCGCCAGGAGCGCCCGGCGGGCCTCTTCGATGGGCAGCGGCCGGCCGGCGGCCTGGAACATCAGTGCCACCGTGCCGGTCACCGCCGGCGCCGCCATGCTCGTGCCGGACATCCGGACATACGACGGCCCCCGCTCACTTGTGCCGGGGTGTGATCGCGCGCCGAGCACGCGCACGCCAGGAGCGACAAGATCGGGTTTCTGGCGCCCGTCGCGGGTCGGACCGGAGGAGGAGAACAATCCCGGCGGCCGGTCCGGGCGGTGCGCGTCATAGGCGCCGACCGCGATGGTACGAAGCCCGTTGACGATGGTGCCGAGGGTGGTGGCGGTGTCCACGTCGGAGTCGTCGAAGTGCGTCTGGCAGTGCCGGCACCCGGCATCCCGCTCGATCCAGGCGTGCACCCGGCCGTCCACCACGTCGTCCGCGTGCAGCGTGATGTGCCAGCCGTCGACCGCGGGGTCCGGGTCGAGGAACAGGCTGATCTGGTGGTCGCCGTTGTTGGGGTCGTGCGCCCGGTGGTAGATCCGGCCCACCTCGCGCCCGTCGATGCCGATCACCCCGTTGTCGCCGAGCGGCACCACGGCCCGGTGCGCTCCGTCGGCGCTGACCACCTCGACGGTCAGCCGGTCGCGGCCCGGGTACCAGATGTCGACCTCGTTGGAGGTGAGGTCGGCCGGGTCCACCTTGACCCGGAAGGTCTGTGCTTCTCCCGGGCGCAACTGCCAGGCGGCGTGGGCGCGGCGCTCGAAGTAGTTGCCGCAGGACTGGACAATGGCCCTGCCGGGCGCCTCACTTACCAGATGGTCCAGGGCCTGCTCCAGCAGCAGCCGCCCCGTGTGTTCACCGGCCTGTCGGCCCAGACTGAGATTGATCACGCAGGACCGGTCCCCTGCGGTGTCGAAGATCATCGCGCAGGCGTCCAGCAGATCACCCGAACTGCCCAGGGGAACAACCGCATTGCCGGGCTGTCTGCTCAGACTGACCGCCAGAATGTCCGCCTCGGGCGCCAGCCCCGGCGGTCCGCCCGCCAGACCGTTGCCCGCGGCGACGCTCAACGTGTGAGTGCCGTGCGCGCCCGTTCCCGGGTCGAAGTCGGCGGGGTGGTAGCCCAGTGCCCGGTACGGGTCGGGCTGCGCGAGCGCGGCGTCGATGTGCGCGGCGGTGAACAGCCGTCCTACCCCGTACGGTGCGGCCGGGCCGGGGCTCGCCGGGTCCGCCGGGCGCTGGTCCCACAGGGCCAACAGCCTGGTGCGGCCGTCGGGTCGGCGGAAGTCGGGGTGTGCGAAGTCGAAGCCCCAGTCGACGACACCGACGACGACGCCTCTGCCGGTCTCTTCGAGGTCCGGCCGTGCCTGGTCCAGGAACGGCTCGCCCCCGGCCGCCTCGGTGTCGATCGAGGGCGGCTCGACGTCCGGTGCGTACAGACGCGGAGCCTTGACGCTCACCGTGGCCGGGTCGGCCCACAGACCGGCGATGTTCCGGCGGCGCACCCGCACGGTGGCGATGTCGCCGAAGGTGTTGACGACCCGCACCGTGGCCGGGGGCCGGTCCGGGTCGCGCAGCCGGAGGATGACACCGACCTCGTCATCGGGGTCGCCGCGGCGGGACAGCTCGTGCAGCGCCGGATCCATGGGCGGCCCCTTCGCTCATGGCGTCTTGCCGGACACCTTGGCGGCGATCTGGTCGAGCTTCTTGACCAGGGCGTCGTATCGCACCTTCGCGGAGGCTTCGTCCTCCAGCCTGGCGACCGCTTTGGTCAGTTCATCCAGCTTCTTCGCCAGATCGGGCAGGGGGTTCGGGGTGGGCGGCGTGGTGATCACGTGCAGCGTCACCACCGAGCCCTTCGGCCGGACACCCCCGACGGGCGGTTCGTGGCTGAAGACGTCGCCCGCTTTGCCCTCTGCGACGATCTCCCGCACCCGCGGCGTCAGCCCGAAGTCCCTGAGCTTCTTCTCGGCCTCCGCGCGGGTCTTGCCCACCACATCGGGCACGCCCACGCCGCCGTCCGGACCGGCACCGGCAATGGTGCCGAAGGTCAACGCAGCCATCTCCGCCTCACTTCTTGGTCAGCATGGACAGCAGGACCAGGTTGGTGACCATGTCGCCGCCGAGCCCGCTCCTGTGCGACTCGTTGCCGCCGGTCAGGCCCGGCATGAGCAGCAGGAACGGCAGGAAGTCGGCGATCTTGCTCTGCGACTGGGTGACCACCTTGACCGGCCTGCCGTCGGCGTCGGCGTCCACGGTCTCCTGAGTGAACATCGGCAGCAGCAGGGCGAGCAGTTTCGTCTGCTGCAGGTCGGCCCGGATCACGTCGGAGCCCTTCTTCTGCTCGCCGGACTCCTTGCGGAGCGTGGTGGCGAGCTTGACCTGGTCGGTGGCGAGCGTGTTGGTCCGTGACTCCAGCGACTTGACCGCTGCGGCCAGGGTCTCGATCTTGCTGTCCAGGTTGCGGGCGGTGGACTGCACCTGGCCCTGGCTGGCCGGGGCGGGCGTATGTCTCGGGGCGAAGCTGCTGCGCCGGCTCGGTGTGCGCACCGTCTGGCGGCGGTACGGTGTGCGTTCCTCGAAGTCCTCGTACTCGGTGCCGTCCAGCAGCGTGCCGATTTCGTCGTACTCAGTCATGGGTTGTCCCTTCGCGCATCGACGGTGGGTCGGTGGTGACGGTCGAACGGTCCCGCCGGTGCATGCGGGCGTGCATGACGACGGCTGGGCGGACCAGCCGGTCGAAGAGTCCGGGCTCGGGGGTGGTGAAGCCGGGCACGCCTCGCCCGCGGCACCACCAACATGTGTCGTCCGCGCCGAAGCACGCGGGGCACGCGCCGAGCGCGGCGGCCATGTCGTCGAGCAGACCGTGCGCCGCGTCCAGCTGAGCGGCCAGCTCGGCGAGCCGACGGCTTACGTCCTCGGCGGGCTCGCGGTGTTCGGAGGTCCGACGCGCCCCTCCCCCGGTCCGTAGCTCGGCCTGTTCGGCCTCGGCCAGGTCGCGCTCCAGCTGCGCCTCGCGCCGGCTGAGCAACTGGGCGAGCTGCTGGCCGGATCCGGCCAGGCCTGCCAGGCCGTCCGTGTCTGCAGCCGCTCCGGGGAAGTGCCGCTGCAGGAGTTCGATCACCTGCTGCTGACTGGTCATCGGACACCGACCAGTTCCTCGAAGTCGACGGCGAAGCACTCGTCGTCGGTCAGTGCGTCATCGATCAAGGCGTCGTCGATCACGGCGTCATCGATCAAGGCGTCGTCGAGACCGATGTCGTCGAAGTCCTCGTCATCGTCGAGACCTTCGTCGTCGTCGAACCCGCCGTACGCGCCGAACTCCTCGTACGCCGCGGTGGCGGCGTCGTCGGGTTCTGCCTCGTCCCGCTCCGCACCCACCAGCAGGCCCAGCAGCCGACCCGCCCGCTCGTCACCGGCCGTCGGATCCTCCTCCGACTCCGCGTCGGTCGCCCACTCCGCCTCGGTCTCTCGGGCGAGGGCGCCGAGCAGACCGGCGAACGTGTGGGCAGGCACCGGCACCTGCTGGTGGCCCACGGGAATCAAAAGGGTTCGGCCCGCGCTCAGGGCGGCCAGCGCCTGGGCCGTCTCCGGCCGCCGCAGCAACGCCATCAGCGCGGCCGCAGCCGGCCCGCCGCGGCCCCCGCCCAGGCCCAGCAGTCCCGAGGCCAACGCGCCGGGCCCGGCCGGCGAGCCGGCTGTGCCGACCGCTCCGCCGAGTACGCTCCCGACGCCACGGGGTACGCCGCCGATGCCACGGGCATCGTGGCGGCCGTATCGCTGGAGCGCCGACCCGGCCGCACCGACCAGCGCCCCGCCCAGCGCGCCGAACGGGCCCAGCGCACTGCCGGCGGCGGCGCCCCGAAGTGCGCCGGGAGCGACGGCCTTGGCGAACGTGCCCGCGGGCTCGGCCACCTTCGCCAGCGCATTGCCGAGGCCGCCGAAGAACTCCTCGTACTCCGCGGGGGTGATGTTCTCACCGCTCGCCTCTGCGAAGGCCTCTTCCAGTTCACCGTCGGAGAAGCCGGCATACCGGGAGTCCAGCACCTCACGCAGATGTGGGTAGTAGGTACCTGCGTAGCACTCCGGCATCTCCCTGACCTCCGTTGTGACAGCGTCGTGCTGCGACCTCAGCGAATCACGGGGTCAGTGCCGGCACCATCCGAGACGCCCGAACAGGTGCCCGTCGCAACTCCAGCGCGAAAGCGCCCTGGGGGAGCGTCCAACCGCTGTCACGACCTGGTGTCCTGATCGAGCACGTCCTTCGCCGCGAGCCGGCCGTCGTCGAAGCACAGCCGGTAGACCGGGTGCAGGGCGTAGTCGGTCGTCCGGTAGTACACGCACTCGTCCATCCCCGGCGGCTCGGGCTCCGAGCCGTCGGGCCGGCCGTCCAGCGCGTAAGGGGGCAGCCGTGCGGTGACGTCGGTGCGGCTGTCGCCGATGCGCAGGGCGTCGTAGTCGGTGCGGTTCAGGGACGACTGGGTCTGGGTGTACAGGGCGAAGCCGCCCATCAGCATCGTCAGGGCGACGAGCAGCGCCGCCGGGATCCAGATCGCCTGGGCGAGACCGCGGCGCACCCGCCGTCGCGCGAGGCTCAGTTCGCGGGCGGACGTGGGCGCCTCGGGGGCGGCCGGGACAGGTGCGCCGGCGCCGCTCAGCGGCAGGGACGCCGTCACCGCGAAGCCGCCGTCCGCCGCCGGACCGTGCCGCAGGGTCCCGCCCGCGAGCCGCACGCGCTCGTCGAGCCCGACAAGCCCCGTACCGCCGGAGGCAGAGCTCTTCGACGCCTGCTCCGGGCCAGGGCCCGTCCTCCGGATCCTGCCGGGCCCGTTGACGACCGAGACCGTCACGGTCTGCCCGTCCCGGCCGAGCACCACCTGCACGGACGCGCCGGGGGCGTGCTTGGCGGCGTTGGTGAGCCCTTCCTGCACGACACGGTGCACGGCCCGCCCCACCATGTCCGGCACGTCCCGGGCAGGCAGGTGCTCCCCGGTCAGTTCCACCGCCATGCCCGAGGCCCGCGCCCGTTCCACCACGTCCCCGGCCGTCTCGCCGGCCGGAGCCGTCCGCGCGGTCTCGTCGTCGGTGCGCAGGACGCCGATGATGTCCCGCAGCCGCCCGGTCGCCTCCGCCGCGGCCCGGCGGAGCTCACCGGCGGCAGCCTGCTGGGCGGGATCCAGCTCCCGGTCCACCTCCAGGGCCGCCGCCCGTACTGCGATCAGCGCCAGATCGTGCCCCAGCGAGTCATGCATGTCCCCGGCGATACGGGAACGTTCGCGCAGGCGCTCCCGGTCGGCGACCGCGAGCTGTTCCCGTTCCATGCGGTCCGCCAGCTCCCAGCCGGCGCTGACGAGCTGCGCGTACTGCCGTACGTACCGCCCGAACAACCAGGGCGCCACGATCGCGAGCGCCAGTGTGAGGAGCAGCGTGAACCACTCCCACGGGGTTCTCCCCACGAGCAGCGTCAGCAGGAGACCGGCCGCCGCCACGGCCCCGAACGTCCACAGCGCGGACCGTGTGTGCTCGGTGCGCCGCCCGGTCAGATAGCCGAACGCGACCAGCGCGAGGCTGTACGACGACGTGAACAGCTCCACCGACGCCGCCAGACTCAGTGCCACGACGATCGTCAGAGCGAGCAGCGGCCAGGCCCGGCACACGGCGACGCACACCCCGAGCGCCGCGACACCCGCGCCCACCCACCACCACGAACCGCCGTCGTTCGGGTCGCCCTTCAGCAGCACGGGCACGCTCAGCAGGCCCCACAGGGCCAGGTCGACGACGTAGGCACGGGTCCGGTCTCTGCGCATGTCCCCACTGTGCCGGACGCTCCGGGGCCCGGGCCCCCGACGAAAGTAGGGGGTGGTCAGCGGCCGGCCGAGGCGTCCTCCTCGTCCACCAGGCCCGCCTCGTACGCCAGGATCGCCAGCTGCACCCGGTTCCGCAGACCCAGCCGCGCCAGCACGGCACTGACATGTGCCTTCACCGTGCCCTCGACGACGTGCAACCGCCCGGCGATCTCCCCGTTCGACAGCCCGGAGCCGACCAGTGCGACCACCGCGCGCTCACGGGGCGTCAGCGGCTCCAGCCGGGCCCGGGCGTCGGCGGATTTCGACAGCCGGCCCGTGCCGACGTGGGCGATCAGACGGCGTGCGATCTCCGGGGAGAGGAAGGCCGCGCCCTCCGCCACCGCCCGGATCCCCGCGATCAGCTCCCGCGGATCGCCGGACTTGAGCAGGAACCCGCTCACTCCCGAGCCGAGCGCTCGCGCGATGTACTCGTCCTCCGCGAACGTCGTCAGCATCACCAGCGCGGTCTCCGGAGCGGTGCGCCGCAACTCCTCGGCGGCCTGCAGCCCGTCCAGCCGGGGCATCCGGATGTCGAGCAGTGCCACGTCCGGCCGGTGCTTCAGGGCGAGTTCGACGGCGTCGTGCCCGTGACCGGCCTCGGCGACGACCTCGATACCGGGGTCGGAGGCCAGGATGGCCTTCACACCCGCGCGGACCATCGCCTCGTCGTCGGCCAGCAGCACTCTGATCATGTCGTCACGATACGTGGAACCGCCCGGGGGAACCGGAGTTCCCCCGGGCGGTCCGCTCACCGACGTGCCTACGGGAACGTCAGCTTGACGCTGTTGATGTAGCCGGTGTCCAGCGCGGCCACGTCCTGGACCTTCAGCTTCCACACGCCGTTCGCGACCTCGCTCGACGCGTTCACCGTGTACGTCTCGACCACGTTGTCCGCAGAGTCGCTGCCGCTGGCGTTCTTCAGCCGGTACGCCGTGCCGTCCGGGGCGAGCAGGTCGATGACGAGGTCACCGCGCCAGGTGTGGACGATGTCGACGCCGACCTTGAGGGCGGCAGGAGCGTTGCCGGAGCGGCCGGTGACGGTGACCGGGGACGTGACGGCGGCGCCGTTGTCCGGGATCGCGACGTCCGTGGTGTTCTCGAACGACGTACCGGTGTCGCCGCCCGGCCGGGAGCCGACGTTGATTCCGGCCCAGGCGTCGGCGACCGCCTTGTACTCGGCGCTGCTGGCTCCGTACAGCTCGCTCGCGACGGCGAGCGTGCCGGTGCGGGCGCCCGCGTAGTTCGTGGTCGAGTTGAACTTCGTCGTCAGCGCCTTGTACCAGATCAGCGAGGCCTTGTCGCGGCCGATGCCGGTGACCGGCAGACCGTCCGAGGTCGGGGAGTCGTAGTTCACGCCGTTGATGGTCTTCGCGCCACTGCCCTCGGAGAGCAGGTAGTACCAGTGGTTCGCCGGGCCCGACGAGTAGTGCACGTCGATGCCGCCGATGCCCGAGTACCAGGCGTCCTTGGACGCGCCGTCCTTGCTCGGCTTGTCCATGTAGCGCAGCGGGGTGCCGTTGCCCCGGATGTCGATCTTCTCGCCGACGAGGTAGTCGCCCTTGTCCTGCGCGTTGTTGGCGTGGAACTCGACGGCCGCCGCGAAGATGTCGGATGTGGCCTCGTTGAGGCCGCCGGACTCACCGCTGTAGACCAGCTTCGCGGTGTTGGAGGTGACGCCGTGCGTCATCTCGTGCGCCGCCACGTCGATCGAGGTGAGCGGCTTGGTGTTGTTGGAGCCGTCGCCGTAGGTCATGCAGAAGCAGCTGTCGGACCAGAAGGCGTTGACGTACGCGTTGCCGTAGTGGACGCGGGAGTACGCGCCGACGCCGTCGCCGCGGATGCCGCTGCGGCCGTGCACGTTCTTGTAGTAGTCCCAGGTGAGCGCGGCGCCGTAGTGCGCGTCGGCGCCGGCCGTCTCGGCGTTCTGCGGGGTGCCGTCGCCCCAGGTGTCGTCCGGGCCGGAGAAGAGCGTCCCGGTGCCGGAGGTGCCGCGGTTGAGGTTGTACGTCTTGTGGTTGCCGCGGCCCGTGTCGGTCAGGGTGTACGACGGCGCCGTGCCGAGCGTGACCTGGCCGCTGTACATCGTGTTGCCGGTGCCGGTCTCGATGGCCTGCCACTCGTAGAGCTTCTTGCCACTGGTGGCGTCGGTGACGACGTGCAGCTCGTTCGGGGTGCCGTCGTGCTGGACGCCGCCGACGACGGTCTCGTACGCGAGGACCGGCTTGCCCTGGGCCAGCCAGACCACCTTGCGCGGGGCCCGGTCGGCGGCGGTCTTCTTCGAGCCTTCGGAGCGCGCGGCGGCGACGGCCTGCTGCTCGGCGGCCGCAGGGGCGACGTCGGCGCTGGTGTCGACGTTCTTGAGGGCGGCGGCGGAAGCCTTGGTGACCGACTCGGTCCGCCCGGCCTTCGTCTCGGCGACGACCAGGTCACCGCCGAGAACGGGCAGGCCCGCGTAGGTGCGCTCGTAGCGCGTGTGCGTGGTGCCGTCCCGGTCCTGGACGACATCGCGGACGACGAGCTTCTCCTGGGAGCCGAGGCCGAGTTCGGCCGCGGTGGCCGCCTTGGTGGCGTTGGCCTCGCGTATCAGCTCCGCCCGCTGGGCGGGGGTGAGCTGCGCGGGCAGTGCGCCGGGGTCGGCCGCCGAGGCGGCCTGCTGCTTCGGGGCGGTCGCCGGGGCGTCCGGGGCCGCGGCGGCGGAGCCGGACTGGATTCCGACGGCCAGGAGGGCCGCGGCTGCGAGCAGAGCGCCGGTCGCGGACGCGCGACGGCTGGGCGTGGGTCTCACGCGAACTCCTTCTGCGAGGGGGGTTACAGGCGGCTGGGTGGGCCGCCTGGGCAGAGCGACGGAGCATGTGGTGCGTGGATCGCAGGAAGAGTGGCAGGCGTGAGGGGCTCCTGTCAGGAGCGCGTCAAAAGATTGGCCGGAAAGTGTCCGTTGGATGAAAGACCGTGTTCGTTAAGCGGACGTTTCGTCGATCTTCACCGCGAGGCCGTCGAGCAGCCGGGCCAGCCCGAACTCGAAGAGCGTTTCGAGGTCCAGCTCGAAGTCGTCCTGCTCGAACAGGGTGGTGAGCAGAGGGTACGCGCCACCTGATGCGATCGCCTCGAACTGTGGCTCGTTCCGTGCCATCCATTCGTCGCCCGACAGTCCGGTGTCCTGCCGGGCCTGTGTCTCCAGGTCGGCCGCCATCGAAACTCCCTGCACATACGCGAAGAGTGAGAGGTGGGCGTGAATTGTCTGAAAGGGAGTCAGTCCCGTGGACCGCATGGCCCGCAGCACCCACTCCGTGTACGCCATGGCGTTCGGCGAGGCCGTGGGCCGGGTGAACGACGCCATCGCCTGCGCCAGCCACGGATGGCGTGTGTGGGCGTCACGCAGCGACCGCGCCGCCTTCTCCAGAGCCGGACGCCAGCCGCCCGCGGGCAGTGCGCCCAACGGCCGCTCGGCGAACGCCGCGTCCGACATCAGCCGCACCAGCTCGCCCTTGCCCGGCACATGGCGGTACAGCGCCATCGTCGACGTACCGAGCCGGTGAGGGCGTCACGACGGCCGTTGGCGCCCCCCGTCAGGCCGCCGGCCGGGGGTCCAGCCACAACGCCTCGGCGAGAGCGCACAGTTCACCCTCGGCCGTGGCCAGTGCCACGCCCATCGCGTGCTTGCGGCCGGATTCCGACTGCAGCCAGGAATAGGAGATGTGCGGTTCGCCGGCGCGCACCGGACGCAGGAGCGCGCCGGTGAGGGCCGCGGTGACCGCGCCCGGGCGCTGGGTGCCCAGCATGCGGCCCGCCCAGTTGCCCGGGCAGTCCAGGGCGCCCCACACCAGTTCCGGCGGGAGCAGGCCGTCCTCGGAGGCGAGGGCGGGGGACGGGATCCAGGCGGAGGCGACGAGGTCACGGCCCGGCACCGGGGTGCAGTGCTGGCGCAGGCCGCGGTCGGGCGTACGGTCCAAGCCGCAGCCGAAGCAGTCGACGAGACCGGCGGGCGGCGCCGCCCGGAACGCCTCGGCCGCGGCGGCCGCCTCGTCCAAGGAAGGGGCGGCCGGCGCGTCGAGCAGCAGCTCGGCCGGGCGCGCGATGGCCAGCGGTCGCTCCCTTTCGCCCAACTCCGCACCCCCACCGACCGTTCCGGCGATCCGCACGGGAACCTCCACCGGCACGGGACCGCGGAAGTCCACCCGTACCGTCTTCGCCCCCGAGCGCTCTGCGAGCACCCCCGCGACGTACCCGCCGAAGGCCACCCCGGGATAGCCGACGTACAGCTCCGGCACCACGATCGCGTCAGTCGTCGTCATGATCCCCACTCCATCACACCGGGCACGTGAGCTCCGAGCCCGCCCGGGCCGGCGAGGATTTCGCGACCCACTTCGAGTTCGGGCTCGGCCTGCTCATCGAGGGTCTGCGGGCGCTGCGGTGAGCCTCAGGGCCTGTCTTCCGGCTCTTGCCGGCCTGACCCAGAAGCCGAGGTCCTACACCAGGCTGTCCCGCCAAGCCCGGTGCAGATCCGCGAACCGGCCCGCCCCGCCGGTGAGTTCCGCCGGGGTGCCGTCCTCGACGATCCGGCCGTGCTCCATCACCAGCACCCGGTCCGCGATCTCGACCGTCGACAGCCGGTGGGCGATCACCACCGCCGTACGGCCGCGCAGCACCGTCGTCATCGCGCGCTGAACCGCCTGCTCGCCAGGGATGTCCAGGGAGCTGGTCGCCTCGTCGAGGATGAGCACCGCGGGGTCGGCCAGCAGCGCCCGCGCGAACGCGACGAGCTGGCGCTGACCCGCCGAGATCCGCCCGCCCCGCTTGCGTACGTCCGTGTCGTAGCCGTCCGGCAGACCGCTGATGAAGTCGTGCGCGCCGATCGCCTTCGCCGCCTGCTCGATCTCCTCGCGGGTCGCGTCCGGGCGCCCGATCGCGATGTTCTCCGCGACCGTCCCGGAGAACAGGAACGCCTCCTGGGTCACCATCACGACCCCGCGCCGCAGTTCGGGCACGGCCAGCTCGCGCAGGTCGACGCCGTCGAGGAGAACCCGCCCGTCCGTGGGGTCGTAGAAGCGGGCCAGCAGCTTCGCCAGCGTGGACTTGCCCGCGCCGGTGGAGCCGACGACGGCGACGGTCCGGCCCGCCGGGAGCGTCAGCCCGAAGCGGGGCAGTACCTCGCCGCCGGTGCGGTACGCGAACCGCACGTCCTCGAAGACCACCTCCCGGCCGGGGCCGGCCGCCCCGGCGAGATCCGGCAGCCGCGCGGGATGCTCGGGCTCCGGAACGGACGGCGTCTGGGCCAGCAGACCGGCGATCTTCTCCAGCGACGCGCCCGCCGACTGGTACGAGTTGAGGAACATGCCGAGACGGTCGATCGGGTCGTACAGCCGCCGCATGTACAGCACGGCGGCCGCCAGCACACCCAGTGCCAGTGTCCCCTCGGCGACCCGGTACGCGCCCCACAGCACCATCCCCGCCACGGCGGTGTTGGCGACCAGCCGGGAACCGACGACATAACGGGCCATCTCCAGCAGGGCGTCGCCGTTGCTGCGGGCGTGCCGCTCGTTCAGCGCGCGGAAGCGGTCGTCGTTGGCGCGCTCGCGGCGGAACGCGCGCACCGGCCGGATGCCGTTCATCGTCTCCGCGAACTTCACGATGACGGCCGCGATCGCGGAGGACCGCTCGGTGAACACGACCGCGGCGCGCCGCTGGTAGAGCCGGACGAGCAGATACAGCGGTACGAAGCTGAGCACGGCCAGACCCCCGATGCCGAGGTCCAGCCAGAGCAGCATCGCCGAGATGTAGACGAACGCGAGGGCGACGCCGATCAGCTCCTGGAGCCCCTCGCTGAGCAGTTCTCGCAGCGACTCGACGTCGGTCGTGGAGCGGGAGATCAGCCGGCCCGAGGTGTACCGCTCATGGAAGTCCACACTGAGCGCCTGGGCGTGCCGGAAGATCCTGCCGCGCAGATCGAGCAGGACGTCCTGGTTGACACGGGCGGCGGCGCGGATGAACGCGTACTGGAACACACCGGACGCCACCGCGCACACGGCGTACCCGACGGCCACGACCACGAGCGGCCCGTGGTCACCGCGGCGCAGCGCCGGGACGCCGCTGTCGATGGCGTACGCGACGAGCAACGGGCCGGCCTGCGCGGCGGCCTGCTGGAGCAGCAGCAGCAACGCGGAGAGCGCGACCCTGGCCCGCCGGGGCGCCAGCAGCGACCGCAGCAGCGCACCGGTGGCGCCCTCGGGCGCGGGGAGGGCGTCGCGGTCGAACGGGTCCCGCTCTCCGCCCGCGCGCTCCCCGGCCGTGTCGTCGGCGTCCGCGTACGGCTGTGTGGTCGTCGATGACGTCATCGGACTCGCTCCTCGGCGTGCGCGCCCGACATCAGCCAGGCGTACTCGGCGTTGTCCCGCAGCAGTTCGTGGTGGGTGCCCACGGCCGCGATCCGGCCCTGGGACAGCAGCGCCACCCGGTCGGCCAGCAGCACCGTGGACGGCCGGTGTGCCACGACGAGCGCGGTCGTGTCCTCCAGGACGCGCCGGAGCGCGGCCTCCACCAGCGCCTCGGTGTGCACGTCCAGCGCCGACAGCGGGTCGTCGAGGACCAGGAACCTCGGCCGCCCCACGACCGCGCGGGCGAGCGCCAGCCGTTGCCGCTGGCCGCCGGAGAGGCTCAGCCCCTGCTCGCCGACCTGGGTGTGGACTCCCTGGGGAAGCGTGTCCACGAATCCGGCCTGCGCCACGTCGAGCGCGCGCCGCAGGCCTTCGTCCCCCGCGTCCTCGGCGCCCATCAGCACGTTCTCGCCGACGCTCGCCGAGAAGAGCGTGGGCTCCTCGAAGGCCATGGACACGAGCTGCCGCAGCTCCTCGCGGGGCATCGCGGCGATGTCCCGCCCGTCGAGCGTGATCCGCCCACCGGTCACCTCGTACAGCCGCGGTACGAGCGCGGTCAGCGTCGTCTTCCCGGATCCGGTCGCGCCGACGAGCGCCATGGTCTCGCCGGGCCGGACCCGCAGATCGATCCGTTCCAGCACGGGCGCGGACCGTGGGCTCGCGTCCGGGTAACGGAACTCGACCGCGTCGAAGACCAGCCCGCCCTCGGCGAGTTGCCCGGAGGGAACAGGGGCCGACCGGCCACTCGTATGCGCAATGTGCCCGGCATCCCGGCCGGCTGCGAGGTCCGTGCCGGCGGCCCCGTCGACGGCCGGGCCGGCCAGGCCCTTTCCCGCCACCGGGCTGCCGGCCCCGGAAGCCGGAGCCTTCCCGGGAAGGCCCGCCCCCGCACGCCCGTGGTGGGCCCGGGAGGACGCCTCGGTCTCCTCCTGGGACTCCTCTTCCGCGTCCAGGACCTCGAAGTAGCGGTCCGTCGCCGTCGCCGCCTCCTGGCTCATCGCGATCAGGAAGCCGATCGAGTCCACCGGCCAGCGGAGTGCGAGCGCCGTCGAGAGAAAGGCGACCAGCGTGCCGGCCGACAGCTCGCCGTCCGCGACCTGGAGGGTGCCGAGGACCAGCGCCGTGCCGATCGCCAGCTCGGGGATGACCATGATGACGGACCAGATGCCCGCCAGGAGGCGCGCCTTGACCAGCTCGGTGCCCCGCAGCCGCCGCGCGAGCTCGCGGAAGGCGGCGGACTGGCTGCGGTGGCGGCCGAAGCCCTTCACGATGCGGATGCCGAGCACGCTCTCCTCGACGACCGTCGTCAGATCCCCGACCTGGTCCTGCGCCGTTCGGGCGACGGACGAGTACCGGTTCTCGAACATCGCCAGGAGGATCACCAGCGGCGCGACCGGCACCAGCAGGATCAGCCCCAGCGTCCACTCCTGCATCAGCAGAATGGCCGCTCCAGCCAGAATCGTCACTCCGTTGACCAGCAGGAACGTCAGCGGGAACGCCAGGAACATCCGCAGCAGCATCAGATCCGTCGTCCCTCGCGACAGCAACTGCCCCGACGCCCAGCGGTCGTGGAAGGCCACCGGCAGCCGCTGCAGATGCCGGAAGAGATCCGCCCGCATCGCCGCCTCGACCGCGGCCAGCGGCCGAGCCACCAGCCATCGCCGGAAGCCGAAGAGCACCGCCTCCGCGATCCCGAGGAGCAGCAGATACAGCGCCCCCAGCCACACCCCGCCCGCGTCCCGCTCCGCGACCGGCCCGTCCACGAGCCACTTCAGGACAAGGGGGATCACCAGGCTCAGACAGGACGCGACGATCGCGACGCACGCGGCGCTGAACAGGCGGACCCGTACCGGCCGTACGTACGGCCACAGCCGGAGCAGCGAACGTACGGCGGACCGGTTATCGGCGACTGCATCTGTGGTGGGCATCAGGGGCGAGCCTACGTTTCACCACTGACACAGCCCACCGAGTTTCCGCGGGGCCGTACCGGACGTCCGTCCGCTGGATCTCGCCGGATCGCACGCACCAGACGCCGCCGGGCCCGCCCTTCGGGCGGACGACGCTACTTTGAAGACACTCCCTAGCTCTCGACCCGCAGCAGCAGCACCGACCGTGCCGGCACCGTCACCGTGTCGCCGCCCCGGTGCACCGTGCCCGGCGCCGAGGACTGGTCCTCCCGCGAGGTGTCGACGACCAGCTCGTACGCCTCGGCCCACGGCGGTCCCGGCAGCCGGAAGTCCACCGGGGCGTCCGCCGAGTGCAGGACCGTCAGGAAACTGTCGTCCGTCACCTGATCGCCCCGCGCGTCCCGGCCGGGAATGTCCCGGCCGGAGAGGAAAAGCCCGAGCGTCGACGCCGGCGCGTACCAGTCCTGCTCGGTCATCTCCGTGCCGCGCGGCGTGAACCACGCCAGGTCCCGCAGCCCGTCCGCGGTCTGCGGCCGCCCCGAGAAGAACGCCCGGCGCCGCAGCACCGGATGTGCCCCGCGCAGCGCGAGGAGCCGCGACGTCAGGGCCAGCAGCCCGCTCGGGCCGGGTTGCCCCAGGAGCGACCAGTCGAGCCAGCCGACCTCGTTGTCCTGGCAGTACGCGTTGTTGTTGCCGCCCTGCGTACGGCCCATCTCGTCGCCCGCGACCAGCATCGGGACCCCGGTGGACAGCAGCAGGGTGGTGAGCAGATTGCGGATCTGCCGTCGGCGCACCGCGTTGACCTGCGGATCGTCCGTCTCGCCCTCCACGCCGCAGTTCCACGCCCGGTTGTCGTTCGTGCCGTCGCGGTTGCCCTCCCCGTTGGCCTCGTTGTGCTTGCGCTCGTACGAGACGAGGTCGCGCAGGGTGAAGCCGTCGTGGGCGGTGATGAAGTTGACCGACGCGTACGGCCGCCGCCCGCCCCAGGCGTACAGATCGCTGGAGCCCGACAGCCGGTACCCGAGGTCCCGTACGTCGGGCAGCGCGCCGCGCCAGAAGTCCCGGACCGCGTCCCGGTAGCGGTCGTTCCACTCCGTCCACAGCGGGGGGAACGCGCCGACCTGATAGCCCCCGTTGCCCACGTCCCACGGCTCGGCGATCAGCTTCACCCGGCGCAGCACCGGGTCCTGGGCGATCACCGCGAGGAACGGGGAGAGCATGTCGACGTCGTGCATCGACCGCGCGAGCGCCGCCGCGAGATCGAAGCGGAAGCCGTCGACGCCCATCTCGGTGACCCAGTAGCGCAGCGAATCGGTGATCAGCCGCAGCACGTGCGGCTGGACGACGTGCAGGGTGTTGCCGCAGCCGGTGTAGTCGGCGTACCGGCGGGCGTCGGACTGGAGACGGTAGTAGCCGCGGTTGTCGATGCCCTTGAGACTGAGGGTCGGCCCGAGCTCACCCGCCTCCGCCGTGTGGTTGTAGACGACGTCGAGGATCACCTCGATGCCCGCCGCGTGCAGCGCCCGCACCATCCGCTTGAACTCGCCGACCTGCTGCCCGGCCGTCCCGGATGCGCTGTAGGCCGCGTGCGGCGCGAAATAGCCGATCGAGTTGTAGCCCCAGTAGTTCTTCAGCCCGCGCCGCAGCAGATGGTCCTCGTGCGCGAACTGATGCACCGGCAGCAGCTCCACCGCGGTCACGCCGAGGCGTACGAGATGGCCGATCGCTGCCGGGTGCGCCAGGCCCGCGTACGTACCGCGAAGCTCCTCCGGAACGTCCGGGTGCAGCTTGGTGAAGCCGCGTACATGAAGCTCGTAGATGACCGAGTCGGCCCACGGCGTCTTGGGCCGGCGGTCGTCGGCCCACTCGTCGTCGGGCGCGTCGTCGTGGACGACGACGCCCTTCGGTACGTACGGGGCCGAGTCCCGGTCGTCGCGGACGGTGTCGGCGACATGCTGCTGCGGCCAGTCGCGGACATGGCCGTACACCTCGGGCGGCAATGCGCCGTACTCCACCCGGGGGACACGGCGGCCGTCAGCGGCTCCGCCACGGGTCCTGCCCCCGAATTCCCCGTCGACCGCACGTGCGTACGGGTCGAGCAGCAGCTTCGCCGGGTTCCAGCGGCCGCCGGTCCACGGGTCCCAGCGGCCGTGCACCCGGAAGCCGTACCGCTGACCCGGCCGTACGCCCGGGACGAAGCCGTGCCAGATCTCGTGCGTCAGCTCGGCCAGCGGCAGCCGGGTCTCCGTCCCCGCCTCGTCGAACAGGCACAGCTCCACGGCTTCGGCCCCGCCCGCCCACAGCGCGAAGTTGGTGCCCGCGACCCCGTCGGGACCGACCCTGAACCGCGCGCCCAGCGGGGTCGGCGCCCCCGGCCAGACCGGCGGCCCGGGGACATCGGCTTCACTGCGCCGTCCGTTCAGCGCCGGACGCCGCTGCGCGGCAGGGGAGGTCCGCTCCCCTTCCCGAACTGCCTCCTGCTCGGCTGCGCTCGACACGTGTCGGCCTCCCGCGGCTCGTCGGGCCCCGCGGGATGTGGCGCGCGGCGTCCCGGCCGCGGCTCCCCGCGCGTGGTCCTCCCACCTGTTCTGCCCGCGCTGTGCTACTCCCAACATGACCCGCACTCACGTTTCCCCTGGAGGGTGGCGGTCGTTGGGCGGTACGTGCTGTGTCTTTGCGATCCCGCGAGGTGGACTCTGTGAGCAACGCAGTGAGGCGGACAAAGGCCACTCTGGCCGCCGCCCTGGTATGGACAGGACTGCTGGCCGGACTGACCGGCTGCACCAGCGGCGACCTGGGCGTCGGCAGCAAGCCGCAGGCGCCCTCGGACACCATCCGGGTGACGCCGGAGGACGGAGCGAAGGGCGTCGCCGCGGACGGCAAGGTGGAAGTGAGGCTGCCCGGCGGACGGCTGGAGCGGGTCAAGGTCACTCAGATCGAGGACGCCCAGCCGGTCGAAGTGCCCGGCTCGATCTCGGAGGACGGGCTGCGCTGGCAGCCCGAAGCGGGCACCCGTCTCGCGCTGGCCGCCAAGTACAGCGTCGAGGCGGTGGCCCTGGACGCCCACGGCCGCCGGGCGGCCCGGCACACCACCTTCACCACCGCCGTGCCCGCGCACCGGTTCATCGGCTACTTCAATCCGGAGAACCGCGCCACCGTCGGCACCGGCATGATCGTCTCCTTCACCTTCAGCCGGCGGATCGAGGACCGGGCGGCCGTGCAGCGCGGCATCCGCATCACCGCCGACCCGCCGGTGGAGGTCGTGGGCCACTGGTTCGACGCGCAACGGCTCGACTTCCGGCCGCGCCATTACTGGAAGCCCGGCACCAAGGCCACCGTCGACCTGCGGCTGCGCGATGTCCAGGGTTCGCCCGGCTCGTTCGGCATCCAGCGGAAGACCATCCGTTTCACCGTGGGCCGCTCGCAGATGTCCCTGGTCGATGCCGAGAAGCGCACGATGGTGGTGCGCCGCGACGGCAAGGTGCTGGCGACCCTGCCGATCACCGCGGGTGGGAAGAAGACGACCACGTACAACGGCAAGATGGTGGTCAGCGAGATGTTCGACGTCACCCGCATGAACGGCGCCACGGTCGGTTTCAAGACCAAGAAGGGCAAGAGCGAGTACGACATCAAGGACGTGCCGCACGCGATGCGGCTCACCACCTCGGGCACCTTCCTGCACGGCAACTACTGGGCCGATCCTGCCGTCTTCGGTTCGAGGAACGTCAGTCACGGCTGCATCGGACTGCGTGACGAGAAGGGCGGCAGCCAGGACTCCCCGGCCGGGTGGTTCTTCGACCGGACCCTGATCGGGGATGTCGTCGAAGTCGTCAATTCCCGCGACCGCAAAGTCGCGCCCTGGAACGGTCTGAGCGGCTGGAACATGAGCTGGGACGAGTGGAAGGCCGGTTCCGCGCTGGGCTGACCCTCGGACAACCTGCATGGCCCGCATGCCTTCCGGGCAGGTTTGCGACTGAACGGTGACATTTGCGGGAAGCCCTCGTGGCTTGCGGTGTGATTATCTATCGCAGTGCGCGCCGGTCGAGCGCGTGGGGGCAGGAGTCTGGCCGGATCATCCGGCCAAGCTCCACGGGCCGTGGCGGGGCCAGGCCGTGCGAGGGGAGACAGCAATCTTGAACGGGCAGCCGATATCGGGGGCATCGGTGCGGACGGGGCGCAGGCGCGGTCGTACTGCTCTGCCGGCCCTGGCCATGGGGGCGTTGCTACTGGTGGCGACGGCGTGCGGCGGGGGCGGGGACTCCGGCGGCGACAGCGCCGGCAAGGGCGGGAAGGACGGCGGCAAGGTCGGCACGGCGGCCTCGCAGGCGGTCGTGACCATAGCGCCCAAGGACGGCGCGGCTTCGGTCGCCACGAGCGGCGCGCTGAAGGTGACCGCCGACAAGGGCAAGCTGACCACGGTCGCCGTCCAGGACGACAAGGGCAACGCGGTCGAGGGGAAGATGGCCGCGGGCGGTGCGAGCTGGGAGCCGCTCCAGCACCTCGCCGGGGCGACCAAGTACAAGGTGCACGCGGTCGCCAAGGACTCCGAGGGCCGTGAGTCGGCGAAGGACACGACCTTCACCACCCTCGTCCCGAAGAACACGTTCGTCGGACACTACACGCCCGAGGACGGCTCGACCGTCGGCGTCGGCATGCCGGTCTCCATCAACTTCACCCGGGGCATCACCAACCCCGAGGCCGTCGAGCGGGCCATCAAGGTGACCGCCGAGCCGTCGGTCCCCGTCGAGGGCCACTGGTTCGGCAACGACCGCCTCGACTTCCGCCCGGAGAAGTACTGGGCCGCGGGTACGAAGGTGACCGTCAAGCTCAACCTGGACGGTGTCGAGGGCCGGCCCGGGGTGTACGGCAAGCAGTCCAAGACGGTGAAGTTCACCATCGGCCGCAGCCAGGTCTCCACCGTGGACGCCAGTGCCCACACCATGAGGGTCGTGCGGGACGGCAAGGTCGTCAAGAACATCCCGATCACCGCCGGTGCCCCGTCGACGACGACGTACAACGGCCAGATGGTCATCAGTGAGAAGTACAAGGTGACCCGGATGAACGGCGCCACCGTGGGCTTCGGCGGCGAGTACGACATCAAGGACGTGCCGCACGCGATGCGCCTGTCCTCGTCGGGCACCTTCATGCACGGCAACTACTGGGCCTCGTCCGGTACCTTCGGCTCGGCGAACGTCAGCCACGGCTGTGTCGGCCTGCGCGACGTGCGCGGCGCGTACGACAGCGGTACGCCGGCGGCCTGGATGTACAACAACTCGATCATCGGCGACGTGGTGATCGTGAAGAACTCCAGGGACAAGCAGATCGCCCCGGAGAACGGGCTGAACGGCTGGAACATGTCCTGGGCGGACTGGACGAAGTAGAACCCTGGGAACACGTACGCACGTACGTACGGGCCCGGTGCTGTACGGGACATTTTGGGGGATACCCCCAAACCCCCGACGGCACCGGGCCCGTCGCCGTTAACGGCCACTAACCTGCTGGCCATGACCGTTTCTCTCGAAGTCTCCGAAGGCGTCGGCACCATCCGCCTGGACCGCCCCCCGATGAACGCCCTGGACATCGCGACCCAGGACCGGCTGCGCGAGCTCGCCACCGAGGCGACCGACCGCGACGACGTCCGGGCCGTGATCCTCTACGGCGGCGAGAAGGTGTTCGCGGCAGGCGCGGACATCAAGGAGATGCAGGTGATGGACCACGCCGCCATGGTCAAGCGGTCCAAGGCCCTGCAGGACTCGTTCACCGCCGTCGCCCGGATCCCCAAGCCCGTCGTCGCAGCCGTCACCGGCTACGCCCTGGGCGGTGGCTGCGAGCTGGCGCTGTGCGCCGACTACCGGATCGCCGCGGACAACGCCAAGCTGGGCCAGCCGGAGATCCTGCTCGGGCTGATCCCGGGCGCGGGCGGCACCCAGCGGCTCGCCCGGCTCGTCGGCCCCTCGAAGGCCAAGGACCTCATCTTCACGGGCCGTCAGGTGAAGGCCGACGAGGCGTTGGCCATCGGTCTGGTCGACCGGGTCGTCCCGGCCGCCGAGGTGTACGAGCAGGCGCACGCGTGGGCGGCGAAGCTGGCCCAGGGCCCGGCGCTGGCCCTGCGTGCGGCCAAGGAGTCCGTCGACGCCGGTCTGGAGACGGACATCGACACGGGCCTCGCGATCGAGCGGAACTGGTTCGCCGGCCTGTTCGCCACCGAGGACCGCGAGCGGGGCATGCGCAGCTTCGTCGAGGAGGGCCCGGGCAAGGCGAAGTTCCTCTGAAGTTCCGCCGTGGTTCCCGCAGTTGGGCAGAGCGGGGCGTCGCGTCAACCTGGCGGCCACATTAATCGAACCTTAAAGGAGCCTTAAGGTGATTCGGGCCACCGCGCTCGGCGATCATTCGTAAGCGGTGCGTCATTGCAGGTCAGATGGGCCGCGCAGCCCCCGAATTGCCAAGGTCATATGCCAACTCGATACCCCGGAATGGTGCGTTCCGGGGTATCGATTCCTGTGGAACGGTCCCGGGGGGCGCCGCGTGCGGCCATGATGGGGGCATGGCGGGGCTGGAAGGTACGGAGCAACCGCGGGCGCGCGGCGGCGCGACCGCCGCGCGGTGGATGCCGGCCGTCGAGGACGAACGGGCGCTCAAGGCGCTCGAGTTGTTCGGCAATCCGACGGACGAGGAGATCCGGTTGCCGTCCCGTCCCGAATCCGCCGCCACCGCCCGCAGGCTGACGCAGTGTGTGGTGCTGCGGCAGTGGGCGCTCTCCCCGCAGGTCGCCGAGCACGCGATCCTGCTCGTCTCCGAGCTCGTCGGCAACGCCGTGCGTCATACCGGGGCGCGGGTCTTCGGGCTGCGGATGCTGCGCCGGCGCGGCTGGATCCGTATCGAGGTGCGTGACCCCTCGCGAGGGCTGCCCTGTCTGATGCCCGTGCAGGAGCTGGACATCAGCGGCCGTGGGCTCTTCCTCGTCGACAAGCTCTCCGACCGGTGGGGTGTCGATCTGCTGCCGCGCGGCAAGACCACCTGGTTCGAGATGCGGGTCTCCGACCGCTGACGCACGGGCGCCCGGTGCACGAAAGCCCCCTGTTGCCGTCGCGCGGCACCGAGGAGGCTTCACGTGTGCGGCCGGTGGACTTGGGGGTGTATCCACGGCCGCTTCTTCTGGACGACCTGGCCCGGGTCAATGGGGGTCGTGCCCCTGACTATGGCAGACGGGGGGCCCGCCACCAAAACTCTGTATCGGGGCGAAATCGTACATACCCCTGCAATCCAACCTTGAATTAAAGGTGAACTGGGCCACTCACCTGTCAAAGCATGAATGAATATCGGTTGACGTGGGTGAATCTTCGATTCGCCGACCGTGGGGCGGGTCGTGGATGCGCGACCCGCGATGGTCCTGAATTGGGTCAATCGTTATTTTCCGCCCTGCTCGCGCCTACTGTGCTGTGACGTGAACCGAATCGGCCGCCGTGGCGTACTGCGCACAGGAGCGGGCGCCGCGCTTGCCGGTGCCCTCGCCGCCGGTTGTACGGAGCCGGGCCCCGCCCCCAAGCCCCCCGCCCCGGATCGCCCCGCCGACCCCGCGGTTCCCGTCGCCCCGTCGGCCACGGCCGGGCAACAGACCGCCGGCACCGCGCCCCGCCGCATCCCCGGTCTGCCCGCCGAGATCGCGCACGGCCCCCGGAGCCGCTCCGCCGTCGCGCTCACCTTCCATGGCCAGGGCGACCCGGCCATCGCCCGCGCCCTGCTCGCCGAGGCCGAGCGGGCCGGCGCCCGTATCACCGTCCTCGCTGTCGGCACCTGGCTGGACGAGCACCCCTCCCTCGCCCGGCGGATCCTCGACGGCGGTCATGACCTCGGGA
This sequence comes from Streptomyces sp. NPDC043870, assembly GCF_056435785.1. NCBI lineage: Bacteria > Bacillati > Actinomycetota > Actinomycetes > Kitasatosporales > Streptomycetaceae > Streptomyces > Streptomyces sp. NPDC043870. Next base: position 146,725 of record NZ_JBWKDT010000011.1, read on the forward strand.
ACCACACCCTGCGCCATCTCGACATCTGCTCGATGGCCGAGGCCGACGCGTACGCCGAGATCACCGGCTGTGCGGAACGGCTGCGCAGACTCACCGGTTCGATCGGCAGCTGGTTCCGCCCGTCCCGTACGCAGTACGCCACGCCGCTCGTCCAGCGGCTGGCCGCCCGGGCGGGCTACCCGCACACGCTCTCCTACGACGTCGACTCGCTCGACCACACGTCTCCCGGCGCTCCCGCCGTCACCAGCACCGTCACCCGCGAGATCCGGCGCGGCTCGGTGGTGAGTCTGCACTTCGGCCACCCCGACACGGTCGCCGCACTGCCTGCCCTCCTCGACGAACTGGACCGCCGCGGACTGCGTGCGGTGACGACCACGGAGCTGCTGACCTGATGCTGCACCTCACCGAACGATCCGCCGTTCTCCTCGCCGCCGCTCTCGCCGTCCTCGCCGCGGGCTGCGGCGCGCCCGCGGAGAAGGACGAACCGGAACAGGCACCGCCCGCGTCGAAGCAGGCGGTCGCCGCCCCGGCCGGACTGCCGGGAATGCCGCCCGTCCTGGACCCGAAGGACGTCTACGCCGCCGACCGGCCGGGTCAGCTGTCGCCAGTGGTCAGGGACTTCCCGTCCCGGGTGTACGTCCCCAACACCAACTCCAACACGGTCACGGTCATCGACCCCGCGACGTACAAGGTCGTCGAGACCATCCCGGTCGGCGCCCAGCCGCAGCACGTCGTCCCGTCCTGGGACCTCAAGACCCTGTGGGTGAACAACAACCGCGGCCACACCCTCACCCCGATCGACCCCGCCACCGGCATCGCGGGCAAGCCCGTCGAGGTCCACGACCCGTACAACCTCTACTTCACGCCCAACGGCCGCCACGCCGTCGTCATGGCCTCCCTCGACCGCGAACTGGTCTTCCGAGACCCGCACACGATGCGGAAGGTCAAGACCACCCCGGTCTCCTGCTACGGCGTCAATCACGCGGACTTCTCCGCAGACGGCCGGTACTTCATCGTCTCCTGCGAGTTCTCCGGTGAGCTGCTCAAGGTCGACACCGAGCGGATGGAGGTCATCGGCCAGCAGAAGCTGCCGTTCCGCGGCGCGATGCCGCAGGACGTGAAGATCTCGCCGGACGGCAAGACCTTCTACATCGCCGACATGATCGCCCACGGCATGTGGGTGCTGGACGGCGAGAAGTTCACCACGCCGAACCTGCTGCCCACCGGCAAGGGCTGTCACGGCCTCTACGTCAGCCGTGACTCCAAGGAGATGTACGTCACCAACCGCGGCGAAGGCACCGTCTCGGTCTTCGACTTCGCGCAGGACAGGCTGACGAAGAAATGGCGGCTGCCGGGCGGCGGCTCCCCGGACATGGGCGGTGTCTCCGCGGACGGCAAGGTGCTCTGGCTGTCCGGGCGCTACAACTCGGAGGTGTACGCGATCGACACCGGGACCGGGGAGCAACTGGCCCGTATCCCGGTCGGCAGCGGCCCGCACGGCCTCGCGGTCTATCCGCAGCCGGGCCGCTATTCGCTGGGACACACGGGCGTCTTCCGCTGAGCGGGGACTCCGCCACCGCACCCCCGCTCCTCGATCGCCGGAGGGGCTCGCTCCGAGCCCCTCCGGCGATCGAACGGGAAGGAGCGGGGGAAGGGCCCTTGCCCCCGCTACCACAACACCGGCAGCCGCTCCGGCAGGCGCTTGATGAACCCCGTGCGCCACACCAGCTGCTCGTCCGGCACCGCGAGCCGGAGCCCTGGCAGTCGCCGGACCAGCGCCCCGAGTGCGATCTCCGCATGGGTCCGGCCCAGCGCGGAAGCGGGACAGAAGTGGCGGCCGCCGCCGAAGGAGAGATGCGGGTTGTGCTCACGCTCCAGATCGAGCCGCTCCGGGTCCTCGAAGACCTCCGGGTCGAAATTGGCGGCCTCCACCAGCACCAGCACCAACTCACCCTTGCGGACCAGGACGTCGCCCAGCCGGACGTCTTCGCGGGCGAGCCGGGGAAGGCCGTCGCCGATCGACAGGTTCCAGCGCAGCAGCTCGTCGACGGCACGGCCCATCCGCTCCGGATGGTCGCGCAGGTAGCCGATCAGCTCGGGGCGCTGCAGCAGTGCGAGCACCGCGAGCACCAGGAACGAGGACGTGGACACGGCGCCCGCGCCGAAGAGCGACGCCGCGACCGTGGCGAGCATCTCGTCCGTCAGATGGGCCGATTCGGGGTCCTGGCGCAGCGCCGCCAGCGCACCCAGCAGGCCGTCCGGCTCCGGCGCATTGAGCCGCTCGACCATGTAGTCGAGGTCCTTGTACCAGTTGAGGGACGCGCCGTCGAAGGGCCGGGCGCTGGTCATGAAGGCGATGTCCAGTCCGGACATCAGCCGGCGCCAGTCGTCGAACGGCACACCGATGACCTCGCAGTGCAGTGCCGCCGAGAACGGGTCGGCGAAGCAGCCACGCAGATCCAGCGGCGGGCCCTCCGCGACCATCACATCGATCAGCTCGTCCGCCCTGACGCGCAGCCAGTCCTTGAGAGCGCCACCACCGGCCCGGGGGTTGAGCGCCTTCATCACGGCAGTGCGCAGACCGGCGCTGTTGATGTTGCCCATGTTGTTCACGACTTCGGGCGGGATCGTCAGGGCGTACTGCCGGGGCACACCGGGTGCTGCCGTGTCCTTGAGGCTGAACCGCTCGTCCTCCAGGACCCGTTTGGCCAGCGCATGGCTGCTCACGAGCCAGGCCTCGTCGCCGGTGAGCGTGCGTACCCGCGCCACCGGCCGCTTCTCCCGCAGCCAGGAACATTCGGCGGGCAGCACGTCACCGCGCCGGGAGAGCGGGAAGTCAAGCTGCTCGACGGTCATCTTCCTGGGTCCTTTCCGAGACATGAGGACGCACCACGGCATATGCCTGATTGCGGGTGGCCCGCAGTCCGCCGCCCTTGGCGTAGAGGAGTTCGGTCAGCGGCATCAGCGCGTGGTAGCAGGAGACCGAAGAGGGCACGTCGAGAATTCCTGGGGTGTCCAGGAAGAAGGGGAGCTCCGCCGCAATGTAGTCCAGGCAGGCGGTGCGCTGTGCCGCGCTGATGGATTCACCGCCGGACACTTTCGGGGCGAGGAACTGCTCCACCATCCTGGTGCAGCTCTTCTGGAATTCCTCATCGGTGCCGAGGAAGTGCCGCACACGCCGGTGCAGCAGCTCGTAGACCTGATTGCCGGAGAAATCCGACAGGGCGTGCACGCCGATCCGGCGGCCCGGCGGCCCGGCCGCCGCCTCGACTCCGCCGAGGATCCGCCGCCGTACGGCCTTGAGCTCCTTGGCCGCGCGCCGGGCGGCGTGCTCGTCGGTGTGCCCGAGTGCCGAGAACATCTCGGCGACATGGAGGTCGGCGTAGACGAAATCCACTTCTGTGAAGTGGGCCGTCGCCCAGCGCGTGAGTTCGGTGATACGCCGGGCGTTGAAATAGCTGTTTCCGGGGGAGACCCCGATGAGAACGTGATCGCCTTCGTCCCAGATCGTCCTGCAGTTTCTGGTGAAGGGCTCGACCGTGAAGGGTTCGGTAGTGAAGGGGGAATCGGCGCCCAAGGCGCCAATCGTGTCAGTGTCAGCTGCGATCGTCACTGGTGAATTCACCCTTGCGCCGCTTGTCCCTGGGAGCCCTGCGCTCCTGGTGTGGCGACGACGCCATGAAGTTATCTCCCGGCGGCGGAGAGTGACGAATCATGGCGGCCGGATTGGCGGGAATTCGGCGGTGCAGGGCGAAAAACCTTCGTTTCGAGCTACCGACAGGTAATTGAACCCTTCTCCATCGGCTTTGTCCGTCAGTGGGCCACCAGAAGGGCCTCGGAGCCCACCGGCCGGTACCCGGCCTGCTGGAACGTCCGCACGCTGCGGGCGTTTCCCGGCGACTGCTGAGCCCATACATGCGCCTCGGGGACCAGATGGCGCGCCGCGACCGCCAGGCGCACCCCCAGGCCCGCGCCACGCGCCTCCAGGTCCACCTCGATCGCGGCCTCCCAGCGCCCCGCGACTCCGCGGCCCAGCACCAGCACGCCGCCGTCCGCGGCCCAGACCCGTACGTCGTCGCGGAACTTCATGGCCCGCGCCACCCGTGGATGGGCCGGGTCCTCGATCTCCCGCAGTTCCAGCTCCGGCGGTCCGGGCCGGGCGTCGGCGACCGTCAGCAGGTCGATGGTGTTCATCGAACGGCCGGTTCTCGCCATCAGCGCGCTCAGGAAGCCGGGGTTCATCGTCGCCGCGAGCGCGTCGCCGGAGACGGCGGCCAGGGTGTCCCGTACCCACTGGGGGTCCTCGTCCGTGAAGACCACCGAGTGCGCGGTGAAGGCCAGCACCCCGGCGTCCCGCGGATTCGGCTGCGGCACCACGGTGGTCGTGCCGTCCGGCGGCGGGAACTGCCCGCGTGCCGCCGCTGTCAGGATCCGTGCCACCGCATCGCTCATGCCTCCATGGTCGCCGACCCCGGTTCCCGGCCCCGGAGCGCCCCCCAGGCCTGGATCGTGGCCCCCGCCGATAACCTGACCTCCGTCAGTTATGCACCAAGAAGGGGTGGACCCAGTGGCGGACATCGAGACGGCGCGCAAGGCCTTCGAGCGGTACGACCTGAACGGCGACGGGCTGATCTCGGCCGCCGAGTACAAGAGCGTCATGGCGCAGCTGGGCGACTTCAACGTGACCGAGACGGTTGCCGAGGCCGTCATCAAGTCCAAGGACGGCAACGGCGACGGCCTGCTGACCTTCGACGAGTTCTGGGCGTCGCTCAACAAGGGCTGATGTCACCGGGCGCACCGGTGCGCACCAGTACGGCCCCCGGCGAGTCCGCCGGGGGCCGTGGTCGCTCGTGCGTCAGGACGCGCGGCGGGTCACGCCGGCCACCTTGCAGGTGAACTTCTCGTCGGCCTTCCGCTCAGCACTCGATGATGTTCACCGCGAGCCCGCCCCGCGCGGTCTCCTTGTACTTCACGGACATGTCCGCACCGGTCTCCTTCATGGTCTTGATGACCTTGTCGAGGGAGACCTTGTGGCTGCCGTCGCCGCGCATCGCCATCCGCGCCGCCGTGACGGCCTTCACCGCCGCCATACCGTTGCGCTCGATGCACGGGATCTGGACGAGGCCGCCGACCGGGTCGCAGGTCAGGCCGAGGTTGTGCTCCATGCCGATCTCCGCGGCGTTCTCCACCTGCTCGGGCGAGCCGCCCAGCACCTCGGCGAGCGCGCCCGCCGCCATCGAGCAGGCCGAGCCGACCTCGCCCTGGCAGCCGACCTCGGCGCCGGAGATCGAGGCGTTCTCCTTGAAGAGCATGCCGATCGCGCCGGCTGCGAGGAGGAAGCGGACGACGCCGTCCTCGTCGGCGCCGGGCACGAAGTTCATGTAGTAGTGCAGGACGGCGGGGATGATGCCCGCGGCGCCGTTCGTCGGCGCGGTGACGACGCGGCCGCCCGCCGCGTTCTCCTCGTTCACCGCCATCGCGTAGAGGGTGATCCACTCCATGGCGAGCGCCAGCGGGTCGCCCTCGGAGCGCAGCTTGCGCGCCGTTGTGGCGGCGCGGCGGCGGACCTTCAGACCGCCGGGCAGGATGCCCTCGCGGGACATGCCGCGCGAGACACAGGCCTGCATGACCCGCCAGATCTCCAGCAGCCCTTCGCGGATCTCCTCCTCGGTCCGCCAGGCCTTCTCGTTCTCCAGCATCAGCGCGGAGATCGACAGACCGGTCTCGCGGGAGAGCCTCAGCAGCTCGTCACCGGTGCGGAAGGGGTACTTCAGCACGGTGTCGTCGAGCTTGATCCGGTCCTCGCCGACCGCGTCCTCGTCGACGACGAAGCCGCCGCCCACCGAGTAGTAGGTCTTCTCCAGCAGCGTCGCGCCGTCGGCGTCGTACGCCCACAGGGTCATGCCGTTCGCGTGGTACGGGAGCGCCTTGCGGCGGTGCAGGACCAGGTCCTCGTCGAAGTCGAAGCCGATCTCGTGCACGCCGAGCACGTTGATCCGCTTGCTCGACTTGATCTGCTCGACCTGGTCGTCGGCGGTCTCGACGTCGACCGTGCGCGGAGAGTTCCCCTCCAGGCCCAGCAGGACGGCCTTCGGGGTGCCGTGGCCATGGCCGGTCGCGCCGAGCGAGCCGTACAGCTCGGCGCGTACCGCGGTGGTGTGGGCCAGCATGCCCTCGTTCTTCAGACGGCGGGCGAACAGGGCAGCAGCTCGCATCGGGCCGACCGTGTGGGAGCTGGACGGGCCTATGCCGATCGAGAACAGGTCGAAGACCGAGATGGCCACGGGGGTACTCCTAGGGGTGGTAGACGCCGTTGTCTGCCAGGGTGGCGCAGAAGAACGAACGGGCGGTACGTGGTGCGGGGCACCGCACGCACCGGTGAGTGCGTGCGGTGCCCCGTTTGTTCTTGTCCTGGTGGTTGCGGCAGCCGTCAGTAGCTGCCGCGACTCCTACAGACCAGGGTAAAGCGGGTGCTTCGCGGCGAGCGCCGAGACGCGTGCCTTGAGGGCCGTACCGTCGTACGAGGGCTTGAGCACCTCGGCGATGATGTCGGCGACCTCGCGGAAGTCCTCGGCCTGGAAGCCGCGGGTCGCGAGCGCCGGCGTACCGATCCGCAGACCCGAGGTGACCATCGGCGGGCGAGGGTCGTTCGGGACGGCGTTCCGGTTGACCGTGATGCCGACCTCGTGGAGCCGGTCCTCGGCCTGCTGGCCGTCCAGCTCCGAGTGTCGCAGGTCGACGAGGACGAGGTGGACGTCCGTGCCGCCGGACAGGACCGAGACGCCCACCTGCTTGACGTCGTCCTGGACCAGACGCTCGGCGATGATCTTCGAGCCCTCGAGGGTGCGCTGCTGGCGCTCCTTGAACTCCTCCGAGGCGGCGACCTTGAAGGAGACCGCCTTGGCCGCGATCACGTGCTCCAGCGGACCGCCCTGCTGACCCGGGAAGACCGCGGAGTTGATCTTCTTGGCCAGCTCGGCCGTGGAGAGGATCACACCGCCACGGGGGCCGCCCAGCGTCTTGTGGGTGGTCGTGGTCACGACATGGGCGTGCGGCACCGGGTTCGGGTGCAGACCGGCCGCGACCAGGCCCGCGAAGTGGGCCATGTCGACCATCAGGTACGCGCCGACCTCGTCCGCGATCCGGCGGAACGCGGCGAAGTCCAGCTGGCGCGGGTACGCGGACCAGCCGGCCACGATCAGCTTCGGCTTGGACTCCTTGGCGAGCCGCTCGACCTCGGCCATGTCGACCTGGCCGGTGGCGTCGTCCACGTGGTACGCGACCACGTTGTAGAGCTTGCCGGAGAAGTTGATCTTCATGCCATGGGTCAGGTGCCCGCCGTGGGCGAGGTTCAGACCCATGATCGTGTCGCCCGGCTTCAGCAGCGCGAACATCGCGGCGGCGTTGGCCTGGGCGCCCGAGTGCGGCTGCACATTGGCGTGCTCGGCGCCGAACAGCTCCTTGATGCGGTCGATGGCGATCTGCTCGACGACATCGACGTGCTCGCAGCCGCCGTAGTAGCGGCGGCCCGGGTAGCCCTCGGCGTACTTGTTGGTGAGGACGGAACCCTGGGCCTCCATGACCGCGACCGGAGCGAAGTTCTCCGAGGCGATCATCTCCAGGGTGGACTGCTGACGGTGGAGCTCGGCGTCGACGGCGGCGGCGACGTCCGGGTCGAGCTCATGGAGAGGGGTGTTGAGAAGCGACATCACGCGATCCCTAGGGTTTCTGGTCAGCTGGCGAAGTCGGTGTACTCGTCGGCGGAGAGCAGATCCTTCGGCTCCTCCGCGACGCGTACCTTGAACAGCCAGCCGCCCTCGAACGGGGCGGAGTTCACCAGCGACGGGTCGTCCACGACGTCCTGGTTGGCCTCGACGACCTCGCCGGTCACCGGGGAGTACAGGTCGCTGACCGACTTGGTCGACTCCAGCTCGCCGCAGGACTCGCCCGCGGTCACCGTGTCACCGACCTCCGGGAGCTGGACGTACACGACGTCGCCCAGGGCGTTCGCCGCGTGCTCCGTGATGCCGACCGTCGACACGCCGTCCTCGGCGGCCGACAGCCACTCGTGCTCCTTGCTGTAGCGCAGCTGCTGGGGGTTGCTCATGGCCTGGATTCTCCTGTACGCGGGGGAGTGCTGCTGATGGGGGCTGCTGGAGGGACTACTTCTGGCGCTTGTAGAAGGGGAGCGCCACGACCTCGTACGGCTCATGAGTACCGCGGATGTCGACTCCCACGCCCTCGGTGCCGGGCTCGGCGTGCGCCGCGTCCACATAGGCGATGGCGATCGGCTTGCCGAGGGTCGGGGACGGGGCTCCGGAGGTGACCTCGCCGATCACCTGGCCGCCCGAGACGACGGACATCCCGGCGCGCGGCACCCGGCGGCCCTCGGCGATCAGACCGACCAGCTTGCGCGGCGGGTTGGTGGCCGCACGCTCGGCGGCGGCCTCCAGGGCCGTACGGCCCACGAAGCCGCCCTCCTTCTCGAACTTCACGACCCGGCCCAGACCCGCGTCGAACGGGGTGAGCGAGGTGGTCAGCTCATGCCCGTACAGCGGCATGCCCGCCTCCAGGCGCAGTGTGTCGCGGCACGACAGGCCGCAGGGGATCAGGCCGGCGTCCTGGCCCGCGTCGGTCAGCGCCTGCCACAGCTTCTCGGCGTCGGCCGGGGCCACGAACAGCTCGAAGCCGTCCTCACCCGTGTAGCCGGTACGGGCGATCAGCGCCGGGACGCCGGCGACCGTGCCCGGCAGGCCCGCGTAGTACTTCAGCCCGTCCAGATCGGCGTCCGTGAGCGACTTCAGGATGCCGGGGGACTCGGGACCCTGGACGGCGATCAGCGCGTACGCGTCGCGGTCGTCCCGTACGGCCGCGTCGAAGCCTCCGGCGCGCTCGGTCAGGGCGTCGAGGACGATCTGCGCGTTCGAGGCGTTGGCGACGACCATGTACTCCGTCTCGCCGAGCCGGTAGACGATCAGGTCGTCGAGGATTCCGCCGTTCTCCTGGCAGATCATGGTGTAGCGGGCGCGGCCCACGGCGACGCCGCCGATGTTGCCGACCAGCGCGTAGTCCAGCAGGGCGGCGGCCTGCGGCCCGGTGACGGTGATCTCACCCATGTGGGAGAGGTCGAAAAGACCGGCCTTGGTCCGTACGGCGTTGTGCTCGTCGCGCTCACTCGCGTACCGCAGCGGCATGTCCCAGCCGGCGAAATCGGTCATGGTCGCGCCCAGTGAGCGATGCAGGGCATCGAGGGCGGTGAGACGGGGGGCGTTGCTCATGGATGGGGCTCCCAGGGCATGACTGGCGAGGACGATCCTCCCCATCTGTCATCGAAACCTGAGAGGTTCATCACGACCACACGTGGGGGAGGTCATGACTTGCACCTTGGGTGGAGCCGCAGGAGCTGCGGCCCGCTTTTCAGATCTGCCTCATCGCGCGCGGTACGGGGCCTGAGAGATTCAAGGGAGGGACTTGCTCCTTCGGCGCCCGGCACACACAGTGGCCAGGACTCTCCCGCGCGGATTCAAGCGGCCGGTATGCAGTTGGCGGGCACATCATTGCACGGGTGCTCCGATCGGCAAATCACTTGTTGGTCATTACCTTTTCTTTAAGCTTCTGGGGCAGGGTCGAAGTGACCTGACAGGGGGAGAGCGATGACGGTGCAGCGGAGCGGTGCATATCTGACCCCGGCGGGAGTGCCCGCCCGGCCGGGCGTGCCCTCGCGCGGGCTGCTGGGCGCTGCGGCGCCCGCACCCGTCGTGCGCGATCTGCGGGACCGCGCGGGGCGCACCCCGCGCAGCCTGGTCTTCGGCCCGGGAGACGTGGTGGTGATCTCCGGGCTGCCGGGCAGCGGCAAGTCCACGCTGATACGGCGCGCGGCCGAGGACGGCGGGATCGACTCACAGGACACCAGGGACCGCTGGGACCGGCGGATGCCCAGGCTGCTGCCGTACGCCGTGTACCGCCCCCTGGTACGGATCGCCCACTACGGCGGGCTCTGGCGTGCCCTGCGCTCCGGCGCGAGCGTGATCGTGCACGACTGCGGCACCCAGTCCTGGGTACGGCGCTGGCTGGCCCACGAGGCGCGCCGTCGTGGCCGTGCCCTCCATCTGGTCCTGCTCGACGTCACCCCGGACGTCGCCCGCGCGGGCCAGCGGGAGCGCGGCCGGGGAGTCTCCGGGTACGCCTTCGCCCGCCACCGCCGGGCGGTGGGCCGCCTGGTCCGCGACGCCCAGCGCGGCCGCCTGCCCGCGGGCTGCGCCTCGGCGGTCCTGCTGGACCGCGATGCGGCGCGAACGCTGCGCCGCATCGGCTTCGACGAGCCGGTCTGACCGGTGGCTCCGCCCCGGGACGCGCTGGGGCGCACCGGCTTCGAGGAACCGGCCTGTCCGGCGACCGGGACGGACACACCGGCCCTCGGCGGTACCGGGAGCCTTGGGGCTCGCCCCCAGCGGTTCCGGCCCGCACTACCGCTACCCTGCTTTCGCAGGACATCGCGGCCCGCCCGAGGGCCGGACGGGGAAGCAGGGATCGCACGTGGACACGACATGGCCCGCCAATGAGCTGGAAGAGGCGCTCGCCGCCTCCGTCGGCAACCCCGCCGCGGGTGGCCGGCTCGTCGAGGTGCTGGGCCGCAGCGCCGTGTGGGTCCCGCTGCCGAACGGCGGCGGACCGGACAGCCCCAGCCTCGATCTGCCGACCCTGGACATCGACGGCGCCCCCTACGTCCCCGTCTTCAGCTCCCAGCAGCAGTTCCTCGCCTGTGTAGGCGACCGGATCTCCGGGACCGTCGCGCCCGCGGTCGAGTTCGCGCGCGGGCTGCCCCCGCAGCTGGGCATCGCCGTGAATCCGGGAGGCGCCGTCGGCGTACCGCTGCCGCCACCGGCCGTCGCCGAGCTCTGCCGGGTCGGGCGCACCCCGCTGGACGGTCCGGCGAGCGGTGGCCGGGTCCGGCTCTTCGAGCCGGACTGGCAGGAGGAGCCGGTCGACTTCCTCGCCGCCGCGGCCGGCGAGTTCGAGGGGACCGGCGTCGTGCAGACCGCCCGGCGCGTGCTGGCCAGCGTCGAGGGCGACGCTCCGGTCCTCTTCATCGGCGTCCAGCTCTCCGCCTTCGAGGGCCCCGACCGCACCGCCCCCATGGACGCGCTGGGCCGGGCCCTCGGCCGGGTCGCCGTGAAGTGGCCGGTCAACCTGGTCCTGCTGGACATCGCCCAGGACCCGGTCGGCGACTGGATGCTCAACCGGGTCAGGCCCTTCTACACCCGGCAGTACGCATAGTCGTCAAGTTTGTGTCAGGACGGCCGCTTAAGCTGGTTTGATGACGTTGGCCGCGGCACTCCTGTGCCCAGGGCGGCGTCAGGGAACGGCGGATCGAAGAGGGGTGGGACCGAGAGTGAGCGCGTCAGGCACCGCGGCGGCCGGGCAGGCCGAGCACATGCTGCGCCAGGTGACTCCCGGACGCTACGACGCGTACGAGGCCCTGCTCCACGCCCTCGCCGAGGACCGGATCTGGATGCTCCTCTGGCACGGCCGGTCCGGCTCCCCCGACGCCCAGTACGGGAACATGGAGGTGGACGGCGAGACCTACGCCCCCTGTGTCACCTCGGCCCAGGAGCTCGCCGCCTCCGGCTGGACCAGGGCGCACGAAGTGGTCACCGGCACCGACGTCGCCCGTGCCCTCTTCCCCGATCGCTACGGCCTCTGGCTCAACCCGCATGCGCCGGGCGGCGGGGTCGGTATCCCCTGGCTCGATCTGCGCCGGATCGCCACCGGACTCGACCGGATGCCCGCAGGACCCCTGCGGCTCACCGAACCCGCCATCGAGATCCCCCAGTTCTACGCCCTGCTCACGCAGAACGCCCACCGCACCCCCGCCGTCCGCTCGCTGCGCAGAGCCTGGGTGCAGCCCGCACTCGGCGCCCCGTACCTCGCCATCGGTCTCGATCTGTACGACACGGGCCAGCAGTCCGTCGACACCGTGCGCGCCATGATGCAGCAGTCGATCGCCGCCGTCCCCGACGGCCTCCCCGTCTCCACCGTCGCGATGTCCGACGACTACGACCCGGTCACCATGTGGCTGCGGGCCAACGCCCGCCCGTTCTACGACCGCGAGGCCCACGCCGCGCCGCCGCAGCCGTCCGGATACGGCTACCCGCCCGCGCAGTTCCGCTGATCCGTATGCCCGCAGTTCTGCTGGTTCGTACGCCCTCGGTTCCGCTGATCCCTATGCCCGCAGTTCCGCTGTTCCGTACGCCCGCAGGCCACTGATCCACATGCCTGCGGGCGCCGCTGTTCCGTAAGCCCGCGGGCCCTGCTCAACAGCTCTTTGTGTCCCGGAAGTTAACCGGACGAGGTCCGATGTCCCGGATCGGACCGTTTTGGTGAGTGTCCGGGTCTCAGGTGTGCATCACCGCTATGCGGACTGTTCTCCCTGTTGGGACTCGTCTGTAGTGTTCGGCCAATCAAGACCTGACCCGGCGCATTCCAGGGGTGGACCATGCGAATATTCAAGTCCAGAGCCGTTACGGCGATAACGGCGGCCATTGCGGTCGGCCTCATCGCCACGGGTTGTTCGAGTGACCGCGGCAAGGACGGCGACAAGGGCGGCGACAAGGACACCTTTGTCTTCGGTGCCCCGGGCGACCCGGGCTCCCTGGACCCGGCCCTCGCGAGCGACGGCGAGACCTTCCGGGTCACCCGTCAGGCCTTCGAGGCGCTGCTGGAGCACGAGTCGGGCGGCAGCAAGCTCGTCGGCGGTCTCGCCGAGAAGTGGTCGAGCGACCCGTCCGGCAAGGTCTGGACGTTCAACCTGCGCAAGGGCGTGAAGTTCCACGACGGCGAGGCGTTCAACGCGGCCGCGGTCTGCGCCAACTACGACCACTGGTTCAACTGGACGGGCACGTACCAGTCGAGCGCGGTCTCGTACTACTGGCAGACCATCATGGGCGGCTTCAAGAAGAACGAGGACAAGGAAGCGCCGAAGCAGAACTACAAGTCCTGCACCGCGAAGGACGAGAACACGGCGGTCATCGAGGTCAACGAGACCTCCGCCAACCTGCCCGGCGGCTTCTCGCTCCAGGCCCTGGCGATCCACTCGCCGAAGGCGATCAAGGAGTACGAGAAGCAGCAGGCGACCGCCAAGGGCGACGCGATCACGTACCCCAAGTACAGCCAGGAGGCCGGCACGGTCGCCGGCACCGGCCCGTACAAGATCACGAAGTGGAACAAGGGCAACAAGGAAGTCTCCCTCGAGCGCTTCGACGACTACTGGGGCGAGAAGGCGAAGGTGAAGAACCTCGTCATCCGCACGATCGACACCGAGGACGGCCGTCGTCAGGCGCTGCAGGCCGGTGACATCGACGGTTACGACCTGGTCGCGCCCGCCGACATCAAGACGCTCGAGAGCGCCGGCTTCAAGGTGCCGACCCGTGACGTCTTCAACCTTCTCTACCTCGGCATGTCCCAGGAGAAGAACCCGGCGCTGAAGAAGCCCGCCGTCCGCCAGGCCATCGCGCACGCCATCGACCGCGAGAACCTCGTCAAGACCCAGCTGCCCGAGGGCGGCAAGGTCGCGACGCAGTTCATGCCCGACACGGTCGCCGGTTTCTCCGAGAACGTGACGAAGTACCCGTTCGACACGGCCAAGGCCAAGTCGCTGCTGGCCTCCGCGAAGGAGAGCAACCTCTCCATCGAGTTCTGCTACCCGACCGAGGTCACCCGCCCGTACATGCCCGCCCCGCAGGACATGTTCGAGCTGATGAAGGCCGACCTGGAGAAGGCCGGGTTCAAGGTCACCCCGAAGCCCATGAAGTGGAACCCGGACTACCTGGACGCCACCGAGGCCGGCTCCTGCGCCCTGCACATGCTCGGCTGGACCGGTGACTTCAACGACGGCTACAACTTCATCGGCACCTGGTTCGCCGAGTACGACAAGCAGTGGGGCTTCAAGGACGCCAAGGTCTTCGCCGACGTGAAGGCCGGTTCGGTCGAGGCCGACCAGACCAAGCGCACGGAGCTCTACAAGAAGGCCAACGAGACGATCATGGCGTACCTGCCGGGTCTGCCGATCTCGTCCTCGCCGCCGGCCATCGCGTTCGGCAAGAACGTCAACCCGCCGAAGGTCTCCCCGCTGACGCAGGAGAACTTCGCCGAGGTCTCCTTCAAGTAAGACACCCCAAGGGGTCCGCCCGGCCACGGAAGACCGTTGGCCGGGCGGACCCGCATCCACTCACGTTCGACACGTAAGAAAGGGGCATGCGGGGTGTTGCGACTCGTCGTACGACGACTGCTACAGCTGATACCCACCCTGCTCGGCCTGTCGGTTCTGCTGTTCCTCTGGCTGAACCGGCTGCCCGGCGGACCCGCCTCAGCGATCCTGGGCGAGCGGGCGACCGAAGCCGAAGTGGCGCGCATCAACCGGGCGCTGGGACTCGACCAGCCGCTCTACGTCCAGTACGGCCGGTTCCTCAAGCGGCTCTTCGAACTGGACCTCGGCACCTCGACCCAGACCGGTCAGCCGGTGTGGGACGAATTCGTTCTCAGATTCCCGGCCACCGTGGAGCTCAGCCTCGCGGCGATGGCCATCGCCGTCGCGGTCGGCATCCCGCTCGGCTACCTCGCCGCACGCAAGCGCGGCGGCTGGCTGGACGTGGCGTCCGTCTCCGGGTCGCTGATCGGCATCTGCATCCCGGTCTTCTTCCTCGCACTGCTCCTCAAGGGCGTCTTCTCCGTCGAGCTGGGCATCTTCCCCAGCTTCGGCCGCCAGTCCACCGGCATCGACGCGACGTCGGTGACGGGCTTCGCCGTCCTCGACGGCGTCCTCACCGGTGAGTTCGACGCCTCGTGGGACGCGATCATGCACCTGGTGCTGCCCGCGATCGCCCTCGCCTCCATCCCGCTCGCCGTCATCGTGCGCATGACCCGCGCCAGCGTGCTGGAAGTCATCGGCGAGGACTACATCCGCACCGCCGAGTCCAAGGGTCTGGAGCGGCGGGTCGTCCGCGGCCGCCACATCCTGCGCAACGCGCTGCTGCCGGTGGTCACCGCGGTCGGTCTGCTCACCGGCAGCCTGCTGTCGGGCGCGGTGCTCACCGAGTCGGTGTTCTCCTTCGGCGGTATCGGCTCCTTCATCCGTACCGCGATCGACGCCCGCGACTATCCGGTGCTCGTCGGCTTCATCATGTTCATCGCGATGGTGTACGTCCTGATCAACCTGCTGGTCGATCTCGCGTACAGCGTCATTGATCCGAGGGTGCGGGTGCACTGATGAGCCTGCAGACAACGAAGACGTCAAAGATCGACCGGCTCGCGGAACTCACCGCGAAGACCGAGTCGTCCAGCGGCGCGAGCCTGTGGCGCGAGGCGTTCCGCCGACTGCGCGGCAGCAAGATGGCCATCATCGGCGCGGTGATCATCGCGGCGTTCGTCGTGGTCGCGATCGTCGGGCCGTGGGTCGCTCCCTACGGCCCCACCGAGCAGACCTGGCGCGGTGAGGTCTTCCAGAACCAGGGCAAGTTCGTCGGCGCGCGCGCCGGGAACTGGTTCGGCCTGGACCACCTGGGCCGCGACATGTTCTCCCGGATGCTCGTCGGAGCCCGGCAGACCCTGCTCGTCGGTGTGGTCTCCATGCTCATCGGCCTGATCCTCGGCGCCCTGATCGGCGCGGTGTCGGGCGCAGCGGCCACCCTCGGCGGACGCGCGGGCCAGCGCATGGACGATGTCATCATGCGCGTCACCGACATCATGCTGGCGCTGCCCTCGCTGCTGCTGGCCGTGTCCATCGCCGCCGTGATGGGACAGTCGCTGACCACCGTGATGATCGCCGTCGGTGTGGTGCAGATCCCCATCTTCGCCCGGCTGCTGCGCGGTTCGATGCTCGCCCAGGGCGGCAGCGACTACGTGCTGGCCGCGCGCTCCCTCGGCATCCGCAAGCGGCGCATCGTGCTCACCCAGATCATGCCCAACTCGCTGAGCCCGGTGATCGTCCAGGCGACCCTCAGCCTCGCCACCGCCATCATCGAGGCCGCCGCGCTGTCCTACCTGGGTCTCGGCAATCCCGACCCGGCCGTCCCGGAGTGGGGGGTCATGCTCTCCCAGGCCCAGCGCTTCTTCGACAACGAGCCGATGATGTCCATGTATCCGGCGGTCGGCATCATCATCACCGCTCTCGGCTTCACCCTGCTCGGCGAGGCCATGCGCGAAGCCCTCGACCCGAAGCTGCGAGGTTGATGTCATGCCACTGCTCAACGTGGACGAACTCACCGTCACCTTCGGCGGACGCGGCCGCAAGGACTCCAAGGCTGTCAACGGAGTCTCCTTCTCCGTCGACGAGGGCCAGGTCGTCGGCCTGGTCGGCGAGTCGGGGTGCGGCAAGTCCGTCACCTCGCTCGCCCTGATGGGCCTGCTTCCGCGCAAGGGCGTCACCCTCGGTGGACGCGCCGACTTCGACGGCGCGGACCTGCTGTCGATGAGCCCCTCGAAGATCCGTGATCTGCGCGGCAGCAAGCTCGCGATGATCTTCCAGGACCCGCTGTCGTCGCTGAACCCGGTCGTCCCGATCGGCGTGCAGGTCACCGAGATCCTCCAGCGCCACCGGGGCCTGAAGGGCGAGGCCGCCCGCAAGGAGGCCGCGCACCTGCTCGACCGGGTCGGCATCCCCGACCCGACGCGGCGCCTCAAGGAGTACCCGCACCAGCTCTCCGGCGGAATGCGGCAGCGCGCCCTCATCGCCATGGCGGTGGCCTGCGCGCCGCGGCTGCTCATCGCCGACGAGCCGACCACCGCGCTCGACGTCACCATCCAGGCGCAGATCCTGGAGTTGCTCAAGGAGCTGGTGGACGAGGAGGGCACCGCGCTGCTGATGATCACCCATGACCTGGGTGTCGTCGCCGGGCTGTGCGACCAGGTCAACGTGCTGTACGCGGGCAAGGTCGTCGAATCGTCGGGCCGGCGCGAGCTGTTCGCGCACCCGACGCATCCGTACACGCACGGGCTGCTCGGCTCCATCCCGCGGCTCGACGCGCCGCGCGGTGAGCCGCTCAACCCCATCCGCGGGTCCATCAACGACCAGATCGCCTGGGCCGAGGGCTGTGCCTTCGCGCCACGCTGCGACCGTTACGAGATGGGCTGCCTGACCGGCACGCCCGAACTGACCGAACCACGCGAGGCCGGACACCAGGCCCGCTGCGTCAACCCGGTCCTGCCCAAAACGGAGGTCCCGGCATGAGCCTGCTCGAACTCGACGGAGTGAAGGTCCACTTCCCCGTCAAGAAGGGCATCCTCTTCGACCGTACGGTCGGCCATGTCTACGCCGTCGACGGCGTCTCGCTGTCGGTCGAGGCAGGCCAGACGTACGGCCTCGTGGGCGAGTCCGGCTGCGGCAAGACCACGCTCGGGCGGGCGGTGCTGCGCCTCGTCGACATCACCGACGGAGAGGTGGTGCTGGACGGCACGGACCTGGCGAAGCTCCCCGAGAAGGAGATGCGGTCGTTCAGGCGGCGGCTGCAGATGGTCTTCCAGGACCCGCTGGGCAGCCTGAACCCGCGGCAGAACATCGAGTCGATCCTGTCCGAGGGCATGGCCGCGCACGGGATCGGCGCGAACCAGGAGGAACGCCGGGAGAAGATCAAGGAGATCCTGGCGAAGGTGGGGCTGCCGGCGAACGCCCTGTCCCGCTACCCTCACGAGTTCTCCGGCGGACAGCGCCAGCGCATCGGGATCGCACGGGCGCTGGTGCTCGAACCGGACGTGATCATCTGCGACGAGCCGGTCTCCGCGCTGGACGTGTCCATCCAGGCGCAGGTCATCAACCTGCTGGAGGAACTCCAGGAGTCGATGGGCCTGACGTATCTCGTCATCGCCCATGACCTCGCGGTCGTACGGCACATCTCGGACGTCATCGGGGTCATGTACCTCGGCTCTTTGGTGGAGGAGGCCCCGAGCGACGCGCTGTACGCCGAGCCCAAGCACCCTTACACCAAGGCGCTGATGTCGGCCGTCCCGGTCCCCGACCCTGAGGTCGAGGACCACCGCGAGCGCATCCTGCTGCGCGGGGACCTCCCGTCCCCCGCGAACCCGCCCGCGGGTTGCCGCTTCCACACGCGCTGCCCGTGGAAGCAGGACACGCTGTGCGCCACGGAACGCCCCGAGCTGAAGGACCTCGGCTCCGGCCACAAGGTCGCGTGCCACTTCGCGGCGGAGATCGCGTCCGGCGAGATCGCGCGGACGTCGGGCGAGGTCGTCCCGGCGGTGCGCGAGGGCGTCGAGGACGCGGAGGTGGACGTCGTCGCGACGGCGGGCGCGGTCCCGGCGCCTCGCGACGAGGCGGCCCCAGACGGCTCCGGCTCCGACTCCGGGCCCGGCTCCGGCTCCGACTCCGGGCCCGGCTCCGGCTCCGGAGACTCCGACGCTTCCGGGGAGTCCGGGGATTCCGACGACTCGGGGGAGGCGTCCCAGGCGCCCGCGAAGCAGCCGAGCTGAGCCGCAGCCTGACACGCCCCCGGGGCCCGGGCCCCAGGGGCGTGCCAGGCCCCCGACGCGGAGGCGGCACAATTGGGCGGTGCTCCACGAACTGTTCACGCCCTCCGTTCAGCATGCGCTCGACCTCGTCGGGATCTTCGTCTTCGCGATCTCCGGCGCACTCCTCGCCGTACGCAAGAACTTCGACGTCTTCGGCATCGCCGTCCTCGCTGAGGCCACCGCGCTGGGCGGTGGCCTGTTCCGTGATCTGGTCATCGGAGCCGTACCACCCGCCGCGTTCACGGATCTGGGGTATTTCGTGATGCCGCTCGTCGCGGCCGCGCTCGTCTTCTTCCTGCACCCCGAGGTCGAGCGCATCCAGGGCTCGGTCAACGTCTTCGACGCCGCCGGCCTCGGCCTCTTCGCCGTCACCGGGACGACCAAGGCGTACGAGTACGGCCTGGGTCTGACCGCCTCGGCGACCCTCGGCCTCGCCACCGCCGTCGGCGGCGGTGTCCTGCGCGACATACTCGCCAACGAGGTGCCGTCGCTGCTGCGCTGGGACCGCGATCTGTATGCCGTCCCCGCCATCGTCGGAGCCACGATGGTCGTCCTCTGTATCCGTTTCGACGTGCTGAACGCGCTCACCAGCGGACTCGCCGTGGTGACCGCGTTCCTCCTCCGCCTGCTCGCGATGCGCCTCCACTGGCGCGCGCCCCGCGCCTGGAACCGCCGCTCGGCCGCCGCCGAGGAAGCGTGAGGATCCTGTGATCCAAGCCAAAGCTACCGCTTAGTAGTTTCCTGCTGTACGGTTCAGGTATGGCACAGGTGGCACAGGCAACCATCGGTAACAGCGAGTTCGACCGCGATACCGCTGTCGCTCTCCGGGACCCGGACGTACCCGGCGTCTACGACGCGGAGCTCTCCGCGGGCTGGACGATCATCAGCGCCGTCAACGGCGGCTATCTGCTGGCGCTCCTCGGCCGCGCCCTCAGCGAGGCGCTGCCGCACCCCGACCCGTTCACGGTCTCGGCGCACTACCTCAGCCCCTCGGCGCCCGGCCCCGCGGTGGTCCGCACCGAGATCATCCGCACCGGACGCACCCTCTCCACCGGTCAGGCCTCCCTCTTCCAGTACGCGGAGGACGGTACCGAGATCGAGCGCATCCGTGTCCTCGCCACGTACGGCGACCTGGACCGGCTGCCCGACGACGTCCGTACGACCGCGGCGCCGCCGGCCATCCCGCCGTACGAGCACTGCCTCGGCCCGTCCGACGGCCCCGCGGCGATCCCCGGCTCCTCCGCGATCACGGAGCGGCTGACCATCAAGCTCGACCCGGCGACCATCGGCTGGGCCGTCGGCGCGCCGTCCGGCAAGGGTGAGATGCGCGGCTGGTTCGGCCTCGCCGACGGCCGCGACGCCGATCCGCTCTCCCTTCTGCTGACGGTCGACGCGCTGCCGCCGACCTCCTTCGAGCTGGGCCTCAAGGGCTGGACCCCCACCGTGGAACTCACCACCCACATCCGCTGCCGCCCGGCGCCGGGCCCGCTGCGCGTCGCCATCACGACGCGCAATCTCGCGGGAGGCTTCCTGGAGGAGGACGCCGAGGTCTGGGACAGCGCCGACCGCCTGGTCGCCCAGTCCCGCCAACTGGCGAAGGCGCCGCTGCCGCGGAGCTGAGCCGGTGTGCCCGGGCGCGTAGGTCCTGGCGCTTCGCCGGGCGGTCGGCCGCGCCGGTCGTACCGGGTCACCGTCGAACTCGCCCTGCCCGTGCTCCCCGCGGCCGCGGTCTGCTCGCCTTCGGCGACCGTCTGGAGATCCTCGCGCCACCGGAGGCCCGCGCGGAACTGGCCGAGGTGGCGGAGGGGGTGGCCGGCCTGTACGCGAACTGACCTCCGTCCGGGCGGCGACCCGGCGGGACAAGGCTCCGCCGTCGCGGCCCGGGCGGTGCGCTTCCCCGGTCCGCACTCGGCCGTACCGCTGTACCGCCGTCCCTCGCCATGGGGCACGGCCTGGTGGCGGTTCATGGCCGGCGAAGGTCGGCCCGCCGGCCCCCGACCGGGGCGCGGACACGGACCGGATGAGCGCGGGGCCGCCGACGAGCGCGGGGATGCCGATCGGTGCGGGCGCGGTTCAGTCCGTACGGGAGCCGGTCTGTGGCCAGTGGCGGCGGCCCAGCGAGACCAGGCGCAGGCGGTTCCGGGCCGTGCGCGCGACCTGCTGCTCGTCGGGCTCGCCCGGAGAGCCGTGCGGTCCGGGCTCCTGCGCCGACAGGAACGCCGAGGCGGTCATCACCATGTGCTCGACATAGACCCCGGCCAGCATCCGCAGATCCTCCTCGCTCCAGCCCTCCGACGCCGGCTCACGCGCGAGTGCCGCCGCCACCTCTTCCGTGAAGCGGTGGAGCTGGGCCGCGATGGCCGCGCGCACCGGAGCCACCCCGCCGTGCCGCTCGCGCGCGATGAAGCGGAAGTGGGCGGGCTGCTCACGGACATGACGGGCGATGAGGTCCACGGTGCGGTCGATCCGCACCTCACTGTCGCCGGTGTCCGCGAGGATCTCGCCGATCAAGCCGTGCAGACTGCCCAGCGTCTCCTCGACCAGCGCCACGCCGAGCTCCGGCAGGTCCGCGAAATGCCGGTAGAACGCGGTCGGCGCCACCCCGACGGCCCGTGTCACCTCGCGCAGTCCGAGGCTGCTCAGGCTCTGGTGCTCCAGCAGCCCGAGGGCCGCGTCCAGGAGGGCCTGACGGGTTTTCAACTTCTGGGCCTGACGGATGCCGACGGTGTGACTCATGCCATTCAGTAAACAACCGTTCTCTGGTATTCGGAAGACTAGACTGGGGAGTCAGTTAACACTCGTACTCCGAATCAAGGGGAGGAAACGAACATGATCGCCCTCGTCGCCGCTGTCGCTTTACTGGGCATCGTCCTGGGCGCCGTGGCCCAGATCTCGCTGTCCGCGTCCACCGTGGCCGCCGCCCTCATCGGCGCCTGGCTGCTCGGGTTCGCCGTGCGTGAACGTCTCGCGCGCCGCGCGGCCCGGTGACTCCGAGGAAGGGAACCATGGAACTCGCCACCCCCGCCCGCCGGTTCACCGGAACGCGCGACGCCGACGGCATGGCCGTCGCGTCGTTCGTGCTCGGCCTGGTCGGACTGCTCGTGATGAACGCCGTGCTCGGACCCGTCGCCATCGTCCTGGCCGGCCTCGCCCTGTGGCGTGGCACCGCCCGGCGCGGACGCGCCCTGCTCGGCCTGGCTCTCGGCGTCGCCGATCTCGTCGTCCTCGTCACGCTCGTCACCGGCAGTGGCATGGTCACCTGGAACCTGGCCGGCTGACCGGCCGGGCGGTACTGGCCACCCGGGGCGGAAGCCGGCCGCCGGGCGGCTCGTAGAATCGTGTTCACCATGGCCTACCTCGACCACGCCGCGACCACTCCGATGATTCCGGAGGCGATCGAGGCGATGACTGCCCAGCTCGCCGTCACCGGCAACGCCTCGTCGTTGCACGCCGCGGGCCGGCGGGCCCGCCGTACCGTCGAGGAGGCCCGCGAGACCCTCGCCGAGGCGCTCGGGGCGCGCCCCAGCGAGGTCGTCCTCACCTCCGGCGGCACCGAAGCCGACAACCTCGCCGTGAAGGGCCTGTACTGGGCCCGCCGCGCCGCCGACCCGCGCCGCATTCGCATTCTGGCCAGCCCCGTCGAGCACCACGCCGTCCTCGACGCCGTGCACTGGCTCGGCGAGCACGAGGGCGCGAACGTCGAGTATCTGCCCGTCGACGGGTACGGACGCGTCCACCCCGAGGCGCTGCGCGAGGCCATCGAACGCGACCCGGACGATGTGGCGTTCGCCACCGTGATGTGGGCCAACAACGAGATCGGCACCGTCATGCCGGTCCGTGAACTGGCCGCGACAGCCGCGGAGTTCGGCATTCCGCTGCACTCCGACGCGGTCCAGGCCTTCGGCCAGCTCGACGTCGACTTCGGTGCGTCCGGCCTCGCCGCGATGACCGTGAGCAGCCACAAGATCGGCGGCCCCTACGGCATCGGCGCGCTGCTGCTCGGCCGTGAGTACAGCCCGGTGCCCGTCCTGCACGGCGGCGGCCAGGAGCGTCACGTACGCTCCGGGACCCTCGATGTCCCCGCCGTCGCCGCCTTCGCCGTGGCGGGGCGGCTCGCCGCCGAGCGCCGCACGGACTTCACCCGCGAGATCGGCGGACTGCGCGACAAGCTCATCGATGCCGTACGGACCTCCGTACCGGACGCGATCCTCGGCGGCGACCCCGAGAACCGGCTCCCGGCCAACGCCCATTTCACGTTCCCCGGTTGTGAGGGCGACTCGCTGCTCCTGCTCCTGGACGCGCAGGGCATCGAGTGCTCCACCGGCTCCGCGTGCACGGCCGGCATCGCCCAGCCCAGCCATGTCCTGCTCGCCACCGGCACCGACCCGGACCTGGCCCGCGGCACGCTCCGCTTCAGCCTCGGCCACACCTCCACCGAGGAGGATGTCGAGGCCGTCGCGAAGGCGATCGGCCCGGCGGTCGAGCGGGCCCGTACGGCAGGGCTCAGCTGAGAGCAGGGCTCGGCAGGCGGCAGGGCTTCTCCCGGCGGCGGAACCTGGGCGGACGACAGGGCTTCTCCCGGCGGCGGGGCCTGGGCCGACGGCAGGGCTTCCCCGCGGCGGGACTCAGCCGGCGGTCGTCGTCCTCGGCTTCGGCGGGGCGGCCGCGGCCTCCCGTACGAGTCGTATGTACCGGTTCCAGTCCCAGTGCGGACCGGGGTCGGTGTGGTCCGTGCCCGGCACCTCGACATGGCCGATGATGTGCTCCCGGTCCACCGGTATCCCGTACCGCTCGCATATCCCCGCGGTCAGCCGGGCCGACGCCGCGTACATCGCGTCCGTGAAGTCCTGCGGCCGGTCGACGAAGCCTTCGTGCTCGATGCCGATGCTCCGCTCGTTCACGTCCCGGTTACCGGCGTGGAAGGCGACGTCGAGCTCGCGGATCATCTGGGCGATGCGCCCGTCCTTGCCCACCACATAGTGCGCGGCTGCGCCGTGCCCGGGGTCCTTGAAGACCTTCAGGGCGGTCGGATAGCTGCCCTGGACGACATGGATCACGACCCGGTCGATCGTGTAGTCCGCGGGCCGGTCCGCGCGCCGCCAGTTCGCCCGGGCGGCCGCCGTCCACACCGCGCCCGCGTGGTCCAGCTCACCCTCCACGCGCTTCTTCTCCATGCCCGGCAGCCGCCACCAGAGACGACTCAGCTCGTCCCGGGCCACCACACCCGCCCCCACGAGCAGGGCTCCGCCGCTGATCAGCACGGTCCGCCGGCCGACGCCGCGCCGCCCCTCTTCGCTCCCCATGATCTCCAGAACGTCCACTCGTAGGCCTTCGGTTCCCGCCGCCCCGTACTCTGGTAGGGCTATGACTCAGACACCCCAGCGCCCCCTCCGTGTGCTCGCCGCCATGTCCGGCGGTGTGGACTCCGCTGTCGCCGCCGCCCGCGCCGCCGAAGCCGGGCACGATGTCACCGGGGTGCACCTGGCGCTCTCGGCGAACCCGCAGTCGTTCCGTACCGGCGCGCGCGGCTGCTGCACCATCGAGGACTCGCGCGACGCCCGCCGCGCCGCGGACGTCATCGGCATCCCTTTCTACGTCTGGGACCTCGCCGAGCGGTTCCGCGAGGACGTCGTGGAGGACTTCATCGCGGAGTACGAGGCGGGCCGCACCCCGAACCCGTGCTTGCGGTGCAACGAGAAGATCAAGTTCGCCGCCCTGCTGGACAAGGCCCTGGCACTGGGCTTCGACGCGGTGTGCACGGGTCACTACGCGACGGTGGTCGTACGGGACGACGGTACCCGCGAGCTGCACCGGGCCAGCGACATGGCCAAGGACCAGTCCTACGTCCTCGGCGTGCTGGACGAGAAGCAGCTCGCCCACGCGATGTTCCCGCTCGGCGACACCCTCACCACCAAGGACGAGATCCGCGCGGAGGCCGAGCGCCGCGGCCTCGCGGTGGCGAAGAAGCCCGACAGTCACGACATCTGCTTCATCGCCGACGGCGACACCCAGGGGTTCCTCGCCTCCCGCCTCGGCAAGTCGGAGGGTGACATCGTCGACGAGTCCGGCGCGAAGCTGGGCACCCACGACGGCGCGTACGGCTTCACCATCGGCCAGCGCAAGGGGCTGCGCATCGGCCACCCCGCCCCCGACGGCAAGCCGCGCTACGTCCTGGACATCTCACCCGTCAACAACACGGTGACGGTGGGCCCCGCCGAGGCCCTGGAGGTCGGCGCACTCACCGCGATCAAGCCCCGCTGGTGCGGTACGGCCCCCTCCAGCCCCGGTACGTACACGGCGCAGCTCCGCGCCCACGGCGGCGAGACCGAGGTGACGGCCGAGCTCGTCGACGGCTCGGAGCTCCGCGTCACTTTCACGGAGCCGGTCCGTGGCGTGGCGCCCGGCCAGGCGATCGTCCTGTACGACGGCACGCGTGTGGTGGGCTCGGCGACGATCGCCACGACGGCGCGGCACGCGCCGGCGGACTACGCCGCGAAGTAGTCCTCCGGCACCGGCGTCGGCACATGCGACGCCACCTCTTGGGTCTGTCCCGTCGGGGTGCGGTGCCGGCCGGGCCGTACCGCTCGACGGCCGCCGCGGCGGCGCCGGCAAGCCGCTCAAGGAGGACTTCGCCGGGGCGTTCCTCGATGACGTCGACGACGTGCTCGACCCGAGCTGCCCAACCTGCCGCCGTGAGCCGGCCGGTCCGGTCGGGCAGCAGTCCGCGGCCGCCGTGCATCAGCTCGTAGAGGCGTCCCCGCTTCAGCCTCACGTCCCGCATCCGATGGCCGAGCATTTCGTGGCCCTCGCCGAGGTCGTAACGGACCCGGCGGCTCCAGCGGGCCGTACCCGCCGGGGTCCACCCCGGGCATACCCGCCCGCCGGAACCGCTGGTGCCCTGGAGCGCGACGGTGGCGGATCACCACCACGTCACACGAGACGGTGGTCAGAGCCCTGCACGACGCCAACTGCAAACCCGGTGGGGAGAACGAACTGCTCCGCAACGAACTCGCCGTGGCCCTCTGCCGGCTCCGAGACCTCCGCCGAGGCATCGGTGCGTCCGTTGACTGAACGCATGGGCCTCGTGGGTCACGGTCAGCCTCCGTGCGCGGTGAGTGTGTAGCCCTCGGGGCCCTCGAAGGAGAACATCGGCCCGAAGGGGCTGTCCTTCATCGGGGTCAGGATCGTGACCCCGGCGGCGGTGAGCTGGTCGCGGAGCGTGTGAGCGTCCGATGTCCGGAACCACAGCGCCACGCCCAGGCCGGGCCGTGCGGCATCGGCGAGGCCGACGCCCGGGAGGAGCTCGCGGACGGCGAACGGAGTCGGCTTGGTGTCGAACACGACCGCGTGGGGCGGCGAGACGGCGGCCCGGCGCAGGCCCAGGTGCTGCTCGCAGAAGGCCGCTGCTGCGTCCACGTCGCGGACTTGCAGGGCGACGAAGTCGGGGCCGTCGATGGTGACAGTCATGGGTCTCCCTCGATCCTTCAATGTCAGAACTTTGACATGCGTCAGGCTAAAGCCGCGCCACACCTATGTCAAAATGCTGACATGATGGAGAGCATGCCGCCCGAGCCGCCCCACCCCGCGAAGGACGTCACTCAACACGTGGGATACCTGCTCAAACGCGCCCAGGCCGCCCTGCGCGGCGCCATGGACAAGGTCCTGCGCGAGCACGGACTGACCGTGCCGCAGTACGCCACTCTCGAACTCCTCGCCCTGCACCCCGGCATGTCCAACGCTGACCTCGCCCGCGCGACCTTCGTGACCCGGCAGTCCGGGAACGTCGTCCTGCGGGGCCTGCAGGAAGCGGGACTGATCACCCGCCCCGTCACCGCCGACCACGGCCGCGCCCGGCCGGCCCACCTCACCGACGAAGGCCACGCACGCCTGACCGCGGTCCAGGCCGCCGTCTACGCCGTCGAACAGCGCATGGTCGAGGCGATCCCGCCGCAGCGCATGGCGGCGCTGCTCACCGACCTCGACCGCATAGCGGCAGCCCTGGAGGAGTGACCCGCCGGCCCGGTTGCGGAGGTGGCCCTTCTGCGGCGCGGTGAGTCCCCGCCGGTCCTCGCCCGGCAGTCTCTCGGCCCACTCGGGCTCGGCCTGGACTTCTTGCGGCAGCGGGGGAGTTGATGACGGGTGACGGGACAGGGCGCTCCACGCCCCGAGTTCATCCCGTGGCGGGTTTCTGGGGTGCCTGGGCCGTGCCACATGGTCAGAGGCTGCCCGTACCGTTGCCGCATGAATATTTGCGTCTTCCTCTCCGCCGCAGACCTCGACGACCGCTACACCCGGCCCGCGCGCGAGTTCGCCGAGCTGCTCGGCAAGGGCGGACACACCCTGGTCTGGGGAGGCTCCGACGTCGGTCTGATGAAGACCGTCGCGGACGGTGTGCAGGAGGCGGGCGGACGCCTCATAGGTGTCTCGGTGGAGTTCCTGGCGGACAAGGTCAGGCCGGGCGCCGACGAGATGGTGATCGCCCGGGACCTCGCCGAGCGCAAGGCACTGCTGCTGGCCAAGTCCGATGCGGTCGTGATCATGGTCGGGGGTACGGGCACGCTGGACGAGGCGACCGAGATCCTGGAGCTGAAGAAGCACGGCAGGACGACCAAGCCGGTGGTGCTGCTCAACACGGCGGGGTTCTACGACGGCCTGAAGCAGCAGTTCCGCCGTATGGAGGACGAGGGCTTCCTGCCCCTTCCCCTCACCGACCTGGTCTTCTTCGCCGACGACGGCGTCGGGGCGCTCGCCTACCTCGAGGAGTCGGCAGGTATCCGGTAGTGCGAGCATTGCTGGCATGGCTACACATCTGATCACCGGAGCGGGCTCCGGCATCGGCGCGGCCGTCGCGCGCAGGCTGCACGAGCGAGGCGACGAGCTCGTCCTGCTGGCCCGCGACGCCGGGCGCGCCAAGGAGCTCGCCGCGGCCTATCCGGGCTCCCGCACCCTCGTCGGCGATCTCGGCACCCCCGACCGGCTCTCCTGGGCGTTCTCCCACCAGACCATGCCCGAGCGCCTCGACTCGCTGCTGCACATCGCGGGCATCGTGGACCTGGGACGGGTCGGCGATCTCACGCCGAAGACCTGGCAGGCCCAGCTCAATGTGAATCTGGTGGCGCCCGCGGAGCTGACCCGGCTGGTGCTGCCCCAACTCCGGGTGTCCCAGGGCACGGTGGTCTTCGTCAACTCCGGTGCGGGTCTCAACGCCCATGCCGAGTGGGGCGCGTACGCCGCCTCCAAGCACGGCCTCAAAGCGCTCGCCGACTCGCTGCGGCAGGAGGAGAAGGCCAACGGAGTGCGGGTCACCTCCGTCTACCCGGGCCGGACGGCCAGCCCCATGCAGGCCAAGGTGCATCAGCAGGAGGGCAAGGAGTACGACGCGTCGAAGTGGATCGATCCGGGGTCGGTCGCGACGACGATCCTGATGGCCCTGGACCTCCCGCACGACGCGGAGGTCAACGACTTGACGGTCCGGCCGGGGCGATGAGCGACTACGTCTGGGGGCCCGCGACCGGGGTCGGCTCCATGCCCGGCGGCGACGCGCGCGAGGCGGCCAGGACCGTCACCGGGTCCTTCGAGGACTTCCCGTACCTGCCCGAGCTGCCGGCCCGCGGGCCCGGCGCCGACATGATCGGGCGGACCATCGGCCTGCTCGTCGAGTTGTACGCGCACGTCGAGCCCAGCGGCTGGCGTGTGAGCGACCGGCCGGGCCGGGACACCCGGCGCGCCAGGTCCTGGCTCGGGGAGGACCTGGACGCCCTGGAGGAGTTCACCCAGGGGTACGAGGGGCCGCTGAAGGTCCAGGCCGTCGGCCCGTGGACGCTCGCGGCCGCCCTGGAGCTGAGGAACGGCGAGGCCGCCCTGGCGGACCCCGGCGCGTGCCGTGACCTCGCCGCCTCGCTCGCCGAGGGCCTGCGTACCCATCTCGCGGAGGTGCGGCGGCGTGTCCCCGGCGCCCAGGTGGTGCTGCAGTTCGACGAGCCGTCCCTCACGGCTGTCCTGCGGGGGCAGGTCAGGACCGCCAGCGGATACCGGGCCCACCGCGCGGTCGACCGGCAGATCGTCGAGAGCGCGCTGCGGGACGTGACGGGCGTCGCCGACGGGCCGGTGACCGTGCATTCCTGCGCGCCTGACGTGCCGTTCGCGCTGCTGCGCCGGGCCGGAGCCGCGGGCATCTCGTTCGATTTCGGCCTGCTCACTGAACGTGACGAGGAGGCGATCGGTGAGGCCGTGGAGGGCGGCACGAAGCTCTTCGCGGGAGTGGTGGCATCCACCGACGGTCCATTGTCAGACCCTGCCGGTAGCGTCATGGGTGTCAGGACGTTGTGGCGCAGGCTGGGGCTGAATCCGGGGACTCTCGCCGAGTCCGTGGTGGTCACCCCGTCGTGCGGGCTGGCGGGCGCTTCGCCTGCCTACGCGCGTGCGGCTCTCGCGCACTGTGTCCGGGCGGCGAGATCGCTCTCGGACAACCCTGAGTAATGGACTCAGGGCTGAGGTAACGGAGGACGAAGGTGGCTGTCGAACAGCAGGGGCCGGTGCCCGCCGAGGCACGGGAGAAGCATGCCCAGCTGGCCGAGCAGGTCGAGGAGCACCGCTTCCGGTACTACGTGAAGGACCAGCCGGTCATCAGCGACGCCGAGTTCGACAAACTGCTGCGGTCGCTGGAGGCGCTGGAGGAGGAGTATCCGGAGCTGCGCACGCCCGACTCGCCGACCCAGAAGGTCGCGGGCGCGTACGAGACGGAGCTCGCCAAGGTCGACCACCGCGAGCGGATGCTCTCGCTCGACAACGCCTTCGACGAGGCCGAGCTGGCTGCCTGGGCGGACCGCATCGCCAAAGAGGTCGGGACGTCGGAGTACCACTTCCTGTGCGAGCTGAAAGTCGACGGCCTCGCGGTCAACCTGACCTACGAGAAAGGCCGCCTGACCCGGGCAGCGACCCGTGGCGACGGCCGCACCGGCGAGGACATCACCCCGAATGTGCGGACGATCGCGGACATTCCGGACCGGCTGAGCGGTGACCGTATCCCGGATCTCGTCGAGATCCGCGGCGAGGTCTACTTCCCGATGGAGGCTTTCGAGGAGCTCAACGCACGCCGGGTGGCGTCCGGCGAGCAGCCGTACGCCAACCCCCGTAACTCCGCCTCGGGTTCGCTGCGGCAGAAGGACCCCAGGGTCACGGCGACCCTTCCGCTGCACATGGTGGTGCACGGCATCGGCGCGCGCGAGGGCCTGGAGATCGACCGGCTCTCGCAGGCGTACGAGCTGCTCCGCGAATGGGGCCTGCCGACCGCCCGGCACAACAAGGTGGTGAAATCGCTCGACGAGGTCCGCGAGTTCATCGCGTACTTCGGTGAGAACCGCCACTCCGTGGAGCACGAGATCGACGGCGTCGTCGTCAAGCTCGACGAGATCCCGCTCCAGGGCCGCCTCGGCTCGACCTCGCGGGCGCCCCGCTGGGCCATCGCGTGGAAGTACGCGCCGGAGGAGGTCAACACCAAGCTGGTCAACATCCGGGTGGGCGTGGGCCGTACGGGCCGCGTCACTCCGTACGCGCAGGTGGAGCCGGTCACGGTCGCGGGCTCCGAGGTCGAGTTCGCCACGCTGCACAACCAGGACGTGGTGAAGGCCAAAGGCGTTCTCATCGGCGACACGGTGGTGCTCCGCAAGGCCGGCGACGTCATCCCGGAGATCCTCGGGCCGGTCGTCGATCTGCGGGACGGCAGCGAGCAGGAGTTCGTGATGCCGGCCGAGTGCCCCGAGTGCGGCACGGGGCTGCGGCCCATGAAGGAGGGCGACATCGACCTCCGCTGCCCCAACGCCCGTACCTGCCCGGCCCAGTTGCGTGAGCGTCTCTTCTATCTCGCGGGCCGCAAGTGCCTGGACATCGAGGCGTTCGGCTATGTGGCGGCCGCGGCGCTGACCAAGCCGCTGGAGCCCGCCGACCCGCCACTGGTGGACGAGGGCGGTCTGTTCGATCTGACCGTCGACCAGCTGCTGCCCATCAAGGCGTATGTGCTCGACCAGGACAGCGGACTGCCCAAGCGTGACCCCAAGACCGGCGAGGAGAAGATCGTCACGGTCTTCGCCAACCAACAGGGCGAGCCGAAGAAGAACACCCTGACGATGCTGGAGAACGTCGCTGCGGCCAAGGAGCGCCCGCTCGCCCGCATCATCACCGGCCTCTCCATCCGTCATGTCGGACCGGTGGCGGCCGAGGCCCTCGCCCGCGAGTTCCGGTCCATCGAACGGATCGAACAGGCCACGGAGGAGGAGCTGGCAGCCGTCGAGGGCGTCGGGCCGACCATCGCGGCCTCGCTCAAGCAGTGGTTCGAGGAGGACTGGCACCGGGAGATCCTGCGCAAGTGGCGGGCTGCGGGAGTCCGGATGGAGCAGGAGGGCGCCGGAGAGGACGAAGGGCCGCGACCGCTGGAAGGCCTCACCGTCGTTGTCACCGGAACGCTCCAGAACCACACGCGGGATGGCGCAAAAGAAGCGCTTCAGAGCCTCGGCGCGAAAGTGACGGGTTCCGTTTCGAAGAAGACCGGATTCGTGGTGGTGGGTGACAACCCCGGTTCGAAGTACGACAAGGCCATGCAGCTGAAGGTGCCTGTACTGGACGAGGAAGGCTTCGCTGTCCTGCTTGAACAGGGCCCGGAGGCTGCTCGCGACGCTGCGGTTCCGGTCACCGAATAGCACGAATGCGCGAGCTGAACTCCCAACGAGGGTCACCCGTTTGGCGCATACCAGATGGATAAGGGTGGCTGGGCCGCATTCGGGCAAGAGCTGTAGAGCGCTGCCCGTCAGAGCCATCTGCGGCCTACTGTTGAGGTGTGCGCCTGTCGTGCCTGCCTGCGTGGTGAGGTTCCAGCCGTGTTGGCATGACAGCAGAGGCCACCGCGTGGCATCGGCACCGCCGGCTGTGAGAGGGACGGAATGAAACCGACCGAGAGTGCCGCCCCGGTCTCACGGCCGCGTGGTATCGCGGGGTTCGCGTTTGTCGCGGGCGTCGCCTCGACGCTGCCCTTCGTCGTGACGGGACTCGCCGCCCTTGTGCTGGCGAGCGGTCTGTTCATGGCCCTACGGGACGGAAACGCGCTGTTCCCCGGCGGCACCGAGGGCTGGTCGCTCGCCGTGCTCACCGGCATCCTCGTCGGCCATCTGGTCGCGCTCGGCCGCGACCGATGGTGGGGCGGCACCGGCTCCGGTGCCGCCCTCACCGTCGCCGTGCTGCTGCTGTACGGCTGGGTGCCCGCGGGCCTGGTCAGCCTGGCCGTCGTGATGCTCGTCGGCACCGCCCGCCGGCACCGCTGGAGGCAGGGCGTCCTGCACGGCGCGGCCGACATCCTGGGCATCGGTGCCGCCGCGCTGGTCCTCGTGGCGTTCGGCGAGGCGCCGACGGTCGAACAGCCGTGGCAGCCCCTGGAATGGGGGTTCGACGTCGTCCCTGAGATGGTGCTCGCGGCAGCGGCGTATCTTGGTGTGACCCGTGTGCTGCTCTGGTACGCGCTGGCACCGCAGGGCGGCGGACTGCCCACCGTCGCCCGTACGGCCCTGCTGCGTCAGGGGCTCGTCGCGGTCGCACTGTTCGGCATCGCCCCGCTGATCTGCGTGGTCGCTACCGCCCTGCCGATCCTGCTGCCGCTCTTCGCGGTGCCGCTGATCGCCCTCGACTCCACGCTGTGGATCGCCCGCGCCCGGGCCGAGGAGCAGCTGCGCGACCCGCTCACCGGACTGCCCAACCGTCAGTGGCTGCTGGAGCGCACCTGGGCGGCGCTGGAGGAGGCCGAAGGTGTCGGCGCCCGGTCCGCTCTCGTTCTGATCGACCTCGACCGATTCCGTTCGGTCAATGACACCCTCGGACATCTCGCGGGTGACCGGCTGCTCCTCCAGATAGCCGAACGGCTCAAACTGGCGCTGCCGCGCGGCGCGGAGGCCGCGCGGCTCGGCGGCGACGAGTTCGCCGTGCTCCTGCCGAGGGCCGACTCCACCACCAGCGCGCAGCGCGTGGCCCGCCATCTCGTCGCCGAGCTCTCCTCGCCCCTCGACCTCGACGGACTGACGCTCGTCCTGGAGGCGAGCGCCGGTCTCGCTGTCTTCCCCGATCACGCACTGGACGCCGAAGGGCTTCTCAGGCGCGCCGATGTGGCGATGTACCAGGCCAAGCGAGATCGCACGGGCGTCGAGGTGTACGAATCCAAACGCGATTCGAACACACCGGACAGGCTCGGACTGCTCGGCGATCTGCGCCGGGCGCTGGACGCGGGCGATG
The DNA here is from genome assembly GCF_056435785.1 of Streptomyces sp. NPDC043870. Taxonomy (NCBI): domain Bacteria; kingdom Bacillati; phylum Actinomycetota; class Actinomycetes; order Kitasatosporales; family Streptomycetaceae; genus Streptomyces; species Streptomyces sp. NPDC043870. The sequence continues at coordinate 179,512 of NZ_JBWKDT010000011.1, forward strand.
TGGAGCTGCACTACCAGCCGAAAGTCGGCTTCGACGGTCATGTCGCGGGTCTTGAGGCGCTGGTGCGCTGGGTGCACCCGGAGCGCGGCCGGGTCCCTCCCGACGAGTTCATCGCCATCGCCGAGTCCTCCGGGCTGATGCCCCATCTGACGGAGTACGTCCTGGAGACGGCCCTCGGCCAGGTCGCCAAATGGCGCGCCCAGGGCCTCTTCGTGCCGGTCGCCGTCAACGTGTCGCCGCGTGACGTCCACACTCCGGGCTTCGCGGGCGCGGTCGCGGCCCGGCTCGCCCGGCACGGTGTCCCGGCCGGGGCGCTGCAGTTGGAGATAACGGAGCACGTGCTGCTGGAGGATCCGCAGCGCGCCGCCGACACCCTCGCCGGGCTGACCGGGCACGGCGTGAAGATGTCGCTGGACGACTTCGGTACGGGCTACTCATCGCTCGTCCATCTGCGCCGGCTGCCCGTCAGCGAGCTGAAGATCGACCGGTCGTTCGTGGCCCGGCTGGCGATCGACAACGAGGACGCCGAGATCGTCCGCTGCACCGTCGATCTCGCCCACTCGCTCGGGCTGCTCGTGGTCGCGGAGGGTGTCGAGGACGACGAGACCTGGGAGCGGCTGCGTGACCTCGGCTGCGACGCGGTCCAGGGCTGGCTCGTCGCCGCGGCGATGCCCCCGCAGGAGACCACCGCCTGGCTGAGGGCCCGCGGCGAGCACGGCTGGCGCCGCCCCCCCGCCGCGGAGCTCCCCGCCGGCTCCACGGTGGAAGCCGACAGCGCGTCGGGCCACGTCGTGCAGTGACCGAGGAGTCCCGGTGGACCGCCAGGACCCGGTAGGCCAGGGAGTCCCGGTGGGCCGGGAGGTCCCGGTGAGGACAGCGGTCAGCCGGCGTGCACCGTTCCCGCGTAGCGCTGCCTGAATCGGGTTCCGCTCGCCGCCGTCACCTCCAGGTCGTAGCGTCCGTCGCGCACCTTCAAGCTCACCGAGGACCGGTCACCCGGCCCCACCCACACCGTGCGGGCCGCCTTCGGATCGCCGTCCGGAGTGACGGTGAAGGAGACCCGCGTGGCGCCCTGATTGGTGAACCGCAGTTCCACCGTGCCCCGTTCGGGACGGCGGCCGTGCAGCGAAGCCGTCACCGACGGCACGGGGGCGCCCGCCTCGCGCCCCTGGCGTACGACCGTGCCGGAGAAGCGGCGTACGAAGCCGTCCGCGCCCATCACGGTGAAGTCGTACCGGCCATCGGTCTCCGAGGTGTCCCAGGTGTACGTCTTCGAGGCACCCGGGGCGACGGTGAACGGCCGTGCCCGTGAACGGCTTGACCGCATTCGGCAGCACGGTGAAGTGGAATGTCTCCGTACCGTGGTTGGCGAGGGTGCAGACGACCTCTCCGGTCTCCCGGTCCACGGTCACGTCGGCCCACGGACGGTACGGCAGCGCGCGATGCGGCCGGGCGCCGGGCTCCTGCGTGGGCATCGACTGCCCGCCGCTCGGCGGCAGCTTCACCGCGGGAAGGGCGTTGCCCGCGTCCGCCTTCGCCATGAGCTCGGCCGTGTCCGGCAGCCACGGAATCGAGTAGTCCGGCGAGCTGAAGTCGAAGCACGTGGTCAGGTCGCCGCAGACGGCCCGACGCCAGTCCGAGATGTTGGGCTCCCGCACACCGGTCACGACCTCCAGGAACCGCAGCACCGAGGTGTGGTCGAAGACCTGGGAGTTGACGTAACCGCCGCGCGACCAGGGGGAGACCGCCCACAGCGGGACCCGGTTGCCGAGCCCGATCGGCCGGCCCTCCGCGAACTCCTCCGGAGTGCCCGGCTCCGGGACCGGCGGCAGGACATGGTCGAAGTAGCCGTCGTTCTCGTCGTACATCAGCAGGAAGACGGTGTGCTTCCACACGTCCGGATTGGAGAACAGCGACTGCAGCGCGGTGTTGACCCAGTGGGCGCCGTAGTTCGGCCCCGCCTCCGGGTGCTCGCAGAACAGGTACGGCGCCACCAGCCAGGAGACCGTCGGCAGCGTGCCGTCCTTGCAGTGCTTGTCGAAGGCGGTCAGATCGAACTTGGTCATCGCGTTGATGTAACGCGGGTCGTCCTTCGGAAACTTGTGGAACTGACCGAAGTACGAGAGCCCGTTGTCGTCGTAGTCGCCGCACCGCTCGTCCTTCGACGGGTTGTGGTAGACGCGCCAGCTGACCCCGGCGTCCTCAAGCCGTTCGGCATACGTCGTCCAGTCCGCGACCGGGTTGTCGGTGACCGGAGTGTTGTCGGTCCACGGGCCGGTCGTGCCGTCCTTGCCGGGGCCGCAGCTGCCCGACCACAGATACAGCCGGTTGGGGTCGGTCGGGCCCGCCTGAGAACAGAAGTACGCGTCGCAGATGGTGAACTCGTCGGCGAGGGCGAACTGGTAGGGGATGTCGTCGCGGGTGAAGTAGCCCATGGTGCGCTCGCCCTTGGAGGCGACCCACTTGTTCATCGCGCCGCCGTTGATGGCGGTGTGGCCCGTGCCCCAGTCGTGCGGGAGGCCGGACGCGTTCTGGGCGTTGTACTTCGTGGTGTCCATGGGGTTCGGCAGCATGAAGCCGTCGGAGCGGCCGGGGGCGGGCTGCTTGAAGACGGAGTCGCCGTTCGGGAAGGTCAGTGCCTGCCGGTCGTCGAAGCCCCGGACACCGTTCAGGGTGCCGAAGTAGTGGTCGAAGCTGCGGTTCTCCTGCATCAGGATCACCACGTGCTTCACGTCCTTGACGGACCCGCGGGGTCTGGCGGCGGCCGAGGCGTCCGCCTCGGGAAGACCGACGGCGGCAGCGGCGGCGGTCGCGGCGGACGCGCCGACGAAGGCGCGGCGGCTCAGCGGAGTCATGGCGTGGGAGCCCTTCGGTTCAGCGTTCAGCGTTCAGGCGTGTGGCGGCGGTGGTGGTGGCTCGGCGGAGCGGTTCGGCGGGAGCGTTCCGGCGGTGGTGGCTCGGCGGAGCGGTCCGGCGAGTGGTCCGGCGCGAGCGGTTCGGCGGGAGCGGACCGGTGGAACGGCCCGGAGGGAGTCGTTCAGCGGAGCGAGAAGGTGACGGTCGGGGCTGCGTGGTCGGAAGGCCAGCCGTTGCCTGCGGCGTCCGGGACCGGCACCGGCCAGCCGGTGCAGAGCGTGTACGCGCCCTCGACCCGCAGCGGCCCGGCGTACTGGACCTGGTCGATCCGGTCCTGCGGCTCGCCGGGGCGCACCGGCGACCAGGTGACGCCCGGCTCGTGCGAGGCGTTCGGGTGCTCGTCCCGGAAGGCGTCGTTCAGCCCGGCCTTGGCGAAGGCCGCGGTGACCGGCCAGCGGACCGCGCCCCGGCCCTTGCGGTCGAGGTGCGAGGGGGAGGCGAGCCCGGCCGCCAGAACCACCGGCGTCGTACGGGACGCGGCGAGGTCGGACTTCATCGCGGCGAGCAGCATGCCCGCCTGCCGGTAGCGGACGGACTTCAGCTCGGCGGCCTCGACCTCGGCAGGGGTACGGCCCTCCTTGAGGGCGTACGGCCCGTACGCGGCCTCGTCGAGCTGCGCCGCCCACAGCCGTACGCCGCGGCCGCCCGGCAGCTGGAGGGTCGCCGCCAGCGCCGGCAGGTCCGCCAGCGGCGCCGATATGGCGGCGAGCGGGAAGCGGCTGATCAGCCCGACCCCGGCCGGGGTGTCGTGGGCGTGCCACCCCAGCGCGTCGGCGAGCGGCCCGGCAGCGGCGCCGCCGGTCTCCTGGAGTGCCACGGCGTCGAGCCCCTGGGCGAGGATCAGCCGCAACAGCTTCTCGTGGCAGTCGCCGGTGTTCTTTCCCGCCTCCCAGAGGTTCAGCGAGGCGACCGTCAGCCGCGCGCGCGCCGAGGCCGGCCGGACCGGGACCTGCACGGTCACGGTGTCGGTCCCGCCCGCGCTGTCCCGCACGGCGACGGTGATCCGTGCCGGGCGTCCTGCGGGCTCGGCGGGAGCGGTGCCGCTGATCCTGCCGTCGGCGGAGATGCCCAGCCAGGAATCCCCGGACAGCCGCCGGAAGGAGGGGGTGCCGGAGGCGTTGCCCTGCGGGCGGATCCAGAGCGGTCCGAGCGCGAGGGAGACCCGGGAACCGGGTGCGACATCGCCGGTCGTGAGCGAGTCGACGACAGAGTGCGGGGGCGTCACGGGGGCCTGACCGCGACGGTGAAGGGGTCGGTCCTGGCGAGGATGCCGTATCCGTCCTCGGCGAGCAGATAGGCCGTGTACGTGCCCTCGCCGAGGCCGGTGGTGTCGAGGGTGATGTCGCCGGACGCCTCGGTGACGTACGACCAGACCAGCGAGGATCCGACGCCCGGCTTGCGGTCGCCGTCGTAGATCCCGATCCAGTTCTTGGCGTGGGGCGTGTCGGTGGACCAGCGGAAGGTCAGCCGGTCGCCCTCGCGCGGGCTCGTGGGCGAGATCAACGACAGGGCGTTGCCGGACGCGGCGGCGGTCATGAGTGGGGACACCGGACTGAAGGTCCTCTCCGCCCGGGAGGCGGACCCCCGGTGCCAGAAGTTGTTTGGACAACTTGAGCCAGTGAGTCAGTCCTCGGCGCCTTTGAAATGAACAGGACATGAGCAGTAACGGGAGAACGGCGGAACGCGGCTGTGCGGCGGGCGGGCGGCGGCCCGAGAGGGCGCCTGCCGGTGCGGCGGGGAAAGCGTTTCGCGGGCACCGGCGCCTGGCCCATAGGATTGGGCCAAAACCATCACACTCACCCCTGAGGATCGCTGCATGCCTGGCATCACGCGCGAGGAGGTCGCTCACCTCGCCCGGCTGGCACGTCTGGAGCTGAAGGACGAAGAGCTCGACCACTTCGCCGGACAGCTCGACGACATCATCGGCGCGGTCGCCCGCGTCTCCGAGGTCGCCGACCAAGACGTACCGCCGACCTCCCACCCGCTGCCGCTGACCAATGTCATGCGCGCGGACGAGGTCCGTCCGTCGCTCACCCCCGAGCAGGCGCTCTCCGGCGCCCCGGCACAGGAGCAGCAGCGTTTCAAGGTGCCGCAGATCCTGGGGGAGGACTAAACAGTCATGACGGACAGCACCATCATCAAGCTCACCGCGGCCGAGATCGCCGCGAAGATCGCCGCCGGCGAGCTCACGGCCGTCGAGGTCACCGAGGCGCACCTCGCCCGGATCGAGGCCGTGGACGAGAAGGTCAACGCCTTCCTGCACATCGACCGTGAGGGCGCTCTCGCGCAGGCCCGCGCCGTCGACGCCAAGCGCGAGCGCGGCGAGAAGCTGGGCCCGCTGGCCGGCGTCCCGCTCGCACTGAAGGACATCTTCACCACCGAGGGCATCCCGACCACGGTCGGTTCGAAGATCCTCGAGGGCTGGATCCCGCCGTACGACGCCACGCTCACCAAGCGTCTCAAGGCCGCCGACGTCGTGATCCTCGGCAAGACCAACATGGACGAGTTCGCCATGGGGTCCTCGACCGAGAACAGCGCGTACGGTCCGACCGGCAACCCCTGGGACCTGACCCGGATCCCCGGCGGCTCCGGCGGTGGCTCGTCCGCCGCCCTCGCCTCGTACCAGGCCCCGCTCGCCATCGGCACGGACACCGGCGGTTCGATTCGCCAGCCCGCCGCCGTCACGGGCACCGTCGGCGTCAAGCCGACCTACGGCGGTGTCTCCCGCTTCGGCATGGTCGCCTTCTCCTCGTCCCTCGACCAGGGCGGCCCGTGTGCCCGTACGGTCCTGGACGCGGCGCTGCTGCACGAGGTCATCGCCGGGCACGACCCGCTGGACTCGACCTCGATCGACGCGCCGGTCCCGCCGGTCGTGGAGGCGGCCCGCAACGGCAGCGTCAGCGGCATGCGCGTCGGCGTGGTCAAGCAGTTCCGCGGCGAGGGCTACCAGGCCGGCGTCGTCCAGCGCTTCGACGAGTCCGTCGAGCTGCTGCGCGAGCTGGGCGCCGAGATCGTCGAGCTGGACTGCCCGTCCTTCGACCTCGCGCTCTCCGCGTACTACCTGATCGCGCCGTCCGAGTGCTCCTCGAACCTCGCGCGCTTCGACGCCATGCGTTACGGCCTGCGCGTCGGCGACGACGGCACGAAGTCCGCCGAGGACGTCACCGCCCTCACCCGTGAGGCCGGCTTCGGCGACGAGGTCAAGCGCCGCATCATGCTCGGTACGTACGCCCTGTCGTCCGGCTACTACGACGCGTACTACGGCAGCGCCCAGAAGGTCCGCACGCTCATCAAGCAGGACTTCGAGAAGGCCTTCGAGCAGGTCGACGTGATCGTCTCCCCGACGACCCCGACCACCGCCTTCCCGATCGGTGAGCGTGCCGACGACCCGATGGCGATGTACCTCGCCGACCTGTGCACCATCCCGACCAACCTGGCCGGCAACGCGGCGATGTCGCTGCCCTGCGGCCTGGCTCCGGAGGACAACCTCCCGGTCGGTCTGCAGATCATCGCCCCCGCCATGAAGGACGACCGCCTTTACAAGGTGGGTGCGGCCGTCGAGGCCGCCTTCGTGGAAAAGTGGGGCCACCCGCTGCTGGAGGAGGCACCGTCACTGTGAGCACGTTGCAGAAGGCCAAGGGCTTCAAGAAGTCCAAGACCGGCACCTATCTGTCCATCGGCACCACCGCGTTCGGTGCGATCAGCGTCGCCAAGCAGGTCAAGAAGGCCCGCCTGGAGCACGACACGCTCCGGCTGATCGACGCCGCCGTGTCCGCCGCCGCCATTGTGACCGGCATCGCCCTGCTCTACCGCGAGTTGAAGCGGCTGGGCGACGACGACGTCCTGCTCGGCTGAGAGGGAAAGTTTCACCGTGACCGTCACGACTGACCTGGTGTCGTACGAGGACGCTCTCGCGTCGTACGACCCCGTCATGGGCCTCGAGGTCCATGTCGAACTCGGCACCAGGACCAAGATGTTCTGTGGCTGCTCGACCGAGCTGGGCGCCGAGCCCAACTCGCAGACCTGCCCCACCTGCCTCGGCCTGCCCGGCTCGCTGCCGGTGATGAACGCCGTGGGCGTCGAGTCCGCCATCAAGATCGGTCTCGCGCTCAACTGCGAGATCGCCGAGTGGTGCCGTTTCGCCCGGAAGAACTACTTCTATCCGGACATGCCGAAGAACTTCCAGACCTCGCAGTACGACGAGCCGATCGCCTTCAACGGCTATCTGGACGTCCAGCTGGAGGACGGCGAGGTCTTCCGCGTGGAGATCGAGCGCGCCCACATGGAGGAGGACACCGGCAAGTCGACCCACGTCGGCGGCGCCACCGGCCGTATCCACGGCGCGTCCCACTCCCTGCTGGACTACAACCGCGCCGGCATCCCGCTGATCGAGATCGTCACCAAGCCGATCGTCGGCGCCGGTGAGCGTGCTCCCGAGGTCGCGAAGGCGTACGTCGCCGAACTGCGCGAGCTCATCCGCGCTCTCGATGTCTCCGAGGCCCGTATGGAAATGGGCCAGATGCGCTGCGACGTGAACCTCTCGCTGCGGCCGAACGGCACCGAGAAGTTCGGCACCCGCTCCGAGACGAAGAACGTCAACTCGCTGCGATCCGTCGAGCGTGCGGTGCGCTACGAGGTCATGCGCCACGCGGCGGTGCTCTCTTCGGGCGGCACGATCGTCCAGGAGACCCGTCACTTCCACGAGGAGGACGGTTCGACGACGTCCGGCCGGGTCAAGGAGGAGGCCGAGGACTACCGGTACTTCCCGGAGCCCGACCTCGTTCCCGTCGCCCCGTCCCGTGAGTGGGTCGAGGAGCTCCGCGCGGGGCTCCCCGAGCTGCCGCGCGTGCGCCGCAACCGGCTCCGCGAGGAGTGGGGCATCTCGGAGCACGACATGCAGTCGATCCTCAACGCGGGCGCGGTCGACCTGATCGTCGCCACGATCGAGGCGGGCGCCGACTCCGTCTCCGCCCGTAAGTGGTGGATGGGCGAACTGTCCCGTAACGCCAACGAGTCGGGCGTCTCCCTCGACGTGCTGGCCATCACCCCGAAGCAGGTCGCCCGGGTGACCGCCCTGGTCGCCGACGGCTCGCTCAACGACAAGCTGGCGCGCCAGGTCATCGAGGGTGTCCTCGCGGGCGAGGGCGACCCGGACGCCGTGGTCGAGAAGCGCGGCCTCAAGGTCGTCTCCGACGAGGGTGCGCTGGGCACCGCCGTCGACGAGGCGATCGCCGGCAACGCGGCCATCGCGGACAAGATCCGCGGTGGCAAGGTCGCGGCGGTCGGCGCGCTGGTCGGCGCGGTCATGAAGGCCACCCGTGGCCAGGCCGACGCTGCCCGTGTCAAGGAGCTGATCCTGGAGAAGCTCGGCGTGACCGAGGGCTGATCCGCAGCTGTACGGACGGACGGGCGGGACACCGAGCGCGGTGACCCGCCCTTCCGCTTGTCCGCCCTTCCGCCTTGCCTGTCGTTCCGGCTGCCCGGCTGCCCGGCCATGGTTATCAGGAGCGCTTCGCCGACAGCCGAAGTGCCGCCGGGAACGCCAGTGCCGGCAGCGCCGTCGCGCACAGCAGCGTCGTACGGAAGCTGTCCGGGGAGGGGCCTCAGCACGTCCGTATGCCCAGGCCCGGGAGCCACAGCTCGCCGCGGTCGTTCACACCGACGTCCCGGGCCACCAGCTCGTCCGGAGTGACCGCCCCGCGCGCCCGCAGCTCACCGACCGCCAGCCGCGCCGCCGCGGCCGCCGCGCCCTCCTCCGAATCCGGGAAGGCCGACTGCCACCAGCCCTTGTCGCGGGTCTGCCAGCCACGCTCCCGCATCTGCCGCTCCCGCTCCGGGCCCTGTTCCGCGTCCCGGTCGTCAACCGCCACCCCCAGCCCCTCGCCCGGGCTGTACGAGACGACCAGATCACGCCCCCAGTCCCGGCTGCAACGGATGGTGAAGCCCGCCCAGTCGCCCGGCACCTGCACCGGGAGCTGCTCGGCCCAGGCCGCGAGCATCAGCTCCAGCGCGGTCTCCAGATGGTCCCAGCGGCCCGCGAGCCGGGCGCCGGGACGTGCCACGGGTCGCGCACCCGGCCCGTTCCGGTACAACTGCCAGCTGTACGGCAGGAGATCGAAGTCCTCCGGCTCGTCCACCGACCAGGCGCCGCCCCATTCGAAGCGCCGCCGCTCCTCGTCCTCCAGCTCCTCCGGACGGTGTACCGACAGCCGGGCGCCGAAGCGGTCGCCCGACAGCAGCACCAGCCGGCTGTCGTCGCGCCACCGGACACTGGGCCCCCGCGCCGATCCCCCGTACAGCGTCGGCTCGCCGATCCTGGCCATCAGCGCGCCGTACACCTCCCGGAACGCCTCGCGCCGCTCCACCGGCGTCGCCCCCGGCCGGTACGACACGACCTCGACCGGCGGCCGGCCGAAGTGTCCCTCCGGGGCGTCGTGCAGCTGCTGCGCGAGCTCTGCCGCCGCGGCCGGCGTGGTGACTGCGGCGGTCCTGGATGCCCCCGTGGATGCCCCCGTATTGGTCATGGACCCATGGTGGCAGGCTTCACTGACAACGCTGCCAGGTCAGGCGCCGCCGACCGGCCGTCCGGTGGCGGGATATCGCCTGGACTCTCCGGTGGGCCCCTTGGACGTTCATTCCGCTGTCGTCCCCGGGACTTTCCTCCGCCATCTGCTCTCACTAGCTTCCGGGCGGTAACGCGCGACTCAGGAGGATCACTTGGCCACGGACATCTCACGTCGACGGCTGTTCGCACTCGGCGGGGGCGCCCTCGGTGCCGCGGCGGCCGGGTCCCTGCTGCCGCCGTCCCTGCAGGAGGCGCTCGCCGCCCAGCCGCCCTCCGGGGGGCTGCAGGCGATCAAGCACGTGGTGATCCTGATGCAGGAGAACCGTTCCTTCGATCACTACTTCGGCACCCTGCGCGGCGTCCGTGGCTTCGGTGACCGCAACGCCGTCGAACTGCCCTCCGGCAAGCCGGTCTTCGAGCAGCCCGGTCCCCTGGGCGCCGTGCTGCCCTTCCCGGTGCGCGGCGCCGCCGAGACGCAGAAGAAGGACCTCCAGTACATCGGCGACCTCGACCACTCCTGGGGCGGCGGAGCCAAGGCCTGGCACGACGGCTGGATGGACGGCTGGGTTTCGGCCAAAACCGCGGCGACCATGGCGTACTACGACCGTCGCGACATCCCGCTGCACTACGAGCTCGCCGACACGTTCACCATCTGCGACGCGTACCACTCGTCGATCCATACGTCGACGAGCCCCAACCGCAACCATCTGTGGAGCGGCTGGACCGGCTTCGAGGCCGACGGCAGCCGCGCGGTGACGAACGCCGCGTACGCCGAGGGCAGCCACCCCGGATACCCGTGGCCCACCTACGCCGAGCGGCTGGAGAAGGCGGGCCGCAGCTGGAAGACGTACCAGGAGTGGGAGAACTTCACCGACAACAACATCGAGTTCTTCACCACCTTCAAGAAGATCGCCCGGAAGGCCCTCGCCAAGGCCGGCGACTTCACCTTCATGGAAGCCTTCTACGCGAAGGTCCGCGACACCTCCGACGCCGCCGAACGGGCCCGGCTGCTGGCCGCGCTGGAGGAGGGAGTGGCCACGCTCACCAAGGAGGAGCGCTCGCTCTTCGAGCGCGGGCTGCGGCGCGGTGAGACCGGCAGCCTCGCCGACCAGTTCCGCGCGGACGTGGCGGCCGGTACGCTCCCCGAAGTGTCGTACCTGGTGCCGTCCGCGGTCGACTCCGAGCACCCGGGCTCCTCCTCGCCGATCGCCTCCGCCACCCTCGTCTACAAGGTGCTGGACGCCCTCGGCTCGCACCCCGACGTCTGGCGGCACACCGTCGTCCTGATCAACTACGACGAGAACGACGGCTTCTTCGACCACGTGCCGCCGCCGGTGCCGCCCGCCGACAACACCGAGGAGCGCTGGCAGGGCAGGCCCACGGGCCTCGGCATCCGCGTCCCGCTGCTCGTGGTCTCGCCGTGGACCGTCGGCGGCTACGTCTGCTCCGAGGTCTTCGACCACAGCTCGGTGGTCCGGTTCCTGGAAAAGTGGACGGGTGTCGAGGAGCCCAACATCACCGCCTGGCGGCGCGCCGTCACCGGCGATCTGACCTCTGCCTTCGACTTCCGGCGCGGCCGGCCGCAGCCCGAGGTCGAGCAGCCCGGCGCGATCCCGCCGTTCACGGGCCGCTGGCGGCCGCAGCCGCCGTTGGTGCAGCACATGCCCGTGCAGGAGCCGGGCACCCGGCCCGCGCGCCCGCTGCCGTACCAGCCGGACGCCTCCGCGAAGCTCGGCGACGGCGCGCTGACGGTCGCCCTCAGCAACACGGGGCGTGCGAGCGCACACTTCACGCTCTACCCGTACGCCGGTGAGTTCCCTGTCCCGCAGCACAAGGACCTAAGGGGCACGGCGCAATGGAGCGTGCCCCTCACCGGGGAGGCCTACCGGTTCACGATCACCGGGCCGAACGGCTTCCGACGCGAGTTCGCCGGCCCGGTCAGGGGCGGCGCCGAGGTCATCTCGCGCATCGACCACCACGACCGCGATCTGCATCTCACGCTTCGCAACAACGGGCACCGGGCCGTCACCTTCACCGTCCGCCCCCTCGGGTACGTCGACGAGGAGGACCTCCGCGACTGGACCCGGGAGATCACGGTGAAGCCCGGCCGCAGCCGCACCGTCGTCCACTCCGCCGCCGACGCCCACGGCTGGTACGACGTCGAGGTGACCGCGGACGGTGGCAGCGGCTTCCGCCGGCGCCTGATGGGCCACATCGAGAACGGGCGCCCCAGCGTCTCCGGGTGACATAACCGAACATAAGCGGTCCTTCGGGGCGCATGGAATTCGAGGACGTCGGCCCCGAATTCCGTGCAGCCCTGTGAGTATGACCACGAACCGGGCGAAGGGGGCCCTAACGATCACCATCACCTGACAGAGTGATTTCCTGAAGGTCATGTGTTCTTTATGGGCAGTTCCCTCTAAAGATCCACAAACCAACAGGGAGCTCGTCCGTTGGCCGTCATCGCCCGGTGGTGCATCAAGCACCGCCTTGTCGCCGTCATGCTCTGGCTCCTCGCTCTCGGCGGTGTCTCGGCCGCGGCAGGCTTCGCGGGCACCGCGTACTCCACCGACTACGACGTTCCCGGCACCGAAGCGGGCCGGGCCGCCGAACTCCTCCAGGACGGGTTCCACGGCCAGGGCGGCGCCGGAGAGACCATCGTCTGGCACAGCGAGCACGGCAGCGTACGGGCGGCCGCCGTGAAGCAGCGCACGACCGCGATGCTCAAGAAGGTCGCGCGCCTGGACGGGGTCGCCTCAGTCACGGGGCCGTACGGCACCACCGCGAAGCCTCCCGCCGCACAGGTGCCCAAGCCCTCGGGCAAGAACGCGTCCGAGGCCGAGGCCGAGGCCGCGTCCGAGGCAAAGGCCGAGGCAGAGGCCAAGGCGAAGGACGAACCCAGGACCGAGGCGAAGACCAGGGACGCAGCCAAGGACAAGGCCGAAGCCAAAGCCACAGCCAAGGCCGGCAACGGCAAGGACGACGACAGCGCCGCCCCGGGCGGCAACGGCGGAGTCTCCGTCCCGGACGGCGCCGCACAGATCAGCGAGGACGGCCACACCGCCTACGCCACGGTCGTCTTCGACGCGAAGGCCGAGGACATCAGCAAAGCGCAGGCGCAGGCCGTCGTCGACACGGCCCGGGCGGCCGCCGGCGACGGGCTCCAGGTCGAACTGGGCGGCAGCGCCACCGCCCTGACCGAGGCGCCCTCCTCGCACATCGCCGAGATCGTCGGCGTGGCCGTTGCCGCGGTCGTCCTCTTCCTCGCCTTCGGCTCGCTCGCCGCCAGCCTGCTGCCCATCGCCACCGCGCTCGTCAGCGTCGGCGCCGCGTACTCGGGCATCGTGCTGCTCGGCCACGCCATGGACGTCGCCGACTTCGCGCCCATGCTCGGTCTGCTGATCGGACTCGGCGTCGGGATCGACTACGCCCTGTTCATCGTCACCCGGCACCGCAAGGGGCTCAGACGGGGACTGCCCGTCGCCGAGGCCGCCGAGAACGCCGTGGCGACGACCGGGCGCGCCGTCGTCTTCGCCGGCCTCACCGTGTGCATCGCCCTGCTCGGCATGCTGATCCTGCGACTCTCCTTCCTCAACGGAGTGGCGATCGCCGCTTGTCTCACGGTCCTCCTCACCGTCGCCGCCTCCGTGACGCTGCTGCCCGCGCTGCTGTCCTTCATCGGAATGCGGGCACTCGGCCGCCCAGAGCGCCGCAGGCTCGCCAGGCGCGGTCCCCGGCCCGAGCTCCCGACCGGTTGGGCCGCCCGCTGGTCCGTCTTCGTCGAACGCCGCCCGAAGCTGCTCGGGGCCGTCGCCGCCGTGGTGATGGCGGTGCTGGCGCTGCCGACGCTCTCGCTCCACCTCGGCACGTCCGACCAGGGCAACAACCCCGCGTCCAGCACCACCCGCAAGGCGTACGACCTGATCGCCGAGGGCTTCGGCCCCGGCACCAACGGGCCCCTCACTCTGGTCGCCGAACTCGACGGCGCCGATGACCGGCGGGCGCTGCGGAAGCTGCCCCGCACCCTGAGGGACACCAAGGGCGTCGCCTCCGTCAGCCCCGTGACCTACAACCGCAGCGCCGACAGCGCCGACAGCGCCGTACTCACCGTCGTGCCGGAGTCCTCGCCACAGTCCAAGGAGACCAGCGAACTCGTCGGCCGCCTCCGCGACACCGTCCTGCCCGCCGCCGTGAGCGGCACCTCGCTGCACGTCCACGTCGGAGGTGTGACCGCGAGCTACGACGACTTCGCCGCGGTGATCGTCGGCAAGCTGCCGCTCTTCGTCGGCGTCGTCATCGCGCTCGGCTGTCTGCTTCTGCTGCTCGCCTTCCGCTCCCTCGGCATTCCGCTCAAGGCCGCCCTGATGAACGTGGCGGCCGTCGCCTCCGCCTTCGGCGTCGTCGTCGCGATCTTCCAGTGGGGCTGGGGGAGTGAACTGCTCGGACTCGGCAGCGCGGGACCGATCGAGCCCTTCCTGCCCGTCATCATGGTCTCGGTGCTCTTCGGACTCTCCATGGACTACCAGGTCTTCCTGGTCAGCCGGATGTACGAGGAGTGGCTGGCGACCGGGGACAACCGGCGCGCCGTCCGGATCGGCCTCGCCGAGACGAGCCGCGTGATCAACTCCGCGGCGGTCATCATGATCTCCGTCTTCCTCGCGTTCGTCCTCAGCGGCGACCGTGTGATCGCGATGTTCGGCATCGGACTCGCCGCGGCCGTCGCGCTGGACGCCTTCGTCCTCCGTACGCTCCTGGTGCCCGCGCTCATGCACTTGCTGGGCGGCGCCAACTGGTGGCTGCCGCGCCGACTGGACCGGTGGCTGCCACGGATCAGCATCGAAACTCCCGTGAGCCGAACCCGCACACATGCGAGGATCCCGGAGCAGCGTGTGAGCGAGGACAGCCCGCTCGCGCGGTAGCCGGAGACACCGAGAAGCCGAGCGACACGAACAAGTCGAGCGACACCGAGAAGTCCACAGAGACCGTGAAGGAGCGGGATGTTCGCGATATCCCTGGGGGACGGCGCCGAGCTGAGGCCCATCGAGCCCTGGCAGGCCGAGGAGTTCCTCGATCACATCGACCGGGCTCGGGAGTACGCGGGTCCCTGGGTGCCCATGACGGTCAATGTGAAGGACGTCGATTCCGCCCGCACCGTGCTCCAGAACTACGCCGACAAGCAGGCGGCCGACACCGGCCGGCTGTACGTGATCCGGCTGGACGGCACCATCGTCGGCGGTGTGCTCTTCCGGGTCTTCGACACCCAGACGGAGTCGTGCGAGGTTGGCGTCTGGCTGGAGCCGTCGGCCGCCGGCCGCGGACTGATCACCCGGGCCGTCGAGCACCTCATCGACTGGGCCGTGGACGAGCGCGGCATGCACCGCGTCGAATGGCTCGCCTCCTCCCTCAACCACCGCTCCATCGGTGTGGCGAAGCGGCTCGGCATGACCCGCGACGGCGTCCTGCGCGAGCTCTTCCCCTGGCAGGGCATCCGCCACGACATGGAGGTCTGGTCCGTACTCGCCCCGGAGTGGCGCGAACGGCGCGCGGCCGGCAACCGTTCCTGAGCCTGGACCCACCCTTCCCTGGACCCACCCTTCCCTGGACCGCCGTTCCTGAGCCCTGATCGGGGTGCCTTAGAGGCGGATCGGCGGACCTGGGCGGACGTCTAAGGACCCCGGGCCGAGAAGATGCGGCACTCTCCCGATGTGGCCGCACCCCCTGGGGGACGAGAGTTGAGACATCGCGGAAGCGAAGGCTCGAACGAGTCGCCAACACCTCGTCACCAGGGAGAACCCCGTGTTCGCGTACGAACTCCAGAAGATTCAGCACGCCGAGATGATCCGCCGGGCCGACAACGAGCGGCTGGCCCGGCGGTTGCGCGTCGCCCGCCGTGCCGCCCGCCTCGCCGGCACCCCGTCCGCCAAGGACGAACCGGAGGGGCAGGTGAGTGGAAGCGGCCGGTTCGCCCGGGCTGCATGACGGGGCCGGGCCATGACGGTCGTGCCGATTTCCAGTGCCGCCGGCCCGGACGGCTGTGCGATGCTCGTCGGCGTGGAGACCCGGTCCGTCAGCCCCGTCTTCGTCGGCCGCACCGGCGAACTGAACACTCTTGCACACGCGCTCTCCCGCGCCACCGCGGGAGAGCCACAGGCGTTGCTCGTCGGCGGCGAGGCCGGAGTGGGCAAGACCCGTCTCATCGAGGAGTTCCACGAGGAGGCCTGCCGCAGGGGCGCCGTCTCCGCCATCGGCGGCTGTGTCGAGATCGGTGCCGACGGGCTGCCGTTCGCCCCGTTCTCCACCGCGCTGCGCAGTCTGCGGCGGCGGCTGCCCGAGGAGTTCGCAGCGGCGGCGGCCGGGCAGGAGGAGGAACTGGCCCGGCTGCTGCCCGAACTGGTCCAGGCCTCGAGGAGCTGGCAGGGCCGGCCCGATGAGGAGAGCGTAGCCCGGCTCTTCGAACTCACCGTCCGCCTCCTGGAACGCCTGGCAGCCGACCGCACGGTCGTCGTCGTCCTGGAGGACCTGCACTGGGCCGACGCCTCCACCCGCCACCTCCTCGCCTACCTCCTGCGCACCCTGCGCCGCGGCCGCCTCGTCGTCGTCGCCACCTACCGTGCCGACGACATCCACCGCCGCCACCCACTGCGGCCCCTCCTCGCCGAACTCGACCGGCTGCGGACCCTCCAGCGCGTCGAACTGCCCCGCTTGAGTCGCGACGAGGTCGCCCGCCAGATGGCCGGCATCCTCGCCACGGAACCCGCCCCGGCCCTCGTCGACGACATCTTCGAACGCTCCGACGGCAACGCCTTCTTCGTCGAGGAACTCGCCGTCGCCGCCAACGAGGGGGGCTGCCGCACCGGTCTCACCGACTCGCTCCGGGATCTCCTGCTCGTCCGTGTCGAAGGACTGCCCGACCACGCCCAGCGGGTCGCCAGGATCGTCGCCGAGGGCGGGTCCACCGTCGAGTACGACCTGCTCGCCGCCGTCGCCGGGCTCCCCGAGGACGAACTCATCGAGGCCCTGCGGTCCGCCGTGGGCGCCAACATCCTCACCCCCACCCCGGACGGCGACGGCTACCGCTTCCGCCACTCCCTGGTCCGCGAGGCCGTCAGCGACGATCTGCTGCCCGGCGAACGCTCCCGGCTCAACCGCCGCTACGCCGAAGCCCTGGAGGCCGGTCCCGCGCTCGTCCGCGCCGACGAACGCGCCGCCCGCCTCGCCAGCTACTGGTACCACGCCCACGACGCCGCGAAGGCCCTCCCCGCCGTGCTGGACGCCGCCGTCGAGGCCCGCCGCCGGCACGCCTACTCCGAGCAACTCCGGCTGCTGGAACGGGCGATGGAGCTGTGGGACGACGCCCCCGAGGACGTACGGGCCGAGCTGCGCCCCGCTGACTACGCCGAGGTCTACCCTCCGTGCGGCTACGACCCGGCCACCACCCCGCTGCACTATCTCGACCTCATGGCCGAGGCTGCCGTCGCAGGCCGTCTCTGCGGCGAGCGGGAACGCGCCCTGAAGATCACCAAGCGGGCGCTGCGGATTCTGGACGAGGAGAACGACGCCCTGCGCTCCGCCTGGTTCTGGGTCCAGCGCTCCCGCCTGACGCAGAGCCAGGGCCGAGGCGACGGCTGGAAGGAACTCGCCACCGCGCAGGAACTCGTGCGCGGACTTCCTCCGTCCGAGGTCCACGCCGACGTGCTCGCCAGCGTCGCCGCCTGGTCCATGCTGCACAACCCCGGGCCCGACGCGCTGGCCGCGGCCGAACGCGCCGTCACGTACGCGCAGATGGTCGGCGCCCCCGACATCGAGATGCACGCACGGCTCACCCTCGGAGGCCTGATGGTCGACGCGGGCGACATCGAGGCCGGACTCGCCGAGATGTACACGGTCAAGGACCGGGTGACCGACATGGGCATCGCCGCCGCCGTGGGCCGAAGCCATGTGAACCTCCCCTCCGTCCTGGAAGGCGTCGGTCGCTCCGCCGAGGCCGTGTGCGTCCTCGAGAAGGGGCTCGAGCTGTCCAGGAAGTACGGACTGCTGGACTCCGAAGCGTGGGTGTGGGGCAACCTGTCCGAGTCGCTGTACGCCCTCGGCCGCTGGGACGAGGCGGCCGAGGCCGCCGCCCAGGCCCAGCGCATCGGACAGAGCGCCAAGCCGCGGGGCGCCGGAGCGTCCCGGCACGCCTATCTCGCCCTCGCCCGGGGCGAGATGGCCGAGGCCGCCAGACAACTCGCTGCCGCACGCGACTACTACGGCACCCACGACCCCGTTCCGCAGCAGTCAATACCCTTGGCCCGTATCGCCGTCGGAGTCGCCGCGGGCGAGGGCCGTATCGCCGACGTCCGCGCAGAACTCGACCGTGCCCTGGCCCCCGGCTTTCCTCCGGGCACCCAGCGCTACGCCTGGCCGCTGCTGCTCGCCGCGGCCACCGCGGAGGCCGACGTCCGCGGTCTGCCCGCCGCCGAGGCCGGGCGTGCCGAGGCGCTCGCCCGCATCCGCCATGGCGCCAAGGCACTCCCCACCTCCGCACCGGTCTGGAACGCCTACCAGGAGTGGGTACAGGCGGAACTGCGCCGCGCCGAGGGCCAGGACACCCGGGACACCTGGGCCGCTGTGCTGGCCGCCTTCGCCTCCGTGGAGCGCCCTTACGACGTGGCACGGGTCCGCCATCGCACGGCCGAGTCGCTGCTGGCCGCCGGGGAACGCGAACCCGCGGTCGGCCTCCTGCGCCAGGCCCACCGGACCGCCGAGGCCCTCGGAGCCCGCCCGCTCGCCCAGGCCGTCGCCCAGCTCGCCCAGCGAGCCCGTGTCGGCCTCACCACCCCCGAGCCCGCGCCCGAACCCATCCCCGCCCCCGCCGAGGACCTCGGACTGACCCCGCGGGAGCAGGACGTCCTGCGTCTGGTCGCCGCCGGCCGCACCAACCGCCAGATCGCCGAGGAGCTCTACATCTCACCCAAGACCGCGAGCGTCCACGTCTCCAACATCCTGGCGAAGCTCGGCGTCGCAGGCCGTGGCGAAGCAGCCGCGCTGGCCCACCGTCTCCAGCTCTTCCCGGCGACCGCCTGACCATCCCTGCCCCGGCGGGCGCCCGTCGGGCCAGGTGCTGGTGCTCAGGCCTGCGGGTCCTGGCGAGGCGTGCGTATGACGACCTTCCCGGACGACAGGTCTATCTCGCCGTGCGCCGGATCGCCGTCGCCGACGTCCACCCGCGTCAGCTGCAGCCGGTTCCTCTCGTCCTCGGTGTGCTTGCGGCCGGGCGCGAAGAGTTCCTCGATCAGATTGAACACAAGCCGCTCACCTCTCACTTCACCTCCAGCCGCAGGATCCTGTCGTCCCCCGGCTCAGGTGTGCCTCTGGTGTCCGTCTCGCTGGTGACCAGCCAGACGGCCGAGCCGTCGCCCGCCCCGCCGACCGGCAGGACCGTACGCAGCCTGCCGTACTGTCCTTCGAGGAACGACTGGGGATCCGCGGAAGGTTCCGCACCGGCCAGCGGAATCCGCCACAGGCGCTGGCCCCTCAGGCCCGCCATCCATATCGAGCCCTTGGCGTAGGCGATCCCGCTCGGAGACGCCTCGTCCGTCCGCCACTGGGCCACCGGGTCCACGAAGCCGGGCCTGCCGCCCTTGCCCTCCACCTCGGGCCAGCCGTAGTTCTTGCCGGGTTCGACGAGATTCAGCTCGTCCCAGGTGTGCTGCCCGAACTCGGCGGCCCACAGCCGCTTTTCGGAGTCCCAGGCGAGGCCCTGCACATTGCGGTGGCCGTACGAATAGACCACGGAATCCGCCGACGGATTCCCGTGCACAGGCTCCCCGTCCGGGGTCATCCGGAGGATCTTGCCGCCCAGGGATTCCTTGTCCTGCGCCAGTCCCGTGTCGCCCGTTTCGCCCGTGCCCGCGTAGAGCATCTTGTCCGGGCCGAAGGCGATCCGTCCGCCGTTGTGGATACGGCCCTTGGGGATGCCACGCAGGACGGTGTCGGGAGCGCCGAGCTGCTGCCCGGCCGGCTTCTTCTCGTCGTACAGCATGCGGGCGATGCGGTTGTCCGACTCGGTCGTGAAGTACGCGTACACCAGATGGTCCGAGGCGAACGACGGGGAGACGGCGAGACCCATCAGGCCCCCCTCACCGGCCGGGGCGACGCCCGGCACCGCGCCTGTCTCCGTCTTCTTGCCGCTGTCGGCGGCGACGCGCGTGATCGTGCCCTCGTCGCGCGACGAGACCAGCAGGTCGCCGTCGGGCAGGGCGGCCAGGCCCCAGGGAGACTTCAGGTCCTGGGTCAGCGTGGCCGTCACCTTCACCGAGCCCTTCGCCGGCGGGGCGGCCGGGGAGGTACCGCCGCCCGGGCCTGAGGGGGTGACCTGGCCCGAGGGGGCGCCTCGGCGCCCGTCCGCCCGCTCCTGTCCGTCGCCGGAGGAGCACCCGGCGACGAACAGCAGCGCGGCAGCGGCCAGCACGGCCGATACACCTGGACGTTGCACGATTCATGTCCCTTCGCCGGGTGAGCGGGTCGCGTAGGCCGTACGAGCCGCACGTCTACAGTTCTTACACCGCAGCCCCGCCCCAGGTTCCCGATCTCCGCAGATGACTTCGCGCGCTGACCGGCGTACGTACCCCGGACAGGCCCTAGTCCCAGGATCCCCTGGCCGGCGGCAGTCCCGCGATCTCGGCGACGTCCCGCACGGTCAGCTCCAGCCGCGCCGCCGCCGCGTTCTCCACGGCCCACCGCTCCCGTTTGGCCCCCGGCACCGGCACGACATGACGTCCTCGGCCCAGCACCCACGCCAGCGCCACCTGCGCCGGAGTCGTACCGGGACCGTGCCGCTCCGCGACCCGCCGCAGCCCCGCGACCACCGGCTGGTTCGCCGCCATCATCTCCGCCGTGAACCGCGGGTGCCGGGCCCGCAGATCATCGGGCTCGAAGCCCTGTCCGGGGGTCAGGGTGCCCGTGAGGAATCCGTTGCCCAGCGGCATCGCCGCCAGGAAACCCATGCCACGCGCCTCGCACCACGGCAGCAGCGTGTCGAGCGACTCGGGCGACCACACCGACAGCTCCGCCTCCACCGCGCTGACCGGAAAGACCTGCTGGATCCGCTCCAGCTGCCGAATCGTTCCGTCGTACAGCCCCGCACCCGCTCTGCGCGACGCACGCGCCCCCACCGCGCAGAGCCCCAGCGCGCGCACCTTTCCCGCCGACACGAGTTCCGCCATCGCGCCCCAGGTCTCCTCCACCGGGACCTCCGGGTCCGCGCGGTGGAGCTGGTACAGGTCGATGGCATCGATCCCGAGCCGCCGCAGCGACGCGTCGCACGCCCGCCGCACATAGCCCGGCCGCCCATTGGCGACGATGTGCTGATCGCCGACGAGCAGTCCGACCTTCGTCGAGACGAACGCCTCGCCCCGCCGCTCCTTGAGGACCCTGCCGAGCAGCAGTTCATTGGTGAACGGGCCGTACATGTCGGCCGTGTCGAGCAGATTCACACCCGCGTCGAGCGCCGCGTGCACTGTGCGCAACGAGCGGTCACCGCGTTGCTGCGAGCTGGTGTACGCCCAGCTCATCGGCATACAGCCGAGGCCGATCGCGCCCACTTCGAGCGCCGCCGCACCGATTGTCCTGCGGTCCACCTGCGCGTACCCCTCCCTGTGCCGCTCCCCAAACTAACCTCTGCCTCCCGCCGCGCTTCGCATAGCCTCCTGACCATGACTTCAGACGTATGGCTCCCCGTTCCGGCAGAGGAGATCGAAGGGCTCCCCGCTGCCGCGGAGTCCGGGCTCCGCTACCGCTTCTGGGACGGCGACGAGGACTATCCGGCCGACCCCGTCGACTGTGCCTTCTACGTCGTCCCGTACATGAAGGGCACGGGGGTCGCGGTACGGCCGCTGGCCGCCATGAAGAACGTGCGGGTCGTCCAGACCCTGTCGGCCGGAATCGACCACGTCGAACCCGGACTCGGCTCGCTGCATGCCGGCGTACGCCTCTGCAATGCCCAGGGAGTTCACGAGGCGAGCACCGCCGAGCTCACGCTCGCCCTGATCCTCGCCTCCCTGCGCGGCATTCCCCGCTTCGTGGAGGGCCAGCGTCAGGAGGAGTGGAGGTCAGGCTTCTATCCGGCGCTCGCCGACAAGTCCGTGCTCATCGTCGGGTACGGCTCGATCGGCGCCGCCATCGAGGACCGGCTCGTGCCGTTTGAATGTGCGCGGGTGGTGCGCGTCGCGCGCTCTGCACGTACCACTGAGCGCGGCGAAGTGCACGCACTCACCGAACTCCCGGAGCTGCTCGCCGAATCCGATGTGGTGATCCTCTCCACCCCGCTCACAGCGGCCACCCACCATCTCGCCAACGCCGATTTCCTGGCCCGGATGAAGGACGGCGCCCTGCTGGTGAACGTTGCGCGCGGACCGGTCGTCGACACCAAAGCGCTGCTCACGGAGGTCGCGAGCGGCCGGATCACCGCAGCCCTCGACGTCACCGACCCCGAGCCGCTGCCCGTCGGCCACCCGCTCTGGCACGCCCCCGGCGTCCTGATCAGTCCTCATGTCGGCGGCTCCACTTCGGCGTTCCTGCCCCGCGCCAAGCGCCTGCTGGCCGGACAGCTCACCCGGTACGCGGCAGGAGAGCCGCTGCGAAACGTGGTCCTCACGACCGAGTAGACGCCACACTGGAACGCGCCGGGCACTCTGCGGAGTCGCCCGGATGCACCGTGTGTCGAGGATCCCTCTCTCGGTCACTGTGAGTAGAGAACCTATGTCCCTGAGTGACGAGACTGGTGTATCGTCCCGACTTGGGGGCTGCGTCGTGTACGAGAGCGGCGTTGCGGAGCGATCAGACTTCGAGGGGGGCGACGGGCGATGCACGGCCAATGGACCAACGATCCGACGCGGCGGGAGCGCCGCCGACGACCCTCGCACGCTCCACTGCGCGGACCGGCAGCCCCGGCGAGACCGGGCACGCCGCCCGGCTCTCGCAGGCGGAGCCCGGGGAGTCCGCACAGCCGGCCCCGCAGGCGGAGCCGGCTGAAAGCGCTGTCAGGAGCGGTCCGGTGAGCGCCCTGGGAGCGCTCCTCGCCCCCCGGCCGGTCCAGGACGGCGGTGGGACGGGGATGATGCCGAAGGTCCTGCTCGGTCTCGCCAGCGGCGGTTATGCCATCGGTGCCGCCTTCGGCTGGGGATCCGAGCAACTGGCGCTGATCATGGGTGATTTCGGGCTCAGTCTCGCCGCCCTGCTCGCAGCGGTCTCCTGCTTCGTCTACGCACGTGCGCGCGGCAACCGCTTCCGGCCGGCCTGGATGCTCTTCGCGGTCTCGTCCGCCATGGCGGCGTGCGGAAACGCGGTCTGGGGCTGGTACGAGGTGGTGCTCGGCCAGGCCGTGCCGAGCCCGTGCCTCGCCGATCTGTTCTTCCTCTGCTTCGCGCCGCCGGCCATCGTGGGGCTGCTCGTCCTGGCCAAGCGGCCCGTCACCCGGGCCGGCTGGGTCTGCCTCGCCCTCGACGCCTGGCTGATCGGCGGCTCCCTGCTCACGCTCTCCTGGAGCCTCGCCCTCGCGCACACCGCGCACTTCGAGGGCGAGAGCGTGGCAGAGGCGGCGCTGTCCCTCGCCTATCCGCTGCTTGACATCGTTCTCGTCAGCATGGTGCTCGCCCTGCACTTCCGGCGGTCGAACCTGAACCGGTCGGCGATCAACACCGCCATCGCCGCGCTCGCCCTGACCGTGCTGTGCGACGCCCTGTTCACCTCACCGCTGCTGCGGGACAACTACCACTCCGGGCAGCTGCTGGACGCCGGCTGGTTCGCCGGGTCGCTCCTCCTCGCGTACGCGCCCTGGGGAGTGCGCCGACTGGAGGCGAGCGCCGGGCATCCCCGCGGCTCCCGGCCCGCGGTCCGCCCCATTGCCGGCTCCCTCGCCGCCCTCACTCCGTATCTGGCGGCAGCCGTCTGCACGCTCGGCATCCTCTACAACGTCATCGAGGACCGCCGGGTCGACCGGGTGGTGGTCTTCACCGGCTGCATGGTCGTCCTGGCCCTCGTCGTGCGGCAGGGCATCATGCTGCTCGACAACATCGCCCTCACCCATGAACTGGCCCAGAAGGAGAACCACTTCCGATCCCTGGTGCAGGGATCCAGCGACGTCATCATGATCGCCGCGCCCACAGGCATACTCCGCTACGTCAGCCCGGCCGCCGCCGGTGTGTACGGCCGGGACGCGGACGAGCTCATCGGCTCCGAACTGGCATCCCTCATCCACCCCGAGGACCTGGGGCGCGTCGTCCACGAAGTGCGCCGGTTTCTGGCCGCTCCTCCTTCGGAGGAGCCCACGACCCGCATCGAGTGCCGCTTCAGATCCGGCACCGGCCAGTGGCTCAATGTCGAGTCGACGGTCAACCGCCACCAGGGCGGGCTGATCTTCAACAGCAGGGATGTCACCGAGCGGGTGCGCCTCCAGGCCCAGCTGCAGCACAACGCCGAGCACGACCCGCTCACCGACCTGCCCAACCGCGCACTGTTCACCGAGCGGGTACGCCAGGCCCTCGGCGGCCGCCGTGCCGGCGACCAGGGCACGGCCGTGCTCTTCATCGACCTGGACGGCTTCAAGGGGGTGAACGACCGCCTCGGCCACCAGGCCGGCGACGAGCTGCTGATCCAGGCCGCCCGCCGTCTCCAGGAGTCCGTGCGCGCGGGTGACACCGCGGCCCGGCTGGGCGGTGACGAATTCGCCGCCCTCATCCTCGGCGACGGCTCCCGCGATCAGTCCGCCCGCGAGTTCACGGTGCACGACATCGCCGACCGGCTGCGGCTCATGCTCTCCCAGCCGTACCGGGTGGGGGGCAACGAGGTACGGGTCGCCGCGTCCATCGGCGTCGCCTTCGCCGAGTCCGGCATCACCGCGGGCGAGCTGCTGCGCAACGCCGACCTGGCCATGTACCGGGCCAAGGCGGGCGGCAAGAACCGGGTCGAGCTGTACGCACCCCAGATGCAGGCAGAGGTCGTCCGCCGCAGTGAGCTGGCCGGCCGGCTGCGCGCCGCGCTCCACGACGGTGAGTTCGCGCTGCTCCACCAGCCCGTCGTCGGCCTCGACGACGGCCGTATCAGCGCCGTCGCCGCGCAGGCCCGCTGGAGATCGGCCCAGGGCATCCTCTTCACGCCCGCCGAATTCCTGCGGGTCGCCGAGGACAGCGACCGCACCGCCGAGCTCGGCCGCTGGCTGCTGGAGGAGGCCGTCGAGCAGGCCGCGGAGCGCAGCCGGCTCGGACACCAGGTGCCCGTGTCCATCCGGCTCCCGGCCCGTCGGCTGCTGGACCGGTCCGTGCCGCTCGGCTCCATCGAGGGGCTCCTCACCCGCCATGGGCTGCCCTCCGGTTCCCTGGTGATCGAGCTCGCCGACAGCGACCCGCGGATCTCCTTCGACGAGCTGGAGCAGCGCCTCGTCGCGCTGCGGCGACTCGGAGTACGGATTGCCCTGGACGGCTTCGGCAGCGGCTACGCCGCGATCAACGCACTGCGCCGGCTCCCCGTCGACGTACTGAAACTCGACCGCGGCCTGGTCGAGGGCGTCGTCGAGTCGGCCAGACTGCACAAGATCACCAGCGGTCTGCTCCGTATCGCCTGCGACCTCGGCATGCAGTCCGTGGCGGACGGTGTGGACGTTCCCGAGCAGGTGCTGGCTCTGCGCGCGATGGGCTGCACCCACGGCCAGGGGATGGCGTTCTCGGGACCGATCGACGAGTACCGGCTGCGCCGTGCCCTGGTGCGTGGCGAGTATCCGGTGCCCGGGGGAGCCGCTCTGCCGGTCCTCTCCGGCCGCTCCCTGCCCGGGCGGCGCCAGGCGGTCCCACCGGAGGTGTTCGGGCATCCCTCGATGCGCTCAAATAATGAGACGCCTGTCCCACCCACTTGACAGTGGCAGTGTGCCGGGGAGAGGGTCAGTGCCATGCGCACCCGAATTCTCGTACTTGGAAAGCGCGTCGGCTGAAGCAGGGCCCTGCACGGGCTCTGCAGACCGCACCGGCGCGCTCCCCTCGCTTGCCTCACGGCACGAGGGGTTTTTTGTTGCACTGGTACTTATCAAAACCCCGCAAAACACCCAGCTTCGAGACCCGCAATAACCCTCAGCTTCGAGAAGAGAATGCCGATGACCGAGCAGGCCACCGGGGCCCACCATCCGCAGCCGCGGGCCCGCACCGGCGGACAGACCTCCGCCACCGTTGAGCACGTCACGGGCGCGCAGTCCCTCATCCGCTCTCTCGAGGAAGTCGGGGCCGAGACCGTGTTCGGCATCCCGGGCGGTGCCATCCTCCCCGCGTACGACCCCTTGATGGACTCCTCCCGGGTCCGTCACATCCTGGTCCGCCACGAGCAGGGCGCGGGCCACGCCGCCACCGGCTACGCGCAGGCCACCGGCAAGGTCGGCGTGTGCATGGCCACCTCCGGGCCGGGCGCCACCAACCTGGTCACGCCGATCGCCGACGCCCACATGGACTCCGTCCCGCTGGTCGCGATCACCGGCCAGGTGGCCAGCAAGGCCATCGGCACGGACGCCTTCCAGGAGGCGGACATCTGCGGCATCACGATGCCGATCACCAAGCACAACTTCCTGGTCACCAAGGCCGAGGACATCCCGAGGACCATCGCCGAGGCCTTCCACATCGCCTCCACCGGCCGCCCGGGACCGGTCCTGGTCGACATCGCCAAGGACGCCCTGCAGGCGCAGACCACCTTCAGCTGGCCGCCGCAGACCGACCTGCCCGGCTACCGCCCGGTGACCAAGCCGCACGCCAAGCAGATCCGCGAGGCCGCCAAGCTGATCACGCAGGCCAAGCGCCCCGTCCTGTACGTCGGTGGCGGTGTCCTCAAGGCCGGCGCCACGGCCGAGCTGAAGGTCCTGGCGGAGCTCACGGGCGCCCCCGTCACCACCACCCTGATGGCGCTGGGCGCGTTCCCCGACAGCCACCCGCTCCATGTGGGAATGCCGGGCATGCACGGTGCGGTCACCGCCGTCACCGCGCTGCAGAAGGCCGACCTGATCGTCGCCCTCGGCGCCCGTTTCGACGACCGCGTCACCGGAAAGCTGGACAGCTTCGCCCCGTACGCCAAGATCGTCCACGCCGACATCGACCCGGCCGAGATCGGCAAGAACCGGGCCGCCGACGTCCCGATCGTCGGTGACGCCCGCGAGGTCATCGCCGATCTGGTCCAGGCCGTCCAGGCCGAGCACAACGAGGGCAACACCGGCGACTACGCCGCCTGGTGGAACGACCTCAACCGCTGGCGCGAGACCTACCCGCTCGGCTACGAGACGCCGGACGACGGCAGCCTCGCCCCGCAGCAGGTCATCCAGCGGATCGGCCGGCTCGCTCCGGAGGGCACGATCTTCGCGGCCGGTGTCGGCCAGCACCAGATGTGGGCCGCCCACTTCATCGACTACGAGAAGCCGGCCACCTGGCTGAACTCCGGCGGCGCCGGGACCATGGGCTACGCCGTCCCGGCCGCCATGGGAGCCAAGGCCGGAATGCCGGACCGTACCGTCTGGGCGATCGACGGCGACGGCTGCTTCCAGATGACCAACCAGGAGCTGGTCACCTGCGCGCTGAACAACATCCCGATCAAGGTCGCGATCATCAACAACGGCGCGCTGGGCATGGTCCGTCAGTGGCAGACCCTGTTCTACAACGAGCGTTACTCCAGCACCGTCCTGCACGCCGACGAGACCGGCCACCACACAACCGGCTCCCAGCTCGGCGCGAGCACGGCGCCCCGCAAGGGCACCCGCGTCCCGGACTTCGTGAAGCTGTCCGAGGCGATGGGCTGTGTCGCCCTGCGCTGCGAGGACCCGGCCGACCTGGACAAGGTCATCGCCGAGGCCAACGCGATCAACGACCGTCCCGTCGTCATCGACTTCATCGTCCACGAGGACGCCATGGTGTGGCCGATGGTCGCCGCAGGCACCTCCAACGACGAGGTCATGGCCGCCCGCGGCGTCCGCCCGGACTTCGGCGACAACGAAGACGACTGAGCGAGCAGCGAGAGTAGAGAGAGACGTCACGAATCATGTCCAAGCACACGCTCTCCGTCCTGGTGGAGAACACCCCGGGCATCCTGGCCAGGATCGCCGCCCTGTTCTCCCGCCGCGGCTTCAACATCGACTCGCTCGCCGTCGGCGTCACCGAGCACCCCGACATCTCCCGCATCACGATCGTGGTCCAGGTCGAGGACCTGCCGCTGGAGCAGGTGACCAAGCAGCTCAACAAGCTGGTCAACGTCCTGAAGATCGTCGAGCTCGAGCCCAGCGCCGCGATCCAGCGCGAGCTCGTCCTGGTGAAGGTCCGCGCCGACAACGAGACCCGCTCCCAGATCGTCGAGATCGTCCAGCTGTTCCGCGCCAAGACCGTCGACGTCTCGCCCGAGGCCGTCACGATCGAGGCCACCGGATCGAGTGACAAGCTCGACGCCATGCTGAAGATGCTGGAGCAGTTCGGCATCAAGGAGCTGGTCCAGTCCGGCACGATCGCCATAGGGCGTGGCGCCCGGTCCATCACGGACCGCAGCCTGCGGGCCCTCGACCGCAGCGCGTAACGGCACGTCCGCCCGGATACCGAGACCCCCGAGCCCCTCATCGCTCCCCGCCGTACGGTGGGACGCAACACCAGCAAGACCAGTCAACAAGGAGAAACCAGTGGCCGAGCTGTTCTACGACGACGACGCCGACCTGTCCATCATCCAGGGCCGCAAGGTCGCGGTCATCGGCTACGGCAGCCAGGGCCACGCCCACGCGCTGTCGCTCCGCGACTCTGGTGTGGACGTCCGCGTCGGTCTGCACGAGGGGTCCAAGTCCAAGGCCAAGGCCGAGGAGCAGGGCCTGCGCGTGGTGACGCCGTCGGAGGCCGCCGCCGAGGCCGACGTCATCATGATCCTCATCCCGGACCCGATCCAGGCCCAGGTGTACGAGGAGTCCGTCAAGGACAACCTGAAGGACGGCGACGCGCTGTTCTTCGCCCACGGTTTCAACATCCGCTTCGGCCTCATCAAGCCGCCGGCTGGTGTCGACGTCGCCCTGGTCGCTCCCAAGGGCCCGGGCCACCTGGTCCGCCGTCAGTACGAGGAGGGCCGCGGCGTCCCGGCGATCGCCGCCGTCGAGCAGGACGCGACCGGCAGCGCCTTCGCGCTGGCGCTCTCGTACGCCAAGGCCATCGGCGGCACCCGCGCCGGTGTCATCAAGACGACCTTCACCGAGGAGACCGAGACCGACCTGTTCGGTGAGCAGGCCGTCCTGTGCGGTGGCGCCTCGGCGCTCGTCAAGGCGGGCTTCGAGACCCTGGTCGAGGCCGGCTACCAGCCGGAGATCGCGTACTTCGAGTGCCTCCACGAGCTGAAGCTGATCGTGGACCTCATGTACGAGGGCGGCCTGGAGAAGATGCGCTGGTCGGTCTCCGAGACCGCCGAGTGGGGCGACTACGTCACCGGTCCGCGCATCATCACGGACCAGACCAAGGCCGAGATGAAGAAGGTCCTCGCCGAGATCCAGGACGGCACGTTCGCCAAGAACTGGATGGACGAGTACCACGGCGGTCTGAAGAAGTACAACGAGTACAAGACGCAGGACGAGAACCACCTCCTGGAGACCACCGGCAAGGAGCTGCGCAAGCTCATGAGCTGGGTCGACAACGAGGAGGCGTAAGCCTCGGTGCGGCGGGTCCGGAAGGGCCCGCCGCACTCCGTTGGACAACAAGTCCAACCACGGACGGGTGATCCTTCCGCCAAGGCGGAAAACCAGCCCTCCAAGACCACTAGAGTGGTCAACAGATTCGCGTTCAGGCCCACAGCGTCGTGCGTCTTCCACGCGGCTAGCCCCTCCGCCTGCGGCCGTCGGGACGGCCGTCCGCATTGGACCAGTGAGGACTCACGTGAGCACTGCGCCCCGTAAACCCGTTGTACTCATCGCTGAAGAGCTGTCGCCCGCGACCGTGGATGCGCTCGGTCCGGACTTCGACATCCGGCATTGCAACGGCGCGGATCGCGCCGAGCTTCTCCCCGCCATCACCGATGTGGACGCGATCCTCGTACGTTCCGCCACCAAGGTCGACGCCGAGGCGATCGCCGCAGCGAGCAAGCTCAAGGTCGTCGCCCGCGCCGGTGTCGGCCTGGACAACGTGGACGTATCCGCCGCCACCAAGGCCGGCGTGATGGTCGTCAACGCCCCGACCTCCAACATCGTGACCGCCGCCGAGCTCGCCTGCGGTCTGCTCGTCGCCACCGCGCGCAACATCCCGCAGGCCAACACCGCCCTGAAGAACGGCGAGTGGAAGCGCTCCAAGTACACGGGCGTGGAGCTGAGCGAGAAGATCCTCGGCGTCGTCGGCCTCGGCCGCATCGGTGTGCTGGTCGCCCAGCGGATGTCCGCCTTCGGCATGAAGATCGTCGCGTACGACCCCTACGTCCAGCCCGCACGAGCCGCGCAGATGGGCGTCAAGCTGCTCTCGCTGGACGAGCTGCTGGAGGTCTCGGACTTCATCACCGTCCACCTCCCGAAGACCCCGGAGACGCTCGGCCTGATCGGTGACGAGGCGCTGCACAAGGTCAAGCCGACCGTCCGCATCGTCAACGCCGCGCGTGGCGGGATCGTCGACGAGAGCGCGCTGGCCAGCGCGCTCAAGGAGGGCCGGGTCGCGGGCGCGGGTCTCGACGTGTATGCGAAGGAGCCCTGCACGGACTCCCCGCTGTTCGAGTTCGACCAGGTCGTCTGCACCCCGCACCTCGGCGCGTCCACGGACGAGGCTCAGGAGAAGGCCGGTATCTCGGTCGCCAAGTCGGTGCGCCTCGCGCTCGCCGGCGAGCTGGTGCCGGACGCGGTCAACGTCCAGGGCGGTGTCATCGCCGAGGACGTGCGCCCGGGTCTGCCGCTCGCCGAGAAGCTCGGCCGGATCTTCACCGCGCTGGCGGGAGAGGTCGCGGTCCGGCTCGATGTCGAGGTGTACGGCGAGATCACCCAGCACGATGTGAAGGTGCTCGAACTGTCCGCGCTGAAGGGCGTGTTCGAAGACGTGGTCGACGAGACCGTGTCGTACGTGAACGCGCCGCTGTTCGCGCAGGAGCGCGGTGTCGAGGTCCGTCTGACCACCAGCTCGGAGTCCCCGGACCACCGCAATGTGGTGACTGTGCGCGGCACGCTCTCCGACGGCGAGGAGGTCGCGGTCTCCGGCACCCTGGCCGGCCCCAAGCACCTCCAGAAGATCGTGGCCGTGGGCGACTACGACATCGACCTGGCTCTCGCCGACCACATGGTCGTGGCGCGCTACGAGGACCGTCCGGGCGTCGTCGGCACCGTCGGCCGGATCCTCGGCGAGGCCGGGCTGAACATCGCGGGCATGCAGGTCTCGCGCCAGGAGGAGGGCGGCGAGGCGCTGGTCGTGCTCACCGTCGACGACACCGTGCCGCAGCCCGTGCTGAACGAGATCGCCGAGGAGATCGGCGCGACGTCGGCCCGTTCGGTGAACCTGATCGACTGATCCCGTATCGCGGACCGCTCCCGCGCACCCGCTTCTTAGACGCTCGTCTTACACGAGCGTCTAAGGGGCGGGTACGCTGCTTTCATGGGACACCGCGAAGATCTGCTCGAAGGCGCCAAGCGCTGCCTGCTGGAGAAGGGTTACGGCCGGACGACCGCCCGTGACATCGTCGCCGCATCCGGCACGAACCTGGCCTCCATCGGCTACCACTACGGCTCCAAGGACGCTCTGCTCCAGCAGGCCTTCCTGGCGCTGACGGAGGAGTGGGGCGAGGCTGTGGGACCCGCTCGGGCCGAGAGCGCGGGTGGCGCGCCGGCCGATCCGTACGCACGCTTCGAAGGTGTCTGGGAGAAGGTCATCGCCGCCTTCGAGGAGAGCCGCAAGGTCTGGAAGCTCCAGCTGGAGGTGGTCACCCGGCTCGACGACGACGAGGTGCTCCGGGAGGCGATCAAGGAGCCCCAGCGGGAGGGGCGGCTCGGCATGGCGGAGGGCATCCTCGGGATCGACCCGGAGGCCGATCCGGAGAAGGCCCGTGCGGCGGGGCTGCTCTTCCAGGCGCTGGTGGCGGGCGTGATGATCCAGTGGATGGTGGACCCCGAGACGGCTCCGTCCGCGAAGGATCTCACCGACGGCCTCAAGGCGATCATGGAGTAGGTGGCGACAGGGGTGCGGCCCTCGCCCGTGATGACGGGCGAGGGCCGCGGGGTGTGGCTATGGTCAGCAGCCCATCGTCCAGGTGTGGGAGTCGCCGTCGTCATTGGCCGCGGCGTTGTAGTTGACCTCCTGGCCCGGGGCCAGACAGATCGTCATGTGCCCGCCCAGGTTGGCACTTGAGTACACCTGGACGTGGTCCTTGACGCCCGGCCCGGAGATGCCGTGGTTCGCCCAGGAGGAGTCCTCATCGGCGATCCAGCTCTCCCACCAGTGGTCGTCGCCCGACCAGTTGGCCCGCTGGCCGCCGTAGTCGGCGTCCGTCCAGGTGCAGAAGTGGCCGCTCGGACAGTCGGCGGCACCGGCCGGGGCCGCGGCCGCGGCGAGCCCGCCGGTGAGCAGGAGCACGGCCGTCGCGGCGGAGGCAAGGATGCGCTTCGGAGTCATGGAGTGAGGGTGCCTTTCTCTGTCGTGTTCCCCTGAGGTCGCGCGGGGGAGAGTTCCGCCGCGCGGTGCAGAGCGCGGGTGCGCAACTGCGCGTACGTGGTGAGCTGTTCGCGCCGCAGGGCGCGCACCTCGGCCAGCCGGGCCGGTTCGAGCCGGGCCTCGACG
Organism: Streptomyces sp. NPDC043870; assembly: GCF_056435785.1. NCBI lineage: Bacteria > Bacillati > Actinomycetota > Actinomycetes > Kitasatosporales > Streptomycetaceae > Streptomyces > Streptomyces sp. NPDC043870. The sequence goes on from NZ_JBWKDT010000011.1 coordinate 211,750, forward strand.
GCGGTCAGCCCGCTCTCACGGGCGCACCGGGTGGCGGCAGCCTGCTCCGGCTGCCGAGGCGAACGGCCGGACAGGCACCGGGTGTACCGGGCGAAGACGGTGCGGTGGGCGGGATCCGTCCGCATCCGGGCCCCGGCCTCGGCGCGCAGGTTGTTGACGGTCACCTGGGCCCTGAACCAGCGGCGCTGGTCGCCGTAGAGGGTGCGCTGGGCCGAGGCGAGGCAGCCGTCGGTGTGAGCGGTGACGGTGTAGCCGGTGGGAAGGGTCAGGGACAGTTCGCTGGGCCCGCTGCCGAAGAGGGCGGCCTGGAGCCGTCTGTTCTCGGCGGGGGTGGCGGGCTTGGGCGCGGTGGTGAGCCCCTGGCTCGCGAGGCAGCGGGTGACCAGGGCCTGCTCGGCGGATCGGATGAGGTCGTCCCTGGACCGCTCGGTCGTGGGCAGCGCACGTCCCGCGGGCGCCGCGGCACAGCCCGACAGGACGAGCACCGCGACAAGGGCGCACGCCGCGTGGAGAGCGCGCACGCTCAGCTGACCTCGCAGCCCATGGGGGTGTCGGCGACCCCGTCGATACGGGAGCCCCAGGACCAGTTGTCGCTGAAGTCGTACGCCCGGATCAGCCGGTAGTAACAGGCGTCACGGCCCCAGTCGATCGCGTACACATCGCGGTTCACGTCCGAGCGGAACGAGGCGGCCCGGTCGTGGAGGAACTCGGGGACGTCGGCGTAGCCCGGTGGGCCGTAACACCATCCGTCTCCATGCTGCCCGGTGCCGGTCCAGAAGCACACCTGTCCGGGGCCCCGCCCGGCGGCGGGCCCCGGCTGCGCGGCGCCGGCCGCTGGGGTGGGCAGGAGAGCGGGGGCGAGGGCGGTGAGCACGGCGGCTGCGGACATGGCGAGCCTGCGGAGCATGAGGACTCCCGGGATGTGGTGGAAGGTCCCGTTCGTGATCGACGGGAAGGCACGGTCAAGCTGCCCTGCGCCGATCGGTGCCATGCGTCATTCACCCGAAGGGGTGCGAGACCTGCCGGAAGGAGCGTTTCTGCAGGTCACGGCCCATGAGGTGGCCGCTTGGTGGCTCACAGCCGGGCTGCCTTGAGCGCCATGTGCAGCAGCAGGCGGTCCTCACCCTCGTCCAGGTCGAGTCCGGTCAGCTGCTCGACGCGGGACAGCCGGTAGTAGAGCGTCTGACGGTGGATGCCCAGGGCCGACGCCGCGCGCCCCGCCTGGCCCGCACAGTCCAGGAACACCTCCGCGGTACGGGCCAGTTCGGCATGTGCGGGGGCGAGCAGGGGAGCGGCCGCGGGGTCGGGGGAGGACGCCGGAGCGAGCGACGTCAGCAGCCGGTACGGGCCGATCGAGGACCAGTCGGCCACCGCGCCGAGCCGGGGCTCGGCCAGGGCGGCGCACGCGGCGGCCGTGGCCTCCCGCCAGGAGACGTCGAGCTCGCCGATGCCGCGGCGGGGGAGTGCGACTCCGGCCGCGGCGCCGCCGAGCCGTGTCGCCGCGGAGTGCGCGGGGCCGAGGGCGTCGGCCGAGCGGAGCCGTACGAGCACGGCGAGCGCGTGGGCTCCGGTGTCCGGGGCGTCTTCGCGGGGAGCGGCGTCCGATGCGCCGGTACGGGCCGCCCACCCCGTGCCACGCCCACCGGGCGCGGTACCGGTCCACGGGAGCGTGCACAGCGCCGACGCACCCGGGACCGTGCGCGCGGAGGGAGCGTCACCGGACGGCCAGGGGGCCACGCACACCGCCGCGTGCAGCCCGTCCGCGGCCGGGCCCAGGGCCGTCCGCAGGGCCGCGAGAGCCATGTCGTACTGCCAGCCCCGCTCGGCCGTGAGCACCGCGCGGAACTCCCGTGACAGATCCGTGCCCGCGCGCTCCTCGTCCGCGAGCAGGCCGCCGATCCGCCCGGCCACCTCCATGGCCGCGGTCAGCTGGGCGTGTGTGGGACCCGGGTCGGCGTCGAGCAGCCATACGTATCCGAGCACGATCCCGCGATGGCGGACCGGAAGGCAGATGCGGTCGCGGAAGACTCCGGCCTCCGGGGCCGCCGGGATCCGCACCGGGCCGGTCGCCCGGGCGATGCCGAAACCCTCGAACCAGGTGCGTACCGCGGGAGTGGACTTCCTGGTCAGGATCGAGCGCGTGCGGACCGGGTCCATGGCGCTGTCGTCGTCGCTGTCGTGCGCACCGAAGGCGATCAGTCCGAAGTCCCGGTTCTCCAGCGTCGCCGGGGCGCCCAGCAGCCCGGAGATCTCGTCCACCAGTTCCTGGTAATCGCCCTTCACGCGGACATTCTCGCACCGGGCGGGCACCTCTTCAGACATATGTCTGAAGAGGGGGTCGCGGATGCGTGACAGGTGTCGATGGCCGACCATCGGAGCGATATTTAGGTTTCACGGTGGTTCTCCGTGCTGTTCCCGGATCGTTCGGTTACGGCCCCCTCAACCCGTGTTCCGTGGAGGTGCCCCGTGCTGGGTCCCGTGATCCTCGCCGCGTCCCGCAGCGACAAGATGCGCCGTTTCGTGTCGGCCGCTCCGGGGACGAAGCAGGTCGTCGCCCGGTTCATCGCCGGTGAGACGGTCGACCAGGTCATCCCGATCGTCGAGGACACCATCGGCAAGGGACTCGAGGTCACCCTGGACGTGGTGGGCGAGGACATCACCACGCGCGAGCAGGCCGCCGCGGCCCGCGACGCCTACCTGGAGCTGATCGAGCACCTGAAGGACCTCGGCCTGGGCACGAAGGCCGAGATGTCGGTCAAGCTGTCGATGTTCGGCCAGTCGCTGGAGGGCGGTCACGAACTGGCGCTCGCCAACGTCCGCCCGGTCGTCGAGGCCGCCGCAGCGATCGGCACCACGGTCACTCTGGACGCGGAGGACCACACCACCCTCGACTCGATGTTCGCCATCCACGAGGAGCTGCGGAAGGACTTCCCGCAGACCGGCTGCGTGATCCAGGCGTATCTGTTCCGCACCGAGGACGACGCCCGCCGCCTGGCCGCGAACGGCAGCCGCGTACGCATCGTGAAGGGCGCCTACAAGGAGCCCGCCGAGGTCGCGATCCAGGACAAGGCCGAGATCGACAAGGCGTACGTCCGCATCCTGAAGATCCTCATGGAGGGCGAGGGCTACCCGATGATCGGGTCCCACGACCCGCGTCTCATCTCCGTCAGCCAGGAGCTCGCCCGTCGCGCAGGGCGCAAACTGGATGAGTACGAGTTCCAGATGCTGTACGGCATCCGCAGCGACGAGCACGTGCGGCTGGCGGCCGAGGGCCACCGGATGCGCGTGTACACCGCGTACGGAACCGACTGGTACGGCTACTTCATGCGCCGTCTCGCCGAGAAGCCGGCCAACCTGCTGTTCTTCGTCCGGTCGATGATCACCAAGAACTGACCCCAGGGCCCCAGGACTGAGCCCTCCCACCCCTCACAAAGGAGTCAAGGAACTCATGGACGCTGTGACCCAGGTCCCCGCCCCGGTCAACGAGCCGGTGCACGGCTACGCCCCTGGCTCGGCCGAGCGTGCCCGCCTCGAGGCCAAGCTCAAGGAGCTGGCCGAGAACCCCATCGACCTCCCGATGACCATCAACGGTGTGAAGCGGATGGGCGGCGGCGAGCGCGTGGACGTCGTACAGCCGCACAACCACCGGGCCGTCATCGGCACCTTCGCCGGTGCCACGGAGCAGGACGCGCAGGACGCGATCGACGCCGCCCTCGCCGCCGCCCCGGCGTGGCGCGCGATGTCGTTCGACGACCGCGCCGCGATCATCCTGCGCGCCGCCGAGCTGCTGGCCGGTCCCTGGCGCGAGACGCTGGCCGCCTCCACCATGCTGGGCCAGTCGAAGACCGCGCAGCAGGCCGAGATCGACACCCCGTGCGAGCTCGTCGACTTCTGGCGCTTCAACGTGGCCTACGCCCGCCAGATCCTGGCCGAGCAGCCGCCGGCCAACTCCCCGGGTGTGTGGAACCGTCTGGACCACCGCCCGCTGGAGGGCTTCGTCTACGCGATCACGCCGTTCAACTTCACGGCCATCGCCGGGAACCTGCCCACCGCCCCCGCCCTCATGGGCAACGTGGTGGTCTGGAAGCCGTCCCCGACGCAGACCCACTCCGCCGTCCTGCTGATGCAGCTGCTGGAGGAGGCGGGCCTGCCCAAGGGCGTCATCAACCTGGTCACGGGCGACGGCATCGCCGTCTCCGAGGTGGCGCTGAACCACCCCGACCTGGCCGGTATCCACTTCACCGGTTCGACCAGGACCTTCCAGCACCTGTGGAAGACGGTCGGCAACAACATCGAGAAGTACCGCTCCTACCCGCGCATCGTCGGCGAGACGGGCGGCAAGGACTTCGTCGTCGCCCACCCGAGCGCCGACCGCGCGATCCTCAAGACCGCGCTGACCCGCGGTTCGTTCGAGTTCCAGGGCCAGAAGTGCTCCGCTTCCTCGCGTGCGTACATCCCGGCCTCCATCTGGAACTCGGGCTTCAAGGAGGAGTTCGCGGCCGAGGTCGACGGCATCAAGATGGGTGACGTCACCGACCTGACGAACTTCATCGGCGCCGTCATCGACGAGCGCGCCTTCGCCAAGAACAAGGCCGCGATCGACCGCGCGAAGGAAGACCCGACCTGCACCATCGTCGCCGGCGGTACGTACGACGACTCGGTCGGCTACTTCGTCCGCCCGACCATCGTCGAGTGCACCGACCCGGAGAACGAGGTCTTCACGACCGAGTACTTCGGCCCGATCCTCGCGGTGCACGTGTACGAGGACGACCAGTACGAGGCCGTGCTGGAGCAGATGGAGTCGGTGTCCGCGTACGCGCTGACCGGCTCGGTCATCGCCGGTGACCGTGCGGCGACCGCGTACACGATGGACAAGCTCCGCTACGCCGCGGGCAACTTCTACATCAACGACAAGTCGACCGGCGCCGTCGTCGGCCAGCAGCCCTTCGGCGGCGGCCGCGCATCCGGCACGAACGACAAGGCGGGCGCTCCGCAGAACCTGATGCGCTGGACGCTGACCCGCGCGATCAAGGAGACGCTGGTTCCGCCGACCGAGTACGGCTACCCGCACATGGGCTGACGCCCCCCGGGCCACACGGCCCGTCCCGTGAACACCGCCCCCTGCCGGTCCCCCCAAGACCGGCCGGGGGCGGCTCACGTTCGGCGGGCTTACGCTGCTGGGAGGGGGCTGGGTGAGGGAGACCGGCGAGGAGGGATGACATGCCTGGTTCCACGACTCTCGGCGCGGGCCACGGGGTCGACGTGATCGACCACCTCGACGCGCAGCGGCTGGCCGCAGTGATGAAGGAGATGGGCCGTCTGCTGGCCGTGTCCGGACCGAACAGGATCACGGATCCGCAGGTCGCAGCGTTGTGCGGGGGTGAGGCGCACCACCGGGAGGAGTTCACCGACTGGGTGGGCCGGGTCGCCAGGAAACTCGACGAGGCCACGTCCTAGACACACGATGCGCGCAAGCGGTGCCCCGGCCCTTCAGACCCGGGGGCACTGCTGTGTCCGGGCCGCTGCGCTTCCTGCTCAGGAAGTCGTCGACGAGTGGACCGATGCGGGGTGCGTGCGTTGCGGCCAGGCGCGGGTGTCAGGTGCGCGTGCCGCTCTTCGGCCGGCGCGACGGCGACGTACTCCGACCGGCCCTCTCAGGTCGTTCGAAGTCCGCTCTGCAGGTCCGCTCGGGCCACCAGCATCTTTCCCACGTTCTCGCCGCGCAGCATTCCGAGGAACGCCTCCACGATCCGCTCGAAGCCGTCCACCACCGTCACGTCCTGCCCGGCCCGCCCGCTCTGCAGGTGCGGTACGAGGAAGTCCTCGAACTCCTCCTGCAGATCGGTGTGGTTGCGGACCAGAACTCCCTCCAGCCGCAGACTCTTGTGGTTGATCTCGAACAGGTTGCGCGGCGCGGCCGGGGGCTCGGCGCTGTTGTACTGGGCCACCGCGCCGACCCAGGCGATCCGCCCGAAATCGCGCAGCGCCGCGATCGCGGCCGCCAGATGGTCACCGCCCACGTTGTCGACGTAGGCGTCGATGCCGTCGGGCGCCGCGTTCGCCAGCAGCTCCTCAACCGCCCCGTCGTGGTAGTCGAAGGCCGCGTCGTAGCCGACGTGTTCGGTCAGATACGCAACCTTGGCCGGGGAGCCCGCGCTGCCGACGATCCGGCCCGCGCCGAGCAGCCGGGCGATGCGGCCGGCCGCCGTGCCCACGCCGCCCGCGGCGGACGAGACGAAGAGGTCCTCGCCCGCCTGGAGCCGCAGCGTCCGCGTGAGGGCGGCGTAGGCGGTCAGGCCGGTGCCGCCGAGGATGCTGAGATGGGCGGTGAGCGGGACGCCCGCGTACGTACGGATCTTCCGCGTCCCGTACTCGCCGGGAGTCACCAGCGCGTGCGTGCGCCAGCCGTGCCGGTGGAAGACCAGGTCGCCGTCCTCGAAGCGGGGGTCGCGGGAGCCGATGACGCGGCCGAGGGTGCGGCCCTCCATGGGGGAGCCGAGCGTCCACAGCTCGTCGCTGTCCATCGCGCCGCGGTGATAGGGGTCCACGGACCAGAGCAGGTTCTCGACCAGGGCGGTGCCGGGCGCGGGAGCCGGAACGGGGCCCTCGACGAAGGCGAACTGATCCGATGAAGGAAAGCCGTGGGGACGTGCGGTCTGCTGGACGGTGAGGGAGGTACGAGTCGTCATGCGCAGGACCGTACGGAGGAATGCGAAGGCCGGGCAGAGGGTTCGGTCGATGGAACGGCCGTATCCATGAGCGGCCCTCATACAACCAGGTGGGAGCCCCGATGGCGGACCTTGAAGTCGGCGAACTGCGCGTCCTCGTCGCCGTGGAGCGCGAGGGTGGTTTCTCGGCTGCGGCCGCCTCCCTCGGCATGACCCAGTCCGCCGTCTCGCATTCGGTGCGCGTCAGCGAGCGCAAGGTCGGGGCCGTCCTCTTCGAGCGGGGCCGCAAGGGCGCGACCCCCACCGCCGCCGGAGCGCGGGCCGTCGCCCACGCCCGGCGCATCCTGCGGCTGCTCGCCGTGCTGGGCACGGAGGCACGCGGGGCGGCGACCGGCACGGTACGCGGGCCGCTGCGCATCGCGGCCTTCCGCAGCGCCGCGCTCAATCTGCTGCCGCAGGCCCTGAAGAAGCTCGCCGAGCGGCATCCGGAGATCGTGCCGGAAGTGCGCATCGTCCGGGAAGTGGGACGCGGCACCGCGGGCGAGGTCCTGGACGGGCGGGCGGATCTGGCCATCGCGACGATCGGGACGAGTTCGCCGGTGCCGCCGGAACTGATCGGCGGACTGCTGGTCGAGGAGGGGTACTTCCTGGTGCACCCGGCAGGGCATGCGTCGCCGCGTTCGCTGCCGCTCGTCGACTGGACGGAGAACTGCACCTCGTACACGCGCGACTGGTGGAAGCGCCAGGAATGGCTACCGCCCGCCACGGTCCGTACCGAGGACGACGGAGCGGTGCTCTCGATGGTGAGCAGGGGCTTCGGCATGGCGGTCATGCCGCAGCTGTCCCTGATCGGAGTACCGGACACCGTCGAGATCACCGATCTCGGACCGGACCGTCCGACGCGCTCCGTCGGCTACGTCACCACTCCCGAGCAGGCCGGAACCCTCGCCGTACGCGCGCTGATCCGCGAGCTCAGAGCGCTCTCACCAGCGCCGCTCCAAGATCACGTCTCAGATAGTAGGAAGTCCGACTAATTGTAGAGACAGGGCGGCCCTGCTCCCTTAGCTTTGTAGTAGCCGAACGTCTCGCTCGATCCAGCGAATGGCGGTTGTGAGCCGGTGCCCCAAGCAGGCAACCCCTGCGGCCCGCTCCCCGCCCCTTCCGGCCCCTCGTAGATACGTCATGCGGCCTCGCCGCCTGGCACCAGATCTCAAGGAGTCGATCACCATGCCCGAGACGACCCTCCCCCGCCGCGTCCGGCACACGCCCCGCACGAGCGAGTCCGACCGTAAGAACGCCGCCGCCGCCCTGCAGCGAGCCCTCGACCGCAGGGACAACGGCGGCGAGACCGGCCACAGCCACTAGGACCTGTCTCTCGGATCTCGCCGGCCTGATCCAGAAGACAGGCCCTAGGCGGAACGCTTGATCTCGAAGTGGTCGATGCGCTCGCCGCTCTCGGCGAGCGCGGAGACCTTCAGCTTCGCGCCCGCACCCGTCTCCGCTTCCACTGCGAGGAAGGAGAAGCCGGTGTACCGGACACGCGACCATTCGACCGTGTCCGGGTCGGGCAGCCGCAGCTTCGTCCAGTGGAACGTCACGATGTGGTCGTGGTCATGGACGTTGCCCTCGTAGCTGTCCTTCACCCCGAGCCCGAAGCCGTACAGGTCCGCACCCGCGCCGCCCGCCGTGACGTACACGATGCCGTCCCGTGTCGGGTCGGTCGTCGCCCCGATGGGCACGGGCTTGCCGACCTCGCCGCCCTTGATGGCGTCCGTGCGCTCGTAGACGTGGTTGTGTCCGTTGATCACCAGGTCCACCTGGTGCTTGGTGAAGAGCGGCAGCCATGCGTCGCGCGGACCGCCGTCCGAGGCGTGCGTCGACGTCGAGTACATGCAGTGGTGGAAGAAGACGACCACGAAGTCGATCTCCGGGCGCGCCCGCAGCTCGCCGAGCCGCTTGTCCAGCCAGGCCGTCTGTGCGCCGCCCGTGTAGCCCTTGTTGGCGGGAATCTCGTACGAGACGTCGTTCGCGTCCAGCGCCACGACGCCCACGTTGCCGTACGTGAACGAGTAGATCCCGGGGGCGTTCGAGGCGTCGGGCCCGTTCTCGGGGAGCGACCAGCGTGCGGACTGGCCGCCGTAGCCGTTCGGCGAGTACCACGCCTCCATGTCGTGGTTTCCGGTGGTCACCATCCACGGCACCCGTGAGGCGACGCTTTCCGTCTGGGCGAGGAACTGGTCCCACACCCGGGCGTCGTACGTGTCCGACTCCTTGCCGTGCCCGCTGCTGTCGGCGTAGCAGATGTCGCCCGCGTGCAGATGGAACGAAGGGTTCTGGCCGAGGATCAACTGGTCGTTGGCGAGGGCGTCGTAACTCACGCCCTGGTCACCGAAGGCCGTGAAGACGAATTTCTCCGGCGTGGCCGGCGCCGTACGGAACGACCCGATCGTCGACATCCGGGAGGCGTCCGCCGGGTCGAAGCCGTCGTGGCCGACCCCGTAGTAGTACGTCGTCCCGGGCTTGAGCCCGTCGAGCCCCACGTGCAGGTAGTGCTGGTCGACGGCGGGCAGCTTCCGCGACAGCGAGGGCGTGTGCAGCGGACGCGCCTCCGCCTCGATCTTCCGGCTCAGCTCCCACGGCTTCAGCCCGACCCGCAGATACGGCCGCTGCACCGCGAACGGTACCTGCCAGGAGATTCGCATCTGTGTCTTCGGGTCGGCCCCGAACGCCAGATGGCGGCCGAACGGGGCGACGAGCGAGCCGTCGACCGTGGCCGTGGCAGGTGTCGTCACCAGCGTCGGGGAGGCCTGGGCCGCGCTCGCCCGCCCGGCCAGCAGGCCGCCGCCGGCCGCGGCGAGACCGCCCGCGAGCCCTCCGGTCAGCGCTCCGCGCCGGGAGATCTTCGGGCGTGCATGCCGGGCGCGCAAATACTCGTGCTGCGCGGGCATGCTCATGCCACGTGCGAGCTGATCGGGGATCCCGACCCGTGGGGTGTCTTCGGTCATGCGGGGTAACTTGCCAGTAACTTACGACCGAGGACCAGACTTCGGATGAACGAAATTCAACGAAACTGCGTGCGAACCTCGGTGACACTCCGGCGTGAAACGCGTCCGCATGGTGGACGATGAGTGTCATTCACTGGGACGGGGAGTACGGTGCGAATATGTCTCGCAGCATCAATCTCGCAGTAATCCCTGGTGACGGCATCGGCCAGGAGGTCGTGGCCCAGGGCCTCAAGGTCCTCTCCGCCGTGCTTCCGCAGGATGTGAAGCTGGAGACCAAGGAGTACGACCTCGGCGCCCAGCGCTGGCACCGCACCGGAGAGACCCTCCCGGACGCGGAGCTCGACTCCCTCAAGAACCACGACGCGATCCTGCTCGGTGCGATCGGTGACCCGTCGGTGCCGTCCGGGGTCCTGGAGCGCGGGCTGCTGCTGAAGCTGCGGTTCGCCTTCGACCACTATGTGAACCTGCGTCCGTCGAAGCTGTTCCCCAACACCGCGACCCCCCTCGCCGGCCGCCCCGACATCGACTTCGTCGTCGTCCGCGAAGGCACCGAGGGTCCGTACACGGGCAACGGCGGTTCCCTGCGCACCGGTACGCCCGCCGAGGTCGCGACCGAGGTCAGCGTCAACACGGCGTACGGCGTGGAGCGGGTCGTCCGTGACGCCTACGAGCGGGCCGACTCGCGCCCCCGCAAGAAGCTGACGCTGGTTCACAAGAACAACGTCCTCGTCTACGCGGGCCACATGTGGAAGAACATCTTCGACAAAGTCGGCCAGGAGTACCCCGAGGTCACCACCGACTATCTGCACGTCGACGCCGCGACGATCTTCTTCGTCACCCAGCCGGAGCGCTTCGACGTCATCGTCACCGACAACCTCTTCGGCGACATCCTCACCGACCTTGCCGCTGCCGTGACCGGCGGCATCGGCCTGGCCGCCTCCGGCAACATCAACCCGACGGGCGAGTTCCCGTCCATGTTCGAGCCCGTCCATGGCTCCGCGCCCGACATCGCGGGCCAGGGCAAGGCCGACCCGACGGCCACGATCCTGTCCGTCGCCCTCCTCCTGCGCCACCTCGGCTACGAGACCGAGGCAGCCCGCATCGAGGACGCCGTCGCCGCCGATCTGGCGGAGCGGGACGGCACCGCCCGCGCGACCGACGTGATCGGCGACGCGCTCGCCGTACGAGTAGCGGGCTGACCCGTCGACGCTCGAAACCTCGAAGCCGCCGGGTCGCATCCGCGCCCGGCGGCTTCTCCTATGCGGCCCCCGGGTGCCACCATCAGCCATGGGCCGCAATTCACACTGTTCTGCTCCGGCTCCCACGCACTGCGATAATTGGACGTGGGGCCGCATCATGCGGGAAAGCTCGGACGTCCTAGTACAGGTGTACTCAGGGCGTGCAGACGTTCAGATGTGAGCGCGGTCCGTCACAAACACACGGTGAAGGACACGCAGACATGACGACGCCCACGATCGAGCTCAAGCCCTCCTCGACCCCGCTGTCCGATGCGGAGCGCGAGGCGATCCTGGCCAACCCCGGATTCGGCCGCCACTTCACCGACCACATGGTGACGATCAAGTGGACGGAGGGGCGGGGCTGGCACGACGCGGAGCTCACCCCGTACGCGCCGCTGTCCATCGACCCGGCCAACATGACGCTGCACTACGCGCAGGAGATCTTCGAGGGGCTGAAGGCCTACCGTCGGCCCGACGGCTCGGTCGCCACGTTCCGGCCCGACGCCAACGCCAAGCGCTTCCAGATCTCCGCCCGCCGTCTCGCCATGCCCGAGCTTCCGGTCGATACGTTCATCGCGGCGTGTGACGCCCTCGTCCAGCAGGACAAGGCATGGGTCCCGGCGCACGGCGGCGAGGCCTCGCTCTATCTGCGCCCGTTCATGTTCGCCAACGAGGTCGGTCTCGGTGTGAGGCCGGCCAACGAGTACCTCTTCATCGTCATCGCGTCCCCGGCCGGCCCGTACTTCCCCGGTGGCGTCAAGCCCGTCTCGGTCTGGCTCTCCGAGAACTACGTCCGTGCCGTTCCCGGCGGCATCGGCTTCGCCAAGACCGGCGGCAACTACGCCGCCTCCCTCCTGGCGCAGGCCGAGGCGGCTGCCAAGGGCTGCGACCAGGTCGTCTGGCTCGACGCCCTGGAGCACAAGACCGTGGAGGAAATGGGCGGCATGAACCTGTACTTCGTGTACGGGGACAAGATCGTCACACCCGAGCTCACCGGCTCGCTCCTCGCCGGTATCACCCGTGACTCGCTGCTCAAGCTCGCACGCGACCTCGGCTACGAGGCCGAGGAGGGCCGGATCACCACCGACCAGTGGAAGCGTGACACCGAGAACGGCACGCTCACCGAGGTCTTCGCCTGCGGCACCGCCGCCGTCATCACCCCCGTCGGCACGGTCAAGTCCGCCGCCGGCGAATGGACGCAGGCGAACGGCGAGCCCGGCAAGGTCACGATGGAGCTGCGGAAGTCGCTGCTGGACATCCAGACCGGCGTCGCCGAGGACCCCCACGGCTGGATGCACGAGCTCGGCTGACCCCGGGCCCGGATCGCAGACACGCAGCACGCAGACACGCACCACGCAGAACCGCGCGGGATCCCTGTCCGGGGGACCCGCGCGGTTCCGTCGTGTTCGGGCCGGGGTCAGGACGCCACGGCCGCTTCCGGCTCCTGCAGGCCGGCCGCGGCCTGCACCGTCTCCATGGCCCCGGGGGCCGTACGGGCGCCACGCGGCGTCAGTACGGCGTACACGACACCGCCCACCACACCCGACAGGACGAAGCTGCAGTCCAGACCGCCGGTCAGGGCGAGCAGCGGGCCCTCGTAGAACGGGGTCGAGACAGAGGCCAGACCCACGGCCGCGCCGAGCACCCAGGCGACCGTGGCGCGCGGCTCCCAGCCCGCCCGGAACCAGTAGATGCCGCCCCGGGCGCGCCGGTTGTAGACCTGCAGCGCCTCCGCGTCGTACGCGCCCCGACACCGCACATGACCGATGAGGGTGATCACCGCCCACGGGGTGCCGATCGCGGTGAGCAGCAGCACGAACGAGGTCATCGCCGACTGGGCGTCCCAGGCGAAGTGCCCGAGGAAGACGAAGGCGGTGGCGACGACCGCGACGATCACGGTGGCCACGGTCCGGCTGGCCCTGGGCACGATCGCGTCGAGGTCCAGGCCCATCGAGTAGAGCATCAGTCCGGCGTTGCCGACCGAGCCGGCCGCTGCGGCGAGCAGCAGCGGTATCAGGTACCAGGTGGGGGACGCGTCGACCAGCGGCTCTGCGTAGTCGACCGAGGCACGGGCGGCGAGTGCGGTGAAGGTGCCGAACAGCTGGGGGACGAGCAGTCCGGCGAACAGGCCCAGACAGGTGGCGTTCAGCACCGCGCGCGGGTTGTGCCGCTGCGGCGAGATGTAGCGGGTGTAGTCACCGAGCAGGGTGATGAAGGCGATCGGTCCGCTCAGCCCCGCGGCCACCGCGGAGAGCGCCCACGTGGGCCAGAAGGAGCCCAGCAGATACGGGGCGTCGGGCGGCGCGGCGGCGGTGAAGTCGGGAGCGTACGCCACCAGGCCTGTCGCGAGCAGCACGATCATCCCGAGGGCCAGGACCTTGCTCATGCGCAGCAGCAGCCGGTAGCCGAAGACCGCGCCGATCACGGTGAGGGCGGCCAGCAGGGCGTAGACCAGTGCATGGGTCGCGTCGCCGGTCGGCAGGCCGATGATCCGGGCGAGCGTGCCGACCATCACGTCGCCGCCGATCCACAGGGTCAGCGCCGTGTAGCCGAGCGACAGCAGGAGGCCGACGATCGAGCCGACGAGCCGTCCGCGGACGCCGAAGAAGGCACCGCTGGACGTGGAGAGATTGGTCGCCGTGCGCAACGAGACGAGCGCGAGCGGTGCCGTCACGATCACACCGGCGATGGTGCCCGCGACGACCGAGGTGACCGCGCCCCACAGGCCGAGGCCGAAGGAGACCGGCAGCCAGCCGAAGACGATCACGCCGAGGCAGAGGTTGGAGCCGAGCAGGATCGCCAAGAGGTCGCGGGGACCACTGGTCCGTTCCGCTTCGGGGATGGTGTCGACTCCGCGCTGTTCAATCGGCATCGGGTTCTCCCTGTTACGCCGTCGGCAATTTGAGTGCTGCTCTATGTGAACCCAGCTTCCGGCTGTCGTCAATGCTTCCAGCAAGGGAAAGTGGGCGTTAGAGTGTCGTTCAAACATCTGGAATCGGATTCGGAGATTCCGGCGCGGTGCGTCCATCGGGAGGCCGCGGTGTACGTACAGGGAGGCGTGGTGACGTGCGACTGACCCCGACCGAGCGGGACCGGCTGCTGCTGTTCGGCGCGGCCGAGCTGGCCCGCGCGCGGCGCGCCCGCGGGCTCAGGCTCAATGTCCCCGAGGCGACCGCGCTGATCGCCGACACCGTCTGCGAAGCGGCCCGGGACGGGCGCAGGCTCGCCGAGGCCATCGCAGCGGCCCGTGCCGTCCTCGGCCCCGACGACGTCCTTCCCGGCGTCGCCGACGTGGTCACCGAGGTCCATGTCGAGGCCGTCTTCGACGACGGATCCCGGCTCGCGGTGGTCTCCGACCCCATCGGGGGCGGCGGCCTCGGGGACCAGGCGCCCGGTGCCGTACTGCCCGGACCCGCCGACCCCGAGCCCGAGCCCGCACTGCGCCTGACCGTGCGCAACACCGCGGCCGTGCCCGTCAGCGTCACCTCCCACTTCCACTTCTTCGAGGCCAACCCTCGTCTCGACTTCGACCGGGCAGCGGCCTACGGCATGCGCCTGTGCGTGCCGGCCGGCTCGTCCGTCCGCTTCGACCCGGGCGGCGAGGCCGAGGTGGGCCTCGTGCCCATCGGCGGCGACCGCGTCGCCATCGGTTTCGCGGGCCTGGTCGATGGCCCGCTCGACGCCCCGGGCGCCAGGTCGGAGGCGCTGCGCAGGGCCGCTGCCTGCGGCTACCTCGGTGCCGCCGCTGGAGCCGCTGCCGCCGCTGGAGCCGCAGAAACCGCTGAAGCCGCAGAAACCACTGAAGGGGCCCGCCCGGTTTCGGGCCAGGGCCAGATGCCTACGGACGACGGCCAGGCGCCTACGGACCACGGACAGACGCCTACGGAGGAGGACCAGTGACCGGCATCGATCCGCACGAGTACGCGAGCGTTCACGGCCCGCGCGCCGGGGACCGTGTCGTCCTCGGCGACTCCGGCCTCGTCGTCCGCGTCGAGTCCGACTCGCAGAAGCCCGGCGACGAGTTCCTCGCCGGCTTCGGCAAGACCGCCCGCGACGGACTGCACCTCAAGGCCTCCGCCGTCCGCGAGACCTGCGACGTCGTGATCAGCAACGTCCTGGTCATCGACGCCGTTCAGGGCATCCGCAAGGTGTCCGTCGGTATTCGCAAAGGCCGTATCGCCGGAATCGGGCGCGCGGGGAACCCGGACACCCTCGACGGTGTGGACGTCGTCGTCGGCACCGGCACGTCGATCGTCTCCGGCGAGGGCCTCATCGCCACCGCCGGCGCCGTGGACACACATGTCCACCTTCTGTCCCCCCGCATCATGGAAGCCTCCCTCGCATCGGGTGTCACGACGATCATCGGGCAGGAGTTCGGCCCTGTCTGGGGGGTCGGCGTCAACTCGCCATGGGCCCTGAAGCATGCCTTCAACGCCTTTGACGCCTGGCCCGTCAACATCGGCTTCCTCGCACGCGGCTCGTCCTCCGGCGACGCCCCGCTCGT
This sequence comes from Streptomyces sp. NPDC043870, assembly GCF_056435785.1. Taxonomy (NCBI): domain Bacteria; kingdom Bacillati; phylum Actinomycetota; class Actinomycetes; order Kitasatosporales; family Streptomycetaceae; genus Streptomyces; species Streptomyces sp. NPDC043870. Next base: position 227,165 of record NZ_JBWKDT010000011.1, read on the forward strand.
CGAGGCGCTCGCCGAGGGCGGCGCCTCCGGCTTCAAGGTCCACGAGGACATGGGCGCGCACACGCGCGCCCTCGACACCGCGCTGCGGGTCGCCGAGGAGTACGACGTCCAGGTCGCGCTGCACAGCGACGGCCTCAACGAGTGCCTGTCGGTCGAGGACACCCTGAAGGTCCTCGACGGCCGCACGATCCACGCCTTCCACATCGAGGGCTGCGGCGGCGGACACGTACCGAACGTGCTCAAGATGGCGGGCGTGCCGAACGTCATCGGCTCATCCACCAACCCGACGCTGCCCTTCGGCCGGGACGCGGTCGCCGAACACTACGGAATGATCGTCTCCGTCCACGACCTCAAGACCGATCTGCCCGGCGACGCCGCCATGGCCCGGGACCGCATCCGCGCCGGCACGATGGGCGCCGAGGACGTGCTGCACGACCTGGGCGCGATCGGCATCACCTCCTCCGACGCCCAGGGCATGGGCCGCGCCGGTGAGACCGTACGCCGCACGTTCGCCATGGCCGGGAAGATGAAGGCCGAGCTGGGCCCCATGGAGGGCGACGGCGCGCACGACGACAACGCGCGTGTGCTGCGCTACATGGCCAAGCTGACCATCAACCCCGCGATCGCCCATGGTCTCTCCCACGAGATCGGCTCGATCGAGAACGGCAAGCTCGCCGACATCGTGCTGTGGAAGCCGCAGTTCTTCGGCGCGAAGCCGCAGCTCGTGCTGAAGGCCGGCTTCCCGGCGTACGGAGTCACCGGCGACCCGAACGCCGCGACCGACACCTGCGAACCCCTCGTCCTGGGCCCGCAGATCGGCGCCCACGGCTCGACCCCCGCGGACATCTCCGTGGCGTTCGTGTCCCAGGCCGCCGCGGCTCTCGGCAGCGACAAGATGCCCACGCGGCGCCGCCGGGTCGGCGTGCGCGACACGCGGGGCATCGGCCCCAAGAACCTGTTCCTCAACTCCCGGGTGGGCAGCGTGTCCGTGGACGCGCACAGCGGACTGGTCACCCTCGACGGCGATCCGCTCCGCTCGGACCCGGTCGAGTCCATGTCCCTGAACCGCCTCTACTTCCTCTGATCTCCCTACCCAAGGACCTGCGATGACGTTCCGTATGCCGCCCGAGTGGGCCCCCCACGAGCGCACCTGGATGGCCTGGCCCGGCCCCAACCCGACCTTCACGAACGACGAGGAGCTCGCCGAGGCCCGCGCGGCCTGGGCAGGCGTCGCCCGCGCCGTACGCCGCTTCGAGCCGGTCACCATGGTCGTCGGCCCGGGCCAGAGCACGGACGCCCGGGAACTGCTCGGCGACGACATCGTCATCGTGGAGCGGGAGCTCGACGACGCGTGGATGCGTGACATCGGCCCCACCTTCGTCACCGACGGCCAGGGCGGCCTCGCGGCCGTCGACTGGGTCTTCAACGGCTGGGGCGGCCAGGACTGGGCGCGCTGGGAGCACGACTCCAAGATCGCCCGCCATGTCGCGGACCTCGTGGACGTCCCCGTCCACTCCTCGGGCCTGGTCAACGAGGGCGGCGCGATCCACGTCGACGGCGAGGGCACGGTCCTGCTGACCGACACCGTCCAGTTGGGCGCGGGCCGCAACCCTGACTGGACCCGTGAGCAGGTCGAGGCCGAGATCCACGCCAAGCTCGGCACCGAGAAGGCGATCTGGCTGCCGCACGGCCTGAGCGGCGACTACGGCATGTACGGCACCCAGGGCCATGTCGACATCGTCGCGGCCTTCGCCAGGCCGGGCGTCGTGGTCGTCCACAGCCAGCAGGACCCTGCCCACCCCGACTACGAGCGCTCCCGGACGTACGTGAACCTCCTCCGCGGCCGGACCGACGCCCGCGGCCGCGCCCTGGAGGTCGTCGAGGTCCCGGCCCCGACCGTCCTCAAGGACGAGGAGGGCGACTGGGTCGACTACTCGTACATCAACCACTACCTGTGCAACGGCGGTGTGGTGCTGTGCGCGTTCGACGACCCGAACGACGAGAACGCGGCGGGCATCTTCCGGCGCCTCTTCCCGGACCGCACCGTGACGCTGGTGGACGCGCGCGCGATCTTCGCGGGCGGGGGCGGTGTCCACTGCATCACGCAGCAGCAGCCGAAGGTCTGACGGCTCTTGCGGGGGCCCGCCCCGGGGGCCGTGGCGGCGCCTGCGGCGGGGGTGGGGGGGGGGGGGGGGGGGGGGGGGGGGGGGGGGGGGGGGGGGGGGGGGGGGGGGGGGGGGGGGGGGGGGGGGGGGGGGGGGGGGGGGG
>NZ_JBWKDT010000012.1:0-78020 GCF_056435785.1 Streptomyces sp. NPDC043870
AACGCCCGGTTACATTCCGAACCCGGAAGCTAAGCCTTTCAGCGCCGATGGTACTGCAGGGGGGACCCTGTGGGAGAGTAGGACGCCGCCGAACACTTTTTAGCCTCAACCCCCGGACCATGTCCGGGGGTTGAGGCATTTTTGCGTTCAGCCGGACCCGGGCGATATCGCGTTGCCATGCGGCGGGGCGGTCGCCAGGATCGGGACATGGAACACGTGATGCGACCCGTACGGGCCGACGAGTGGGAGAAGTGCCGCGAGATCAGGCTCGCGGCGCTGCAGGACCCCGCCGCGCCAGTCGCCTTCCTGGAGACGTACGAAGACGCGGCCGCCCGGCCCGACTCTTTCTGGCAGGAGCGTACGGCCCGGGCCGCCGGGGACGAGGTGCACCAGTTCGTCGCCGAGGCGCCGGACGGGACCTGGTCGGGGACGATCACCGTCCTGGTGGAGCGGCCGGACGGAATCATCCGGTTCGGGGAGCCCGCGCGGGTGGACCAGACGCATGTGGTGGGGGTGTTCGTACGCCCCGAGGCGCGCGGGGCCGGCCTTGCGGACGCGCTGTTCCGGGCGGGTGTGGCGTGGTCGTGGGGACTGAGCGGGGCGCCGATCCAGCGGGTGCGGTTGTACGTCGACGAGCGGAACCCGCGAGCTGCCGCGTTCTACCGGCGGTTCGGGTTCGTGCCGACCGGGAGGACGATCCCGGTGCCGGGCGCGGAGTCGGGCGCGGCGTCGGGGGAAGAGCCGGCGCGGGAGCTGGAGTACGAGCTGGTGAGGCCCGTCACGGAGTGAGGGTCCCTTCCGGCCAGCGGGCGCGGGCCTGCTCCTGGGAGCGGAGCAGGACCAGGGGCGGCAGGCCCTGTTCCTGACCGGTCGCCAGCAGCTCCGGAAGCCGGGGAAGCGGAGCCACCGCCGCGACGTCGTCGAGGACGAGCGTCAGTGGTGGGTCGAGCCGACCGTCGGATGACCGTGCGGCCATGCGGCGGCCGTGCTCGACCACGCTTGAGGTGAGGGCGGTCAGCAGAGGCATCGCACCGGGGCGGGTGCGGGGATCCTCGATCGGTTCACCCACCACATAAAGGGTGCCCCCCTCGTCCACGAATGATTCCAAGGCGAGCGAATCTGCACGGTTGGGAGTGCAGGCCTCGCGGATGTGGATCGAGGAGAGAGAACTGAGCGTACGGGCCGTCAGTTCCTGGGCGATCTCGCGGCGTTCGACGTGGGCGGTGAGAGCGGACTCGAGGAGTCCCGCGAGGCCGGATGCGGCCTTGGGGTGAGTGCGGAGGATTCGTACGGGCTCATGGGCGCCGTTCCCGAGGGCCCAGCGGTGGACCTGTTTGAACGGGCGCCCGTCCACAGCGGCGGCGTGCAGCCAGCAGCGCAGGAGCGTTTCGGCGGTGTCGGCGACGGCAGCGTCGAGGCGGGAGTGCGGGCGTACGGGGGCGAAGAGTGCGGTGGCGCGGGCCGCGGCGGTGGCGGGGTCTTCGCAGCCGGTGGTGGGCGACCAGTGGAGGCGGGCGGGGGTCTCGCAGAGGTGGCCCGGGTCGTAGACGAGAACCGGGCCGAGCTTGGCCCGGGCGTCCTTGGTCTCCGCCCACACGGTGGGATCGGACGTGACGACGAGCGCGGGGCCCTCGGCGTCCCGGATCGCCTGGAGGGTGGAAGGCCGGCGGGCGGACGGGTCTCCGTAGAGAAGGCGGGGGCGGCGCGGCGCGGGGACGGTGTGCTCCACGAGGTGGTGCGATGCGGGGACGCCGGGCACCCCGGGGGCGGTGTGCACGGCGTCGGCTGCCGGTGCCGCCGGTGCTGGCGGTGCCGCCGCTTCGACGGCAGGCGCGGAGAGCACGGACGTACCCGTGCTGTGGCTCGTGTCCGATGCCGCGCCCGCCGCGGTGGCCGACGGTGTACTCGACGGCGTACCCGGGTCGAGACCCGTGCCCGCCGCTGCCGTGGTCGACGGCAGACCGGTGGCGTGTCTCGACCCCGGGCGGCCCCTGGCCGGCGCCTCGCCCGGGGCTCCCCGAGAGGCCCGGACCGCGCGCCAGCGGGCCAGGGTGCCGAGGGCGAAGACCGTCAGGACGACCAGGACCATCAACTGGCCGATGAGGAGGCCCCAGAAGAGGCCGTAGCCGGAGAGCTGGGCCGCCGGTGTGCCGGGCCAGGCGGCGGGGAGGTCGTGCGGCTCGGAGACGAGGCTGCGCATCGCCAGCGGGGTGTTCGTGAACGTCACGCCGTCGGGCCAGGAGCCCCGGGCGAAGAGGCCCGCCAGGCCCGTGGCCGTCCAGACCAGGACCGTCAGGCCGAGGAGGAAGCCCAGGACACCCACCAGCAGGCCGTCCGGGATGCCCCGCTCCTCGGCGCCCCGTCTCTCGCGTGCCTCGTGCGGCATGTCAGGCCACCGTCGACTCGGAGGACCGGGGGTTCAGCTGTTGCTGCTCGATGAGGGCCGCGCGCTGCTCCGCCTCCCGTTCCGCGGCCCGTACGTCGTCGGGCAGCGCGGAGGACTCCGTCATCGCCCGGTCCGTGTAGACCAGGGGCCGTTCCGCCTCCGTCACCAGGTGTTTGACGACCTGGACGTTGCCGTTGACGTCCCACACCGCGATGCCGGGAGTCAGCGTCGGGATGATCTCGACGGCCCACCGGGGCAGGCCCAGTACCCGGCCCGTCGCCCGTGCCTCGTCCGCCTTCTGGGCGTAGATGGTCCGAGTCGACGCCATCTTGAGGATCGCCGCGGCTTCCCGCGCCGCAGCCCCGTCGACCACATCGCTCAGGTGGTGGACGACCGCCACGAAGGACAGGCCGAGCCGGCGGCCGAACTTCAGCAGACGCTGGAAGAGCTGCGCCACGAACGGGCTGTTGATGATGTGCCAGGCCTCCTCGACGAGGAAGATGCGCTTCTTCCTGTCCGGCCGGATCCAGGTGTGCTCCAGCCACACACCCACGATGGCCATCAGGATGGGCATGGCGATCGAGTTCCGGTCGATGTGCGACAGGTCGAAGACGATCAGCGGCGCGTCGAGGTCGATGCCGACGGTCGTCGGACCGTCGAACATGCCTCGCAGGTCACCGTCGACCAGCCGGTCCAGGACCAGGGCGACGTCCAGACCCCAGGCCCTTACGTCGTCTATGGCGACGTTCATCGCTTCGGCCGACTCGGCCTCGGGGTGGCGGAGTTGTTCGACGATGTCGGTCAGGACGGGCTGCCGGTCGGTGACGGTCTCGTTGACGTAGGCGTGCGCGACCTTGAGGGCGAAGCCCGAGCGCTCGTCGAGCCCGTGCCCCATCGCGACCTCGATGATGGTGCGGAGCAGCGCGAGCTGGCCCGTGGTGGTGATGGCAGGGTCGAGCGGGTTGAGCCGGATACCGCCGTCGAGGGCGGCCATCGGGTCGAGGCGGATAGGTGTTATTCCCAGCTCCTCGGCGATGAGGTTCCACTCGCCGACCCCGTCCTCGCCCTGGGCGTCGAGGACGACGACCTGCCGGTCGCGGAAGCGCAGCTGCCGCAGCACGTACGTCTTCTCCAGCGCCGACTTGCCGTTGCCGGACTCGCCGAGGACCAGCCAGTGCGGGGCCGGCAGCTGTTGCCCGTACAGCTGGAAGGGGTCGTAGATATAGCCCTTTCCGCTGTAGACCTCGCGGCCGATGATCACGCCCGAGTCGCCGAGCCCTGGCGCGGCGGTCGGCAGATAGACGGCCTGGGCCTGGCCCGTGGACGTGCGCACGGGCAGGCGGGTCGTCTCGACCTTGCCGAAGAGGAAGGACGTGAAGGACTCGGTGAGGACGGACAGCGGATCTCGCATCGGATCAAGGCCCCTATCAGCGCGTATCAGCGCGTATCAGCGCGCTAGCGGCGGATGCCGGTCGCGAACGGCAGCGTGTTCACAAAGGCCCGGTGGTGCTCGCGGTCGCACCACTCCAGCTTCAGATACGACTTGCCCGCCGAGGCTCTGATCGTGCGTTTGTCCCTGGCCAGGGCTTCGGGCGTACGCGACGACACAGTGATGTACCCGACAAGATTGACGCCTGCCGCGCCACTTGCGAGATCTTCACCCCGCTGGTCGAGCCGCCCGTGGGCGGCGATGTCGCGCGGGTCGACCGTACGGTTCATCTTGGCGGCGCGGCTCGCCTCCGCCTCGTCGTTGGTCTTCTCGGTCAGCATCCGCTCGATGGCGACCTCGGTGGGCTCCAGGTCCATGCAGACCGCGACCGTACGGATCACGTCCGGGGTGTGGACGAGCAGCGGGGCGAGGAAGTTGACCCCGACGGGGGTCATCGGCCACTCCTTCACCCAGGCGGTGGCGTGGCACCAGGGGGCACGGGTGGACGACTCGCGGGTCTTGGCCTGGAGGTACGTCGGCTCCATCGCGTCCAGTTCGGCGGGCCAAGCGTTTCGTTTCGTCATCGCCTGGATGTGGTCGATGGGGTGGTCCGGGTCGTACATGGAGTGCACGAGGGAGGCGAGGCGGCCCTGGCCGAGGGGCTGGCGTACGCGGATGTCCGCCTCGGCGAGGCGGGCGCAGATGTCGGTGAGCTCGCGGGCCATGACGACGGCGAGGCCGGCGTCCTTGTCGAGCTTCTTCGTGCCGCTCGCCTGGCCGGCCGCACGTGCCATGGCGTGGGCCTCGGCGGCCAGTTCGCGGGTGTAGTGCATGCAGGCGACGAGATAGGCGCGGTGCTGCTCACTGGAGGTGGACACCATCGACTGGAGCTGGTCGTACGACTGCTGGAGCCAGCTGGGGGCCTGGGTGTCCCCGCGCTGGGCGACGTCCTTCGCGTGCGCGTCGGGGTCGGCGGGGAGGGTGCGTGCCAGCATCTGAATGCGGGTCACAAAGCCGTCGCCGTTGGCGACATGCTTGAGCAGCGTGCCGAAACGGTCCACCAGGGCTTCCTGGTCCTCGCTGTCGCGCAGGCCGACGCCGGGGCCCTCGATCTCGATGGCGGCGGTGACGGTCCGTCGGTCCGCGTGCAGCAGTACGGCGATCTCGTCGGGCCCGAAGGGGGCGGCGAGCCAGCTGATCCGGCCGATGCCGGGCGGCGGGCCGACCTCGACCTCGCGCCCGTCGACGCGGGTGCCGGCCTCCATGGCTGCGGAGCGGTAGACGGTGCCGCGGCGGAGGGTGCGCTTGTAGCTGCGGTTGATCTCGAACCAGCGGTAGAAGGTGCGCTGCTTGTACGGGACGTACACGGCCGCGAGGGCGAGCAGTGGGAAGCCCATGAGCAGCACGATCCGCAGGGACAGGACGGGGACCAGCAGTCCGCTCATCATGCCGAGGAACGCGCCGGCGATGATCAGGGCGATCTCGCCGGTCTCGCGGTTCTTGCCGACGATCGCGTTCGGCCGGGCGCGGCCGATGAGGTACGTACGGCGGGGCGTGATGGGTTGGGACTGCGTCGTCAACGCCCTCCACCTCCTGTGTTTCCTGTGCCTGTGCCGGCGCTGCTGCCGGAGTTCTTGCGGTGGCTGTGCGGGGTACTGGGGCTGCTGCTACGGGGCGGAGGTGCGGCGGCGGGGACGGTTCCGCCGCCTCCGGTGGTGCCGCCCCCGCCTCCGCGTGAGCTGTGTGCGGCGACACCGCCGGAGACGGGATTGGCGGAGTGGCCGCCGCCGGACCCACCCTGCTGGTCGCTGCGGCTGCTGTGGGTCTTGATGCCCTGTGAGACGAGGGCGGCGGGCGAACTGATGACGGCGGCGGCCTTGTTCTCTGCGCTGTTCTGGATGCGGTTGTTGCGGGATGAGGCGATCTCGTCGCCGAAGCCGGGAACGAAACGGTAGATCATGGCGGAGGCGAAGATCGCGAGCAGGATGATGGCGAGTCCGGTGACGACCGCGGAGAACGAGTCCGGTCCGTCGTCCGCGGACAGCGCCCCGGCCAGGCCGAGCACGATGACGATGACCGGCTTGACCAGGATCACCGCGATCATGATCCCGGCCCAGCGGCGTACGTGCCCCCACATGTTCTTGTCGACGAGCCCCGAGTACACGACGACACCGAGCAGCGCGCCCACGTAGAGCAGAACGGCCCGGATGAACAGCTCCAGGTAGAGGATGCCGGCGGCGAGGACCGTCACGAGCGACACGACGATCAGCATGATCGGCCCGCCGCCGATGTCGTCGCCCTTCTTGAGCGCCTCTCTGAAGCTGCCGAAGAAGACGTCTGTCTGGCCGCCGGTGCTCTGTGCGATCACATCGGTGATCGCGTCGGTCGCGGAGACGAGGGTGTAGAGGATCAGTGGTGTGAAGGCGGACGCCAGGACGGTGAGCCAGAGGAACCCGATCGCCTCGGAGATGGCGGTGGCGAGCGGGACGCCGCGGATGGCGCGCTTGGCGACGGCGAGGAGCCAGAGGAGGAGGGTGAGGAAGGTGGCGGCGGCGAAGACGACGGCGTACTGGCCGAGGAAGGTGGTGTTCGTGAAGTCCACCTCGGCGGTGGACTTCACGGCCTTGGAGAGGGTGTCGACGACCCAGGCGGCGGCATCGGCGCAACCGCGGGCGAGGGAGGAGAGGGGGTCGAGGGTGGTGGTGGGGTCGTCGAGGGAGGGGGCGCGGCGGGCGGCGCCGTCGCCGTTTTCGCAGTAGTCGCGTGCGGGGCCGACGATGAGGTCGCAGTTGTCCTTATTGGACGGGGACGGCGTCGGACTGGGAGTAGGAGCTGCGTGGGCGCGCGTCGCCAGCAACACGGCCGCCGCCTGAGCGGCCGCCAGCGCAGCTGTGATGGGAAGCGCGCGACGCGGGCTACCGGGCATACGTGAACCCTCCGTACTCCTCGACAGCCTTGGCGATCTCGTCGGCATTGGAGGCTGTGCGGTCCGCGTTCACCGGGGCGGGGCCTTCCTTCTGGGAGAAGCTCTCGACCTTCCAGTCCCCGTCGGCCCACCGCAGTTTCAGCGTCATCGTGAACCAGTCGTTGGTCACCGGGTTGGTGGATCCGACGCCCGCAGTCCCGAACACACCCGTGCACCAGACCTCCACCGTCGCGGAGCTGTCTGCAAACTGCGTGGTCTTGGTGCCCACGGGAGCTGTACGGGAGACGTAGGTCAGCCCCTCGGCTGCGTTCCCGTTGGCGTCGAGCCCGACCTTGTCCAGGAACTTCTTGCTGTAGGCCTTGTCAAAGCTGGCCTCGAGCTCGCTTACCTTGTCGGCGACAAACAGTTGGCGCACGATCTCGCCGCGTCGGGCGGGCTTGAGGATGTCGGCGGAAACGAGCGCAACGGCAAAGTTCGCCGCCGCACTCTGCGCCCCCTGCTCATCCCGCGCATACCCCACCGGAATCTCCCCGTCCTTCCCCGTCACCGGCCGCACCCCCGTCGCCGCCGTCGGGGCCGTGTGCTTGGCCTGTTCGGTGGTCTTCGGGGAGTCCGCTCCGTCGCCGCGGTTCGCGAAGGCGATGGCCGCGATGAGGAGAACCACCACGCCCACCACCGTGACGAGGGAGCGTGAGTTGTTGCGGACCGGGCGGCGGGCTCCGCCGTAGATGTCGCCGACACCGGCGTCGGGGAGGCGGGTGCGGGTCTGGCCCGTACCGCCGACGCCGCTGCCGAAGCCGTCGGTCTCGTCGTCGTGGCTCATGCCGTGTACGCCCCCTCAGCCGTGTGCGATGTCGCATCTGAGTACGACGGTAGCCGTGCTGGTTTCCGCGCGGGTGGGGTGTGATGACTCGACATCAGGGAGACGCAACCTCTGCCTAGGGCGCGACGGACGGATGGTGTCGGAGGCGGGTGGAGAGACGGGTGGAAACGGGCGCAGTGGGGTGACGGCCGGTCAGACAGCCATCCCGTACACGATGGTGAAGAGGGTCCCCAGCGACCCGATGATGAAGACGCCGGTCAGCCCGGCGACGATCAGACCCTTGCCCTGTTCCGCGCTGAAGGTGTCCCGGAGGGCCGTCGCGCCGATGCGCTGTTTCGCCGCTCCCCAGATCGCGATGCCCAGGCAGAGCAGGATGGCAACGGCCATCACGACCTCGATCATCACGCGGGCTTCGTTCCCGAGGCTCCCGAAAGGCCCCCAGTTCGGGGCGATTCCGCCGATGATGGTGGTGATGTCGCCCTTTTCGGCCGCCAGGTACATATAACTCACCGCCCCTGTTGGGTAGTTGTCTGCCCCTGCCCCACGGCACAGGCCATCGCTCTATCTTCGCTGATGAAACCGTCCGAGTGCGCCGACTTGGCGGCTCTCTTTACCCGATCCCCGCACGTATGACCGATCCAGCCGCGCTGACCTGGGGCGGCGTGGCCGGGTTCTTGCGTGAGGATGCGTATCGTCACTCTGTGTATCACGGAGCGTGACTCCGGGCAATGACTGTCGTTGTGGCACCCAGGGGCTGAAACAGGAGCCGGAAGAACAGCGGGAGGCGTGCGCCGGGACGGGATCGGGCGACGGCACGGGATCGGGTACGGAGCCGGAGCGGCGCGGGCCCGGCAACGGGAGCCGTGACGCGAACTCACATGCGCGCAGGGCGGCGCCGGAGTCCGGCGCCGCCCTGCATGAGGGTTGGTCACATGGTCAGCGGTTGGTGACCATGTAGCCGAGCAGGGCCACGGCCACAGCGATGAGCGCAATGACCGTCACCGCGGCGACCGTTCCCCCGGCATCGCCGCCGCGGCGTGATGCCGCCCTGTTCCCCACGTTCTGCACGTTCTCCACTTGATGCTCCTGAGCTGCTCGCCCCACCGTGGTCATCGGTGGGGTTGACCTCAGCCTTCCTGGCTGCGTGACACAGAGTAGCGGCGGCTGGTCCACACCACTTACGGGGGGCGTCGCCTCAGCAGTTGGCTCGTCGGTCGGCCCGGAGGTCCGGTCGACGACTCTCCGGCGGGTTGGCGTGGTGTCCCCTGAACGTGGTCGATCCCGATGGCGATGAAGCTGACGTCGATACGCCCCGCGGGACGGCCTGCCCCACGGTCCGGGCAGGGTTCAGCGAGGCGCGATGAAGAGGCTCTGCGCACTGCGGCCGATCGGGCCCTTCTCGTCGTGGAGCTGTGCGTCCGCCAGACCGATACCGGCCGCGTCCACGCTCGTACGGGCCTCGACGCACACCCATTCGCCGACCGGGTGGCGGTGCAGATGGACCGTCAGGTCCGCGTTGATGAAGACGTGCCGCCTGAAGTCGAGGACGTTGCTGATGCCGTTGCCGGAGTCGGCGGCGACCAGAACGCGGTCCAGGGGCCGTGTCTCCTCGTCGGCGACCAGCGGCATCCTCATCCGCATCCAGCACGTGCCGGGCCCCTGCTCCTGGAAGGTCCCTTCGGTGAACCGGGTGTCCATGGAGGTGTGGTAGCCCACTTCCCACGGCACCGCGAAGAACGGGGTCTCGGCGGTCTCCCCCGGCGAGGGCACCTGCGGCCCGGCCGCGACGGCCGGTCCGGGCTCCTCGAGCGTACGGATACGAAGTGCCCTGGCGAGCATCACCGGCGCCTCGCCCTCGGGCGCGAGGGCGGCCTCGACGAGCTCCACGCTACGCCCGGTCCGCAGCACGGTCGTGGTCACCTCGAGCGGCCGTATCGGCACCGGGCGGACGATCTCGTACGTGACCCGCGCGATCCGCATGTCGTCCCGCGCCCCCGGCCGCTCCTCCAGCGCCCGCCCCAGCAGCGCGGCGGGCGGCCCGGCGTGCTGGGAGGCCGCGTCCCAGGGGCCGCGGGTGTGTTCGGTCGACGTGAAGCGGTTCTCGGAGATCCGCTCGAAGAACGCCTCGGGCCACGACGGCCGCCTCTCCGCTTCCGATAGGTGTACGGCACTAGGTGTACGGCACACGCTACCCATGGGTAATCGGGCCGGGCCAGGGGCTGTGCCGAGGGAATTCCGAGTTTCTGCACCGTGACTGCTGTGACCGGCCGGCGAGCTGCCCGGACGGCCGGCTCGCCGGTCCCCGGGATGCCGCACCGGCCGTCGAGGTCATCTCCCGGTCCGGGAAGGGCCTCGCCGCCCCTCGCCGTCCCTCGCCGTTTACGGGCCCCCGGGCACGGCGAGTTGACGGCCCAAGGAGCCCAGGCTTCTGCGAACGATCCCGGACCGCCCCCTTCGACCGCCCCCTGATCCCCGGCCCTCCCACCTACACTTACGGACGGTGGACTGCCGTACGGCGGAGGGTGGTTGACGGTGCGTAAGGCGTGGCTGGTCGCGGGTGCCTCGATCGGGCTGTGTCTGAGCTTCGTCGGTCTGCTCGTCGTCGGGACGTACTCCGCCGCCGCGGGGCTCGGCGGCGGGGCCGGCAAGGGGGCTGTCGCGCTGGCCAAGGGGGCCGTCCCGGCGTTGTACCAGCCGCTGGTGCAGAAGTGGGGCAATCTCTGCCCGGCCATCAACCCCGCGCTGCTCGCCGCGCAGCTGTATCAGGAGAGCGGCTGGAATCCGCGGGCGCAGAGCCCGGCCGCGGCGCAGGGGATCGCGCAGTTCATCCCGGGGACGTGGGCCACGCACGGCGTCGACGGGGACGGTGACGGGGACCGTGATGTGTGGGACCCGGCCGATGCGATCCCGTCGGCCGCTTCGTACGACTGCGAGCTGGCCGGGTATGTGAAGAAGGCGCCCGGCGACGCGACGGACAACATGCTCGCGGCGTACAACGCGGGGGCGTACGCGGTCATCAAGTACGGCGGTGTGCCGCCGTACAAGGAGACGCGGAACTACGTGAAGGTGATCCGGACGCTGGAGAAGAGCTTCGCCCGGCCGGTCGGGCGGGTGGCGCCGTCGCGGCAGGCGGCCGGGGCGATCTACTTCGCGCAGCAGAGGCTCGGTACGGAGTATCTGTGGGGCGGGAACGGGACGCCGGAGCAGGGCGGGCGGTTCGACTGTTCGGGGCTGACGCAGGCCGCGTACCGGACCGTCGGGATCGAGCTGCCGCGGGTGGCGAACGACCAGTACAACGCCGGGCCGCATCCCTCGCGTGACGAACTGCTGCCGGGCGATCTGGTCTTCTTCTCGGACGACCTGACCAATTCGCGGGCGATCCGGCACGTGGGGCTGTACGTCGGTGGCGGATACATGATCAACGCGCCGTACACCGGGGCCGTCATCCGCTTCGACAAGATCGACACTCCCGACTACTTCGGGGCGACGAGGGTCACCAAGGACGGCGCCGCGGCACTGCCGACGCCCCCGCCCTCAGCCTGACGCGGGGCTGACGAAGTGTCGGCCTTGGCCGGAACTCTCCGTTAAGCCACGGCCCTGAGCTGCGACGATGTGTCACTCTTCGATAACGTCATGGTGATCGTTCCGTGGAGAGAGGAACGGACGCGCGAAGCGGGTCGTTCCCTGGACCGGAGCAGCACGTACACCGAGCAGTACGTACACACGGCACCGACCACGGGGGTTCGGGAGCGGCACACACGGGAGTGTGTGCCGCGGCACACAGAACGACGCAGGCGACACGAGGCAAGGGGCCGCACCGGATGGCTGGACTCGCACTGGACGGGGCGAATCCCGATGTCAGCCTGCTCTACGACATCAACGGGCTGGCCCGGTCGGCACCGACGTGGTTCGACCGTGTCATGGAGTTCGTCGGCGAGTACGGAATCCTGCTCGCGCTCGTCCTCGTCGTGCTCTGGTGCTGGTGGAGTGTGCGCCGGCGCGGCACGGTGGAGGACTCGGTCGGGGCGGTCGCCGCGCTGGTCTGGGCGCCGCTGGCCGCCGGTCTCGCACTGCTCGTCAACATCCCGATCCGCGGGTTCGTGGAGCGGCCGCGGCCGTTCGTGGATCACCAGACGCTGGAGGTCCTGGTCGCCGGGAAGACCGACTTCTCCTTCGTCAGCGACCACGCGACGATGGCGATGGCCATCGGGGTCGGTCTCTTCGTCGCCCACCGCGGTTTCGGGCTCGCCGCGATCGGGCTCGCGCTGGCGGAGGGTTTCTGCCGGGTCTACATGGGCGTGCACTACCCGACCGACGTCCTCGGCGGTTTCGCGCTCGGTACGGCCGTGGCACTGCTCCTCGCGCCGCTCGCGCTGGCGTTGCTCACCCCGCTGATGTCGGCGGTCGCGCGCTCCGGGCGGGCGGGGTGGCTCGTGCGGTCGCGGCGGAGCATGGCACGGGAGCGGCAGCACGAGACGCTGGACATCGCGGAGCCGCGGCCGGGCATGGCGCCCGGGCAGAACGACCTCGCCGCATAACTCCCCGAGCCCGGCCCGGACCGTCCGTCAGCCTCAGGCTGCCCCAGACCCGGCTCAGTCCTCGCCGAGCGTCGTCGACTCGCGGCCCTCGTGGCACTCATGGGATTCCGCGTCCGCGCGAGCGCGGTCCCGGGAACGGCGTGCGGGGCCCGCCCAACCGCAGGTGCAGTGCGCCAGGGTGAAGGAGCCGCGTTCGATGGTCGTCGTGTGGTGAGCGGAGAAGCGCACCCTTCAACGGTACCGGTCGTTATGCGATGCAGCGGCGAGACGTGTTGGGGGTTCGCAGGCGATGGTGGTGCAACAGCACAGGCTCAGGCGCGGCGCGTGTGCCGTCGCCGCCGTGGCGGGTGTGGCCGCGACCGCGGGGTGTTCCGGGGGCGGGGACGCAGTGGCCGACGCGAGGCCCGCCGCGAACCCCGTCGCCGCCGTACGGAAGGCCGCGGATGTGCTGGCCGGAGCCGGTACGTCGAAGGCGCGCACCGCGATGGAGATGGCCGCGGGCGGCACCCGCGTCACCATCCGCGGTGAGGGCGGATACGACTTCCGCCGGGCCATGGGCCGGCTGCGCGTCGTCCTGCCGAAGGACCCCGCGGGCACCAGCGGGCACCGGCCGATCACCGAACTGCTGGCCCCCGGCGCGCTGTACATGAAGGACCGCGGCGCCGGCGTACCCCCCGACAAGTGGGTCAGGGTCGATACGACGACCCTGGAGGACGGCAATCTGGTCACCGGTGGCGCGACCGATCCCGCCGCCGCGGCCGAGCTGCTCCGCGGGGTGCGGAGCGCGACGTTCGTCGGCCATGAGGAGCTCGCCGGGGTACGGGTCGCCCACTACCGCGGCACCACCGATATCGCGCACGCCGCGAGGGACGCGTCACCGCTGGCCCGCGGAGCGCTCGTCGCCGCGGCGAAAGGGTTCACCGAGGACACCGTTCCGTTCGACGCGTATCTCGACGACGCGGGCCGGCTGCGCAAGGTACGCCATCAGTTCAGCTTCGAGAACCGGGGCCGTACGGTCGCGGTCTCTTCCACGACACTGCTGTACGAGTTCGGCGCCCCCGTCGTCGTACGGCTCCCGGACCGCGGCGACATCTTCGCGGGCAAGGTCCGCGTGTAGGGCTCGGGACCGCTGGCCCAGGGCCATGGCTCAGGGCCTGCGCAAGGGCCGTGGGCTCAGGGCCTACGTATAGGCAACGCACTGTCGGTAAATGGTCCGGACGTGCCATGCGCGGTGTGTGTCCCGCTCCCTACGCTAGGAAGCCGACACCGGCCGGAAGAGGTGAAAGCACGTGGCTCCGCCCAGTACAGCGACAGTCCAGGACCACGTGGCCCTCGCCGAGATCGAGCTGTGCGGTGAGTTGATGATCGCGGCGTCGGCCGCGGACGGAGAGCGGCTCAGCCCGGACCGTATCGACGAGGTGCTCAACGTGAATGCCGTGACCACGCCCGACACCCCTTGACGCTTACGGGCGTCGTATCGCCGCTCACGTGCGCAGCATGCGCGCGATCGCCTTCGTGGCCTCCTCGACCTTGGCGTCGATCTCGTCACCACCCTTGACCGCGGCGTCGGCGACGCAGTGGCGCAAATGCTCCTCCAGCAGCTGCAGTGCGAAGGACTGCAGTGCCTTGGTGGACGCGGAGACCTGCGTGAGTATGTCGATGCAGTACGTGTCCTCGTCGACCATGCGCTGCAGACCGCGGATCTGGCCCTCGATCCGGCGCAGCCGCTTGAGGTGCTCGTCCTTCTGCTTGTGGTAGCCGTGCACCCCCTGGTCGTGGCCGGGGCTGTCGTCCGTGACCGGAAGGCCGGCCGTGTCCGTGGTCGTCATCGCGTCCTCCCGTTGTACGCCTGTACCCGATATACCCCTCGTGGGTATATGGTACCGATCCCTGACGGTTCGGGCAGGGCCCCGTGCTGATCGCTGTGTTCGATGGGCGACACTGAATGGACGCCGGTTAGCCGTGGCCGGATGATGCGCCTAGCATCAGCCTGACCGAAACCCAGTACCCCGAGGACCCCACGTGCGATTTCGTCTGACCCCCAGGGAGACGAGCTTCTACGACATGTTTGCCGCGTCCGCGGACAACATCGTCACGGGCTCGAAACTCCTGATGGAACTGCTCGGGGCGGACGGTCCTGCCCGGGCCGAGATCGCCGAACGGATGCGGGCAGCGGAGCACGCCGGGGACGACGCTACCCACGCGATCTTCCACCAGTTGAACTCCTCGTTCATCACGCCCTTCGACCGCGAGGACATCTACTCCCTCGCGTCGTCCCTCGACGACATCATGGACTTCATGGAGGAGGCCGTCGACCTGGTCGTCCTCTACAACATCGAGGAACTGCCCAAGGGCGTCGAGCAGCAGATCGAGGTGCTGGCGCGGGCGGCGGAGCTGACCGCGGAGGCCATGCCGCATCTGCGGACGATGGACAACCTCACCGAGTACTGGATCGAGGTCAACCGTTTGGAGAACCAGGCGGACCAGATCCACCGCAAGCTCCTCGCGCACCTCTTCAACGGCAAGTACGACGCCATCGAGGTGCTCAAGCTCAAGCAGATCGTGGACGTGCTGGAGGAAGCCGCCGACGCGTTCGAGCACGTGGCCAATACCGTGGAGACCATCGCGGTCAAGGAGTCCTGAGGCTTCGTGGACACCTTTGCGCTGGTCGTGACCATCGGGGTCGCGCTCTTCTTCACGTACACCAACGGCTTCCACGACTCCGCCAACGCGATCGCCACCTCGGTGTCCACCCGGGCGCTGACCCCGCGGGCCGCCCTGGCGATGGCCGCGGTGATGAACCTCGCCGGTGCCTTCATGGGCAGCGGGGTCGCCAAGACCGTGAGTGAGGGCCTGATCGAGACGCCCAAGGGCGATCGCGGCATGGGCATTCTCTTCGCGGCGCTCGTCGGCGCGATCATCTGGAACCTGGTCACCTGGTACTTCGGTCTGCCGTCGTCGTCCTCGCACGCGCTGTTCGGTGGCATGGTGGGCGCGGCGCTGGCGGGCGGGACCGAGGTCATCTGGGGCGGGGTGCTCGACAAGGTCGTCATCCCCATGTTCGTCTCGCCGATCGTCGGCCTGGGTGTCGGCTATCTGGTGATGTGCGCGATCATGTGGATGTTCCGGAAGTCCAATCCGGCCAAGGCGAAGCGCGGCTTCCGTATAGCGCAGACCGTGTCGGCGGCGGGAATGGCGCTCGGCCATGGTCTTCAGGACGCGCAGAAGACCATGGGCATCGTGGTGATGGCCCTGGTCATCGCCGATGTCGAGGACTACGGCGACCCGATCCCGGTGTGGGTGAAGATCGTCTGCGCGGTGATGCTGTCGCTCGGAACGTACGCGGGTGGCTGGCGCATCATGCGGACGCTGGGCCGGAAGATCATCGAGCTGGACCCGCCGCAGGGTTTCGCGGCGGAGACGACGGGGGCGTCCATCATGTTCGGCTCGGCGTTCCTGTTCCACGCGCCGATCTCGACGACGCATGTGATCACGTCGGCGATCATGGGTGTCGGGGCGACGAAGCGGGTGAACGCCGTGCGGTGGGGTGTCGCCAAGAACATCGTCATGGGCTGGTTCATCACGATGCCGGCCGCGGCCCTGGTGGCGGCGTTCAGCTTCTGGATCGTGAATCTGGCGTTCGGCTGAGGCTGGTCGGGGTCTGGCTGGGGGTCCGGGGGTCGTCCCCCGGTGAGACGCAGCCCCCCACGAGAAATGGGCCGGCCCCCTCTCTGTCGAGAGGGGGCCGGCCCTTTGCCTTGCGGTGGCACCGCCATGCAGCACCGCAGGCAGTCGGGGTGTCCTATCCGAAGCGGCCCGAGATGTAGTCCTCGGTCGCCTGGACGGACGGGTTGGAGAAGATCCGCTCGGTCTCGTCGATCTCGATGAGCCGGCCGGGCTGGCCGACCGCCGAGAGGTTGAAGAACGCCGTGCGGTCGGAGACGCGCGCCGCCTGCTGCATGTTGTGCGTCACGATGACGATCGTGAAGCGCTCCTTCAGCTCGCCGATCAGGTCCTCGATCGCGAGGGTCGAGATCGGGTCGAGGGCGGAGCAGGGCTCGTCCATCAGCAGGACGTCCGGCTCGACCGCGATCGCGCGGGCGATGCACAGACGCTGCTGCTGGCCGCCGGACAGGCCCGAGCCGGGCTTGTTCAGACGGTCCTTGACCTCGTTCCAGAGGTTCGCGCCCTTGAGGGACTTCTCGACGACTTCCTCGAGCTGGCGCTTCTTGTACGAGCCGTTCAGCCGCAGGCCCGCCGCGACGTTGTCGAAGATCGACATGGTCGGGAACGGGTTCGGGCGCTGGAACACCATGCCCACCGTGCGGCGCACCGCCACCGGGTCGACGTTCGAGCCGTACAGGTTCTCGTCGTCCAGGAGCACCTTGCCCTCGACGCGGCCACCGGGGGTGACCTCGTGCATCCGGTTCAGGGTGCGCAGGAACGTGGACTTTCCGCAGCCGGAGGGGCCGATGAAGGCCGTCACCGAGCGGGGCTCCACGGTCATCGAGATGTCCTCGATGGCCTTGTGGGAGCCGTAGAAGGCGGACAGGCCGCTGACGTCGATTCGCTTGGCCATTGAAATCACTTCCAAATCGCCGCGGTCAGCGGCCGGTCTTCGGGGCCTTCCAGCGGGCGATGCCGCGGGCCACCAGGTTGAGGATCATGACGAAGGCGATCAGTACGAGGGCGGCTGCCCAGGCGCGGTCGTACGACGCCTCGCTGCCGACCCGGTACTGCTCCCAGATGTAGAAGGGGAGCGAGGACTGGGCGCCTTCGAACGGGTTGGTGTTGATCAGCTGGCTGCCGAAGACAAGCAGGAAGATCGGGGCGGTCTCACCGGCGATACGCGCGACAGCGAGCATCACGCCGGTGGAGATTCCGCCGACCGCGGTGGGGAGGACCACCTTCAGGATCGTCCGGTACTTCGGGACACCGAGGGCGAGGGAGGCCTCGCGGAGCTCGTTCGGAACGAGCTTGAGCATTTCCTCGGTGGAGCGGACCACGACCGGGATCATCAGGATCGTCAGGGCGAGCGAGCCCATGAATCCGGACGGCTGAAGGCCGGCCATCAGCATGATCGAGAGGATGAACAGACCCGCGACGATGGACGGGATGCCCGTCATGACGTCGACGAAGAAGGTCACGGCCTTGGCGAGCGCGCCCTTGCCGTACTCGACGAGGTAGACGGCGGTCAGCAGGCCGATCGGCACGGAGATCAGGGTCGCGATACCGACCTGCTCCAGTGTGCCGATCAGTGCGTGGTAGACGCCGCCGCCGGGCTCGAAGCCGGGGACGCCGGCCATCGAGTGGGTGAGGAAGTATCCGTCGAGGGCCTTCACACCGCGGCTGATGGTGACCCAGATCAGCGAGAGCAGCGGGACGACGGCGAGGACGAAGCACACCCAGACGACGCTGGTGGCGAGGCGGTCCTTGGCCTGGCGCTGGTTCTCGACGACCGACGTGGTCACGTACGAGATGACGACGAAGAGCAGGGCCGCGGTCAGGCCCCACTGGACGCGGCTCTCCCAGCCGGCAGCGACGCCGATGCCGATGCCGAGCGCGATGGACACGACCGCGAAGACGGGCTGGGCCCAGCGGGGGAGCCGGCGGTGGCTCAGGGAGTTCCTGCGGTGCGGAGCGGGCCCCGAGGTGCGGGCGTCCTTGATGGTTGCGTGGCTCATCAGGCGTTCGCCCCCGAGTACTCCTTGCGGCGCGCGATGATCAGTCGAGCGGCGCCGTTGACCAGCAGCGTGAGGATGAAGAGGACCAGACCGGAGGCGATCAGGGCGTCACGGCCGAACTCGTTGGCCTCGTCGAACTTCGCGGCGATGTTCTGGGCGAACGTGCCGCCGCCCGGGTTCAGGATGTGCAGCGAGATGAGGAAGCTCGGGGAGAGCACCGCCGCGACGGCCATGGTCTCGCCGAGCGCGCGGCCGAGGCCGAGCATCGAGGCGGAGATGACGCCGGAGCGGCCGAAGGGGAGCACCGACATCCGGATGACTTCCCAGCGGGTGGCGCCGAGCGCGAGCGCGGCCTCCTCGTTCATCCGCGGGACCTGGAGGAAGACCTCGCGGCTGACGCTGGTCACGATCGGCAGGATCATGATCGCCAGCAGGATGCCCACGGTGAAGAGCGAGCGGGCGACGCCGACCTCGGTCTTCTCGAAGATGTACGTCCAGCCGAGGTACTCGTCGAGCCAGAGGTTCAGCCCCTCCAGGTACGGGACCAGGAAGAGGGCGCCCCAGATGCCGTAGATGATCGACGGCACGGCGGCGAGCAGGTCGACGACGTACGCGAGCGGCCCGGCGACCTTGCGCGGTGCGTAGTGGGAGATGAACAGCGCGATGCCGACAGCGATCGGAACCGCGATGACCATCGCGATGATCGAGCTGACGATCGTGCCGAAGAGCAGGACGGCGATGCCGAAGACCGGCGGGTCGCCCGCCGGGTTCCAGTCGAAGGTCGTGAAGAAGTTGCCTTCGTCCTTGGAGATCGCGAGCGCTGCGCGGTAGCTGAGGAATCCGGCGATGGACGCCATGATCACGAGCAGCAGAATGCCCGAGCCGCGGGAGAGGCCCAGGAAGACCTTGTCGCCCGCGCGGCCGGTGGATGTGGCTCGGCGCGAGGCTGCCGGCTTGGCCGGCGGTGTCTCTATGGGTGTAGTGGAAGCCATGATCTTTCCGGTCTGGGTGGGGGAAGAGCACGCGGGTTCGCGGCTTCCCTTGGCGGCGGTGCACCGGATGTGGCGGGAGGCCGGCCCGGAGTGGTGCTCCGGACCGGCCGTCGCCTTATGACGCCGGGTTACGAGAGGCTGTTGACCGTCTCGCGGACCTTGGCGTTGATCTCGGTCGGGATGGGGGCGTAGCCGGCCTCGGACAGGACCTTCTGGCCCTCGTCGGAGGCGGTGTAGGTCAGGAAGGACTTGACCGTGTTCAGCGTGTCGGCCTTGTTGCCCTTGTCGCAGACGATCTCGTAGGTCACCAGGACGAGCGGGTAGGCACCCTCGGCCTTGGTGGTGTAGTCGAGGCCGAGCGCCAGGTCCTTGCCGGTGCCCTTGATCTTGGCGGCGGCGATGGCCTTGGACGCGTTCTCGGAGGTCGCCTCGACCGGGGCGGAGGCGCCGGTGGCGATGGTGACCGCCGGGATGCTCTGCGACGTGGCGTAGGAGAGCTCGAAGTAGCCGATGGCACCCTCGACCTGCTTGACCTGGGCCGCGACACCGGAGGAGCCCTGGGCGGCCTGGCCACCGGGGGCGGGCCACTTCTTCTCGGGCTCGTACTTCCAGGCGTCCGGAGCGGCCTTGGCCAGGTACTTGCCGAGGTTCTGGGTGGTGCCGGAGTCCTCGGAGCGGTGGAAGGGCTGGATCGCCTTGTCCGGGAGCTTGGCGCCCGGGTTCAGCTTGGCGATCGCCGGGTCGTTCCACTTCTTGATGTCGGTGTTGAAGATCTTGGCGATCGTCGGGGCGTCCAGGACGAGCTTCTCCACGCCCGGGAGGTTGTAGCCGATCGCGATCGGGCCGCCGACCATCGGCAGGTTGATGCCCTGGCCGGTCTTGCAGATCTTCTTGGAGTCCTCGACCTCTTCGGGCTTGAGCGCCGAGTCGGAGCCGGCGAAGCCGACCGTGCCCTGGTTGAAGGCCACGATGCCCTCACCGGAGGAGGACGCCTTGTAGTTGACCTCCACGCCGGTGCAGGCGGCCATGTAGTTCTTGACCCACAGGTCCATGGCGTTCTTCTGCGCGCTGGAACCGGATGCCAGCAGCTGGCCCTTGGCGTCGCCGCACTTGATGTTCGACGCGGCGTTGGTCTTGCCGCCGCCGTTGCCACCAGTGCCACCGGCGTTGTCGTCCGAGCCGCACGCCGTGAGAACCAGGGCGCCGGAAACGGCGAGGGCACCGAGCGCTGCGGCGCGAAGCCCGTTCTTGCGCTGAAGCTTCACTTTCGGGTGTTCCTTCCAAGGAGCCGCCTGGACTCCGTCGGGGACTTCTGCTCGTCCTCGACGTTGTACGACGGCGTGCGTCGGGGTGTTCGGTGCGGCAGTGAGCCGGTCACCGTGTAAGCCCGAAATTAGGCAGAACAGGTGAAGCGGTCGACGGGTGGTGGTGAACGGAAGGTGAACCCTGTCGGTCGATGGGGTTCCGCCTTTATCTGCGCGTGACCTCGAGGAGGGGGAGGGAGTCTCCGCCGCCGTCAGGCTCCATGGTCGTAGGTGTTGTGGCTGTTAGCTCACCGGTAACAAGGCGACAGGAAGGAACGCCGAGTACTTGGAGGAGGAAGAGAAGGACCATCTGAAGGCCGAGGCCGGAAGGAATCTCCTCAGGGGATGGCACGGAGAAAAGTGGGATCCATGGATCTGCAGCAGAAGCGCGAGGTGATCGGTCAGGTCATCATTTCCGTGGCTGTTCTGCCGGTCCCGGAAGGTGTCAGCGACAAGGCCCCGTTCGATCCCGCTTTGCTCAAGGTCTCGTGGCGTGAGGGAAGTGAAGGGTGCTGAGAAGGACGGTGACCAGCTCTTTGTCCCTGTCCTGCGTCAGGTGGTTTTGTGCGGCCGCAGGAGATAGCCACAGCAGGCGGTCCACCTCGCGGTTCGGCACGAACGAGCCTTCGATGGCCTCTGCCGCCCAGTAGCGGACCTCCTTGGGCCGGTCGCCGACCACGTACCGGACCGTGGGCAGTTCCGGTCCCAGGACGCAGGTCATTCCGGTTTCTTCCAGTACCTCGCGCACCGCACCGTCACGTGCGTCCTCCCGCCGTTTCAACTTGCCCTTCGGGAGGGACCAGTCATCCCACTTGGGGCGATGAACCAGGGCGATCTCAATCCCGTGACCAGAAGGCGAGCGGCGCCACAACACGCACCCTGCCGCGAGAATCACGACTTCGCCTTCCATGCCGCCATTCATGGCGCGGCCACCGCCTGCTTCCCCAGGGGCCCGTCCGGTCCGGGTGCTGCCTCCTGCCAGATCTGCTGGAAGGCGAAGCGGGCGGCCTCGACCTCGTGGCGCTGGTCGGCGTGGAGCACACCGAGGGCGTATGCCGTGGCCGGGGCGATACGGGGAGTGCGCGCCGCGGCCGCGGCGGCCGCGGCGGCTTCCGCGGCGTCGCGGTGCCGGTCCAGGGTCCGGCCCGCCATGGCGAGGTGCGGGTCCGGGGCGGGCGCGCCGTCGACGGAGGACAGCACCTCGCGCGCGTACCGGTGCAGCCGCAGCAGCTGTCGCACCTGGTGCCACGGGGCGTCCTGGGCCTCGCCCGCGGAAGCGGCCGCCAGGCCGTGGACCAGTGCCTCCGCGTTGTACGGGTGTGCCGCGCGGGCCAGCGGCAGCACCGTGACCGCCTCCAGGAGCCTGCGCTCGGCGACATCGGCCTGCCCGGCCAGGGCGGCACCGGGCGCGGCCGCGGTCCCTGCCAGCGGCACCTCGGAGGCGAGCAGCGCGACCGCGTCGGCGACCGCGTGGAACCGCGAGGAGCCGAGCGCCTGCAGTGCGGCGGAGTGCGCCCGGGTCCGCGCGAGCGTCAGCTGCCGCTCCAGCAGGGCGCCGGCGCGCGCGGCCCCGACGGTGAGCGCGCTGCGTCCGGCCTGGGCCGCTCCGCCGGTGGCTGTGGCCGGCGCGGCCGGAGCTTCCGTACCGCCGTCGCCGTCGCCGTCGCCGTCCGGGACCCGGGCCGCCGGGACCGGAGCCGTGCCCGAGAGGCGGGCGAGGGCATCGAGGAGGCGGGCCAGCCGGGCCGTGCAGGCGTGCTCGGAGGCGAGGACGCCGGAGAGCCAGGCGAGCTCGGTACGGAGCTGGTCCGCCCAGGCGTGATCCAGCAGCGGGCGGAAGGTGTGGAGGGTGCCGCCGATACGGCGGGCGGCACGGCGCAGGGACCGGGCGGCCATCTCCGCGCCGGCCGTGTCCGCACCGCTCTCGCCGTGCAGCCGCAGGCTGCGGAGGAAGTCCCCGGCTTGAGTGTGCAGATACCGGGCCAGGACCTGGTCGGCGCCGGCCCCCCGCGGCACCAGGGGAAGGTCAGGGCTGTGCACGCCGGCGCCTCCGGGCGTCTATGAGCATTTCCTGTACGTGCCGCAGCGGCTGGCCGTCCGGATCCGTGGCATGCCGGGTCCACTCCCCGTCCGGGCCGAGATGCCAGGACGAGGTGGAGTCGGACATGCCGGTCTCCAGCAGCCGGGTCAGGGCCGCGCGGTGCGCCGGGTCGGTGACCCGGACGAGGGCCTCGATACGGCGATCGAGGTTGCGGTGCATCATGTCGGCACTGCCGAACCAGACCTCGGGCTCGCCCCCGTTGCCGAAGGCGAAGATCCGCGAGTGCTCCAGGAAGCGGCCGAGGACCGAGCGGACCTGTATGTTCTCGGAGAGGCCCGCGACCTCGGGACGGATCGCACAGATGCCGCGTACCCAGATGTCCACCGGCACACCGGCCTGGGACGCCCGGTACAGCGCGTCGATGATCGCTTCGTCGACCATCGAGTTGACCTTGATACGGACGTACGCGGGGCGGCCCGACCGGTGGTGGGCGGCCTCCTTGTTGATCCGGGCCACCAGCCCGTCGCGCAGCGACTTGGGGGCGACCAGCAGCCGGCGGTACGTCTCGCGGCGCGAGTAGCCGGAGAGCCGGTTGAACAGGTCGGACAGGTCGGCGCCGACCTGCGGGTCGGCGGTGAGCAGGCCGAGGTCCTCGTACAGCCGCGCGGTCTTCGGGTGGTAGTTGCCGGTGCCGACGTGCGAGTAGCGGCGCAGCGTCTCGCCCTCCTGGCGGACGACCAGCGACAGCTTGCAGTGCGTCTTCAGGCCGACGAGCCCGTAGACGACGTGGCAGCCGGCCTCCTCCAGCTTCCGCGCCCACTTGATGTTGGCCTGCTCGTCGAAGCGGGCCTTGATCTCGACGAGGACGAGGACCTGCTTGCCGGACTCGGCGGCGTCGATCAGTGCGTCGACGATCGGGGACTTGCCGGAGGTCCGGTACAGCGTCTGCTTGATCGCGAGGACGTCCGGGTCGGCGGCGGCCTGCTCCAGGAAGGCCTGGACGGAGGTCGAGAACGAGTCGTACGGGTGGTGCAGCAGTACGTCGCGCTCGCGCAGCGCCGCGAAGATGTCGGGCGCGGACGCGGACTCGACCTCGGCGAGGTCGCGGTGGGTGCCGGCGACGAACTTCGGGTACTTCAGCTCGGGCCGGTCCTGCGAGACGATCCCGAACAGGCCTGTCAGATCCAGCGGCCCGGGCAGCGGATAGACCTCGGACTCGGAGATCTTCAGTTCGCGTACCAGCAGGTCCAGGACGTACGGGTCGATGGACTCCTCGACCTCCAGGCGCACCGGCGGGCCGAAGCGGCGGCGCAGCAGCTCCTTCTCCAGAGCCTGGAGCAGGTTCTCCGCGTCGTCCTCCTCGACCTCCAGGTCCTCGTTCCTGGTCACCCGGAACATGTGGTGCGCGAGCACCTCCATGCCGGGGAACAGCTCCTCCAGGTGGGCCGCTATGACGTCCTCGAGCGGGACGTACCGCTGCGGCGACGCCTCCAGGAAGCGGGACAGCAGCGGCGGGACCTTGACCCGGGCGAAGTGGCGGTGGCCGCTGACCGGGTTGCGGACGACGACGGCGAGGTTGAGCGAGAGCCCCGAGATGTACGGGAACGGGTGCGCGGGGTCCACGGCCAGTGGTGTGAGGACCGGGAAGATCTGCTGCCGGAACAGGGTGAAGAGCCGGGCCTGCTCCTTCTCGGTGAGCTCGGGCCAGCGGATGAGGTGGATGCCCTCGTCGGCGAGAGCCGGCGCGACGTCCTGCTGGTAGCACGCGGCGTGGCGGGCCATGAGTTCCCGGGAGCGGTTCCAGATCAGCTCCAGGACCTCGCGCGGCTGCAGACCGGAGGCCGATCGGGTGGCGACGCCGGTCGCGATGCGGCGCTTCAGTCCGGCGACCCGGACCATGAAGAACTCGTCCAGGTTCGAGGCGAAGATCGCGAGGAAGTTCGCCCGTTCGAGGAGGGGTGTCGCGGGGTCCTCGGCAAGCTCCAGCACCCGTTCGTTGAACGCGAGCCAGCTGCGCTCGCGGTCCAGGAAGCGGCCCTGGGGCAGCTCGGCCCCCTCGCCGTCCTCTTCGTAGATGTCGAGGTCGGCGTCGATGTCGGGTTCCAGGTCGGACACCGCGGCGGACACCGTGTGGGGGCGGTGCGCGGCAATGGAACCCACGGACGGCTGGACGTGCTGGACCGGTACCTCGGCGGGCTGCTGACTCATGGCCCCATTCTTCCGCGCAAACGGGTGGTTGGGCGCGTCGGAGCGGGCCGTGGTGGAGGGAGGATGCCCATTTCGCGGGGCTGGGGGCACGGCGGGCTGCATTCACTGAGGGTCGCAAGGATCCCTGAATGCCTGGTAACGAGAACATGACACCTGGGCAAGCGGGGGCGTCGCGCCGGGAGTTCCGGGGGCGGTGCCCTGCCCTCCGCGGGGCGGATCCGCTCCGGGCGTCCGGCGACCGCCCGCGCGGATGTGGAGACCCCCGTCCACCACGCCCGCGCGGGAGCGCCCGTCAGGCGTGCAGCCGGCGCAGGACCCGGAAGGCCGCGAACGCCGCCGCGGCGGTGAGCGCCAGCACGATGCCGGTCTCGATCAGCTGGATCGGCCAGAAGTGCGAGGAGGGGTGGAAGACGGCGTACCACTCGCGGATGCCGGTTCCGGGGTGGCAGCCGGGCGGCATCGCCACATGCGGCTCCCAGCACTGCTCGACCCGTTGTCCGGTGGCGGTGACCAGGCCGTTCTCCATCTGCCAGGCGCTGCCCGGGAGCTCGCCCCGTGAGTCCCTCCAGACCACTTCCGCCGTCGGCCACAGCCGGTCCCGCCAGAGGTCGGCGGCCAGCATCACGAGCCCGGTGACGGCGAGGGCGAGTCCGCCGGCCGGCAGGGCGCGCCGGATCAGCAGGCCCGCGAGCGCGCCGGTGGCGAGGGCGAGCAGGTGATAGGCGAGCACCGCCGGGCCCAGTGCCAGGAAGACATCGGTGTAGTACCACTCGTCGCCCAAGGAGTTCCCGAGGGCGCCGCGGGTCCAGCGGTAGAGCAGGCAGAGGGCCGTGACGCCTCCGGTGATCATCACGGCGGGGACAGCGAGTTTGGTGGCGAGCCACCGGGCCGGGGTGACGGTCTGCGTCCAGGCGAGGCCGGCCGTGCCGCGCTCCAGCTCCGCGCCGATGAGTACCGCGCCCGCGAAGAAGGCCACGGCGAGGGGCAGCCAGGCGATCACGGTGGCCGCGGAGCTCATGTTGGCGCCGACATCGAGCCAGTCCCGCAGGAGGGACGGCGGGCAGGATCCCCCGTCGCTGACGCAGTCCGCCAGCATTCGCTCGGTCTTCGGCCCGGCGAACCGCAGGAGGGCCAGCCCGGCGGCGGACAGCGCGAGGAAGACCCCGAACAGCAGCAGGGCGCTGCGGTGCAGCCGGAGCACGGTCCGGGCGAGTCCCCTGGCGGCGAGGGTGCTCATGCTGTCGCCTCCACGGTCGGTCGGTGGCCCGTCGTGGGCGGTTCGGCTGCCGGGGGCCGAGCGGGCCCGCGGACCGGTCCGGTCGGCGGAGTGTGCCGGGTGGTTCTGGTCATCGGTGTGCTCCTCAGGCGTGCAGTCGGCGCAGGACCCGGAAGGCGGCGAACGCCGCCGCGGCGGTGAGCGCCAGCACGATGCCGGTCTCGATCAGCTGGATCGGCCAGAAGTGGGTGGACGGGTGGATCTCGGCGAAGTCGGTGACGCCGTCCTCCCAGGTGAAGCAGGGGTCCCGGTAGCCGGTGCAGTGGACCGTGGAGACACGCTCGCCCGCTCCGTCGAGATTGCCGGTCGCCACCCACCAGGCGGCGCGGGGGTGTTCCAGGGGCCGGCCGGTGATGATCTCTGTGGGCCACAGCTTGTGCCGGAGAGTGCCGAGGGCCAGCATGACCGTGCCGGTCGCGAGGCCCGCGATGCTCATCGCGGCGAGAGCGCGGTGCACAAGAAGCCCTGTGAGCGTGCCGACGGCGACGGCCAGCAGTGCGTACGCCACGGCGGTCGTGCCGTATGCCGCGTAGATCTGGTTGGACCACAGCGGGAGGAAGGCGCTTTCGCCGACCGGGGTCCGGCTCCACCGGAAGACGGCCACGAACGCGGTGGCCCCGGCGAGCACGACCGCGGTGGTGAGGGCCAGCTTCGTGGTCAGCCAGCGCAGCGGCGTCACGGACTGCGTCCAGGCCACCCGGTAGGCGCCGGTTTCCATCTCGCGGGCGATGAGCGGCCCGGCCACGTACACCGCGATGAGCAGCGGCGCCAGCATGACGGCCGTGCTGCCGTAGTCGAGGGCGATCAGGAGCTCGTCGTACGGACCGGCGTACGGGTCCGACGCGGCGACCCCGGAGCTGAACAGGAGGCGCAGGACGGTGAGGGTGCCGCAGCTCAGGGCCAGGAGGCCGAGGACCGTCCACAGGGCGCGCCGGTGCTGGTGGACGACGACCCAGCGCATGCCCGTCAATGCGGTGCTGAGGGCGCTCATGCGGCGACCCGCTCGGCGGACGGGGTGAGCAGTGCCGGTGTGTCCGGGGAGCGGAGATGGGCCAGCAGCAGGTCTTCCAGCGAAGGGGCCGCGGTCTGCCAGTCGCCGTCGAGCGGGCCTTCGGGGCGTACCAGCGCGGTCAGCTGACGGCCTGTCGTGCGGGATTCGACGACGGTGTGCGGCGCGAGGTCGCGCACCGGTCCGGTCACGAGGCGATGCGCGGCCAGCAGGTCCTCGGTGTCGCCGCCGAGACGGATCCGGCCGTGGTCGACGAGCAGGACGTAGTCACAGGTGTTTTCCAGCTCGGAGAGGATGTGCGACGAGATGACCACGGTGGTGCCGTGCTCGGCGGCGTCGGCCATCAGGGTGCCCATGAGCTGGTGGCGGCCGAGCGGGTCGAGGTCCGCGGTCGGTTCGTCCAGCAGTAGCAGCCGGGGGCGCTTGCCGATGGCGAGGGCGAGGGCCACGCGGGTGCGCTGGCCTCCGGAGAGCGTGCGGACGCGGGCCGCCGGGTCCAGGTCTCCGGCGTCGACGATCCGCCGGGCGGCGGTGTCGTCCCAGCGGCCGGGGTTGAGTTCGCGGCCCATGCGCAGGGTGTCGGCGACCGTGAGCTGAGGGAACAGCGGCTTGTCCTGGCCGACGTACGCGAGCTGTTCGCGGGCGGCGGCGGGGTCGGTGCCGAGGACGCGGACGCTGCCCTCGGTGGGCCGCAGCAGGCCGGCCGCGAGCGTCAGCAGGGTGGACTTTCCTGCCCCGTTGGGGCCGACGAGGGCGCAGATCCGGCCCGCGGGCAGCCGGAAGGAACAGTCCCGCAGCGCCCAGGTGTGCCGGAGTCTCGGGCCGGCTCCCCTGCCGGGACCCTTGCCGAGTCCCCTGCCGAACCTCCTGCCGAGGCCGATGGCTTCGAGTGCCGTGCCGGTCATGCGTGGTCCCCCTGGTCGTGTCGCGTGAAGTGCTCGTCGAGTACGGCGGTGAAGAGCGCGGCCACGTCGTCCCGCTCCAGGCCCGCCGCGCGGGCGCGGGCCGCCCAGTCGGCGAGTTCGCCGCGCAGGGGCGAGTCGGCCGGGCCGCCGCCCAGTGACTTCCGTACGAAGGTGCCGAGGCCGCGGCGGGCCTCGACGAGGCCTTCGCGCTCCAGCTCGCGGTAGGCCTTGAGCACGGTGTTCGGGTTGATGGCGGTGGCCTCCACCACCTCGCGGGCGGTGGGCAGGCGGTCGCCGGGCTCCAGCAGGCCCAGCCGCAGGGCCTGTTTCGTCTGCTGCACGATCTGCACATAGGTGGCGATGCCACTGCGCCGGTCGATCCGGTACTCGATCACAACTCACCACCCTTTCACTAATCAAGTAGTGAAAGGGTGGTGGAAGAAAGGGGGCGGTGTCAACCGCCCCCTGTCGTTCTCCTGCGGCCGGCTCCGCAGTGCCGGTTCACGTCTCCGTGCGGTACATCAGATCCACCTCGTGCGTGGTGAAGCCCAGCCCCTCGTACACCCGCAGTCCCGCCGTGTTGTCCGCGTCGACGTACAGCATCGCCGTCGGCAGGCCCTGGGACGCGAGGTGGCGCAGGCCGACCGCGGTCAGGGCCTTGCCGAGGCCGGTGCCCTGGGCGTCCGGGCGGATGCCGAGGACGTAGACCTCGCCGAGCTGCTCCTCCGCGTGGACCTTCGTCCAGTGGAAGCCGAGGAGCTCGCCCTCGCGCTCGGCGAGGAAGAAGCCCTTGGGGTCGAACCAGGGCTCCTCCTTGCGGTCGTCGAGGTCGCGCTGGGTGAGTGCGCCCTGCTCGGGGTGGTGGGCGAAGGCCGCCGCGTTGACCGCGAGCCAGGCGGCGTCGTCCTGGCCGGGGACGAAGGAACGGATCGTCACTCCCTCGGGGAGGACCGGATCCGGGATGTCGAGCGGGCTCAACGAGCGGCGCAGCTGGCGCAGTTCGCGGAAGAGCGTCAGCCCGAGGACCTGTGCGAGGTGGCGGGCCGCGGACTTGCCGCCGTGCGCCCACATGCGCAGCCGCTTGCCGGACGTCGCCAGCAGGGCATTGCCGAGCGCCCGGCCGTGGCCGCGGCCGCGGTGGCCGGGGTGGACGACCAGCTCGGCCGCGGGGGCCTCCACCGGGTCGGTGTCCTCCAGTTGGGCGTAGCCGCGGAGATCCCCGGCGACGGTGAGCAGGAAGTGGCGCACGCCCTCGCGCCGCCCGTGGCGCAGCTGGAGCCGGCCCTGCTCGGAGACGGCCTGCATCCCGTCGGCGCGGGCGGCGACGGACAGCAGGTGGAGGACGGCTTCGGCCTGATCGGGGGTGAGCTCGTCGAGCGTCTGGATCTGTCGGCCGGGCTCTAGGGCGGCAGGGGCTGAGTCGGTCATACGACGAGGGTACGGCGCCGGGCGCACCCGATCAGAAACCAGCTCGTAACCTGCTACCCCCTGTCGCGCTACGCGCGTTGACTCTAGGCTGCCCGGCTGAGCACAGTTGTCACGCTGAACTGACAAGGGGACAGATGTCAGCGACATCGCACCAGAAGCGCCGCCGCGCACTCGCGGCCGTGGCCGGACTGACCACCGTGGGCGCACTGGTCGCCGCGATGCCCGCCGGGGCGCACGACCGCGGTATCGAACAGGACCGCGGCAAGGGACACGGCCACGGGTACGGTCGCACTGTCGACGTACAGCTGCTGTCCTTCAACGACCTCCACGGCAATCTGCAGCCGCCTGCCGGCTCGGCCGGGCGGGTCACCCACACCAACGAGGACGGCACCACCAAGACCATCGACGCGGGCGGTGTCGAGTACCTCGCCACCCATCTGCGCACGGCCCGTGAGGGCAACAAGTACTCCATCACCGCCGCGGCCGGTGACATGATCGGCGCCTCGCCGCTGCTCTCCGGGCTCTTCCACGACGAGCCGACCATCGAGGCGCTGAACAAGCTGAAGCTCGATGTGACCTCCGTCGGCAACCACGAGTTCGACGAGGGCGCCAAGGAACTCGCCCGCATGCAGAACGGCGGCTGCCACCCCACCGAGGGCTGCTTCGAGAAGACGGCGAAGGGCAATCCCAAGAAGTTCCGGGGCGCCGACTTCCCGTACCTCGCCGCCAACGTGACGAACGAGAAGACCGGCCGGCCGCTGCTCGACCCGTACTTCATCTGGGAGAAGAACGGCGTCAAGATCGGCTTCATCGGCGTCACGCTGGAGGGCACGCCGGACATCGTCAACGCCGAGGGCATCAAGGGCCTCAAGTTCGGCGACGAGATCGAGACGATCAACAAGTACACCAAGGTGCTGGAGCGCAAGGGCGTGAAGTCGATCGTCGCCCTCCTCCACGAGGGCGGCGCGCCGGCCTCGGGCTCGTACAACTACAACTGCGACAGCCCCGGCCCCGGCGACGGCATCTCGGGCCCGATCGTCGACATCGCCAAGAAGGTCAGCCCGCAGGTCGACGCGCTGGTCACGGGTCACACCCACCAGGCGTACGCGTGCACCATCCCGGACCCGTCCGGCAAGCCGCGCACCGTCACCTCGGCGGCCTCGTTCGGCAAGCTGTACACGGACACGACGCTCACGTACGACCGTCGCACCAAGGACATCGTCCGTACGTCCGTGGCCTCTGCGAACCATGTCGTCACCCGTGACGTGCCGAAGGCCGCGGACATGACCCGGCTGATCGACCGCTGGAACGCGCTGGCCGCGCCGATCGCGAGCCGGCCCGTCGGCTACATCTCCGCGGACATCGAGAACCCCTTCGAGTCGCCCGAGAAGCCGCTCGGCAATCTCATCGCGGACGCGCAGCTGGAGGGTCTCGCACCGGCCGACAAGGGCGGTGCGCAGCTCGCGCTGATGAACCCGGGCGGTATCCGCGCGGGCCTGGTCCACAAGGCGACCGGTGGTGAGGGCGACGGTGTGGTGACGTACGGCGAGGCGTTCACCGTGCAGCCGTTCACCAACATGATGACGGCCGTCGACCTGACCGGTGCCCAGCTGATCACCGCGCTCCAGCAGCAGGTCAGCGGCCCGAACCAGGCCGCTCCGAAGATCCTCCAGGTGTCGAAGGGCTTCACCTACACCCTGGACATGACGAAGACCGGCGCCGACCGGATCGTGGCCGGCTCGGTGAAGCTGAACGGCGAGGCGATCGACCCGGCGAAGACCTACCGGGTCGCGATGAACGAGTTCCTCGCGGGCGGCGGCGACGGCTTCACCGTCCTGAAGGAGCACAAGAACAAGCTGGTGGGTGCGTCCGACCTGGACGTCCTCATCGCCTACTTCGCCGCGCACTCCAGCGCGGGCGCCCCGCTGGCGCCGCCGGCCACCGGCCGGATCACGGTCGTCAAGTAACAAGCAGCGCAACTGAGGGGCGGCGGGCCATCGGCCTGCCGCCCTCGGATGTTCTCCGTTTCCGCGCAAGCGGTTTTGTGTCATGGGCATGTCTGACATCATCCCGTCTGCCGACCGCGACCCCCCACATCGCGGAGGCCGACGAAGGAGACGGCACATGTCCCTGACCAGACGTGGTTTCCTCGCGGGCGCGGCGGTCGCGTCCGCCACCGCCCTCATCGGGGCAGCACCCGCCGGTGCTGCCCCGCAGCGCGCACTGGGCCCCCAGGACTGGATGAGCGGCATCGACAGCGGCAGGGCCCTGGGGACACTGACGATCCCCGGCACCCATGACTCGGGCGCCCGCTTCGGCGGGCTCTGGGCCGAGTGCCAGAACACGACCATCGCCGAGCAGCTGAACTACGGCATCCGCTTCCTCGACGTACGGTGCCGGGTCACCGGAGGCTCGTTCGCCATCCACCACGGCGCCGCCTACCAGAACATGATGTTCGGCGATGTGCTCATCGCCTGCCGCGACTTCCTGAACGCCCACCCCTCCGAGACCGTCCTCATGCGGGTCAAGCAGGAGTACTCGACGGACAGCGACGCCACCTTCCGCGGCATCTTCGACGACTATCTCGACAACCGGGGCTGGCGTCCCCTCTTCCGTATCGGCGACACCCTCCCGTCCCTCGGCCAGGCCCGTGGCAGGGTCGTCCTCATCGCCGACAACGGCGGGCTGCCGGGCGTCAAATGGTGGGACGGCGGCGCCTTCGACATCCAGGACGACTGGAACGCCGCACCATGGGACAAGTACCCCAAGATCGAGACCCATTTCCGCAAGGCCGTCGAGCAACCGGGCAAGCTCTTCATCAACTTCGTCAGCACGTCCGCGTATCTGCCGCCGCGCTGGAACTCCGACAACCTCAACCCGCGCGTCCACGGCTTCCTGGACGGCACGGCGAGCGGCTGGAAGGGCCTCGGCATCGTGCCGATGGACTACCCCAACACCCGCTCAGGGCTGGTCGACTCGCTGATCCGCCACAACTGACGGCGGCGGCGTCGGAGCTCCCGGCAGGGTGATCACCGCGACCGTGCCACCGCCCTCCGCCGGCCGCAGCTCCACCTCGCCGCCGGACTGCTGCACGGTCCGGGCCACGATCGACAGACCGAGGCCCGAACCGGGCAGCGCACGGGCCGACGGGGAACGCCAGAACCGCTCGAAGACATGCGGGAGATCCTCCGGCGGCACCCCCGGCCCATGATCGCGGACGCTCAGCACACCGCGGTCCAGCAGCACCTCGACCGACCCGCGCGGCGGGGAGAACTTCACCGCGTTGTCCAGCACGTTCACCACGGCGCGCTCCAGCGCCGCCGGCTCGGCCCGTACGTACCAGGGCCGCAGCTCGGCGCTGACGGTCAGCTCCGGGCCGCGCAACCGGGCTCGCTCCAGCGCCGTCCGCGCGATGTCGTGCAGCGCGACGACCTGGACCGGACCGGGCGTCGCGCTGTCCGGCCGCGACAGCTCCTGCAGATCGCCGATCAGCGCGGCCAGTTCCGTCATCTGCGCCTTCACCGAGGCCAGCAGCGCCGCGCGGTCCCCGGGCGGAAGCGCCCGGCCCGTCTCCTCGCTGCGGGCCAGCAGCTCGATGTTCGTACGGAGCGACGTCAGCGGGGTCCGCAGCTCGTGCCCCGCGTCGGCGATCAGCTGCGCCTGCCGGTCGCGGGAGGTGGCGAGCGCGGCGGTCATCTGGTTGAAGGAGCGGGACAGCCGGGCGATCTCGTCGTCGCCCTCGGCCGGGATGCGTACGGTCAGATCCTCGGTGCGGGCCACGTGCTCGACGGCTTCGGTGAGGCGGTCGACCGGCTTCAGCCCGGTGCGGGCCACCCACAGACCGGCGGCACCGGCGGCGACGACACCGGCGCCCGCGAGGAGGGTGAGGAGGAGGGCGAGGCGGCCCAGGGCGGCGTCGATCTCCTTGAGGGGGCGGGCCACGGACACGGTGAGGTCGATCCCGCCGGGCCCCTGCATCCGTTTGGTGTGCACCTGCACGTCGTCGCCGTCGTCGGTCGTGCTGCCGTGCAGGACGTCGTCCGTGAAGCCCCGGGCGACGGCGATGTCCTCCGGTTGCACCCTCACGGGCTCGGAGTACGCCGACACGCAGCGGGACCCGTCAGGGCCGACGATCTGGACGTAGGCGAAGTTCTTCCCGGCCCCGGGAGGTTTGGGGCTCGGGCTGCGGCAGGCGCTCCAGGTGGCGAACACATCGCCGGCGGGAGCTTCGGTGTTCCGCAGTGACGTGTCGAGCTCGTGCTGCAGCTGCGCGCCGGCCAGCAGCCAGCACGCCACGGCGACCGCCGCCACCGCCGCCGCGACCGCGCTCGCGGTCAGCAGCGCCAGCCGCGACCGCAGCGGCAGCGCCCGGAATCTGCGGATCACTCCGGCGACCCCTCCCGCAGCGCGTAGCCGACCCCGCGCACCGTGTGCACCAGGCGCGGCTCGCCCCCCGCCTCCGTCTTGCGGCGCAGATACATCACGTACACATCCAGCGAATTGGAGCTCGGCTCGAAGTCGAAGCCCCAGACGGACTTGAGGATCTGCTCCCGGGTGAGCACCTGCCGTGGATGTGCCAGGAACAGTTCGAGGAGGGTGAACTCGGTACGGGTCAGGTCGACGCGGCGCGGGCCGCGGGTGACCTCGCGGGTCGCCAGGTTCATCCGCAGATCGGCGAACGAGAGGACGTCACCGGACTCCTCCCGGCCCGCGCCCGCCGCGGCGGCGTACGAGCTGCGCCGCAGCAGCGCCCTGATCCGCGCGAACAGCTCGTCGAGCTCGAACGGCTTGACCAGATAGTCGTCGGCACCCGCGTCGAGGCCGGTGACACGGTCGCCGACGGTGTCGCGCGCGGTGAGCATCAGGATCGGCAGGGTGGACCCCCCGGAGCGGAGGCGGCGGGCGGTGGTCAGGCCGTCCATGCGCGGCATCTGGATGTCCAGTACGACG
Organism: Streptomyces sp. NPDC043870; assembly: GCF_056435785.1. NCBI lineage: Bacteria > Bacillati > Actinomycetota > Actinomycetes > Kitasatosporales > Streptomycetaceae > Streptomyces > Streptomyces sp. NPDC043870. The sequence continues at coordinate 33,900 of NZ_JBWKDT010000012.1, forward strand.
AGGTCGGGCGCGTACGACTCCACCTTGGCGAGGGCGTCGATGCCGTCGACCGCGACCTCGGTGGCGTACCCCTCGAACGCGAGGCTGCGCTGGAGCGCCTCGCGTACGGCGGGTTCGTCGTCGACGATGAGGATGCGTTCGCCTTCACCGGGTGTGGTCGTCATGGAGCCAGCCTCGCACGTGGTCAGTCGGAGGAACCGGAGCGGAGGTCGTCCAGGTCGGCCTTGACCGTGTCGATCGGGATGGCGAAGCCGAGGCCGACGCTGCCCGCGGTCGAGCCGCCCGACGAACTCGGCGAGTACATGGCCGAGTTGATGCCGATGATCTCGCCGTTCATGTTGATCAGGGCGCCGCCGGAGTTGCCGGGGTTGAGCGAGGCGTCGGTCTGGATGGCCTTGTAGGTGGTCTTGGAGTCGCCGGTGTCCCCGTTGAACTCCCGCCCGCCGAACTCGAAGGGCCAGCCCTCCCGCGGGTCCTGCTGGGGCTGCTTCCCCTGGTCCTTGGCCACGGTCACATCGCGGTCGAGGGCCGACACGATGCCGCTGGTCACGGTGCCGGTGAGGCCCTCGGGGGAGCCGATGGCGACGACCTCGTCGCCGACCTTGAGGCTGCTGGAGTCGCCGAGGGTGGCGGCCTTCAGCCCGGTCGCGCCCTTGAGCTTGATCAGGGCGAGGTCCTTGTCCGGGTCGGTGCCGACGATGTCCGCGGTGTACGTCTTGCCGTCGCTGAGCCGGACCTTGACCGAGTCGGCGCCGGCGATCACATGGTTGTTGGTGATGATCTCGCCGTCCGCGGTGATGATCACGCCTGAACCCGTGGACTGTCCGGAGGTGGTCGACGCGTTGATCTCCACGATGCTGGGGGAGACGGCCTGGGCGACGCCCGCGACGGTGCCCTTGCTGCTCTGCGACACATTGGTCCCGGTGACCCCGGTCCCGGTGGCCCCGCCGCCCTCCCCGGTGAACCGCTCCATCAGCGTGGCCGCCCCGCCGCCCACAGCCGCGGCGACGATCGCGACGGCGACGAGCAGCGCGACGGGCCGCTTGGCGCGGGGTGACGGCGCCGCGTGAGCCGGGGCGGCGGGTGCGGGTGCGTGCGGGGGCGCGGGTGCGTGCGGGGGCTGCGGCGGGTAGCTCCCGTGCCCCGAGTCCCCGAACCCCGCGTACGGGTACTGCTGCGGGTGCGTGCCCTCGTCGCCGCTGCTGCGGTAGTAGTCCGTCATGGTGACGACTCTCGGGCGGGTTCATGAGAACGCTCTGAGGACGGCCTGAGAAGCCCGACAGAAGCGTGTATGCCCGATGTAAGGGCCGGGGTCCGAGCGGGATTTCCCCCACCCCGCCCCTCCCCGAAACCCTGACGGGACACGGGGGGCGGCAGCCCCCGTAGCCCCCCACGGGATGCGGCGGCTTGCGGGCGCGCCGCGAGGACCGTCCGGCTGCGCGGCGGGTGGGCGCCCGGGGTGCCGTTCGGGGCGGGACCCTGCGGTCTGGCGGGATGCGGCGGTCCCCGCGCCGCGGGGCCCGGCCCGGGGGTGTCCCGCACCCCCGGGGGGTCAGACCTCGCAGCCGCAGGAGCGGCGGACTATCAGGGCCGAGGGGAACTGCTTCACCCGCTCGCGGCGCGAGCCGACCACCCGCAGTCCGTCGTCGAGGACCAGATCCACCGCCGCGCGGGCCATCGCCGTGCGGTCGGAGGCGATCGTGGTCAGGGGCGGATCGGTCAGCGCCGCTTCCTTGACGTCGTCGAAGCCGGCCACCGCCAGCTCCCCCGGTACGTCGATCCGCAGCTCGCGTGCCGCCCGCAGGACGCCGATCGCCTGGTCGTCCGTGGCACAGAAGATCGCCGGCGGCCGGTCGGGACCGGACAGGATCTTCAGCGCGACGACATACGCGTCGTAGCGGTTGTACGGGGCCTGGAAGAGCCGGCCCTCCGTCGACCGCCCGGACTCCAGCATCGCGCGCCGCCAGCCCTCGACGTGGTCGGCCACCGGGTCGCCCACCGCCGGGGTCGACTCGACCCCGCCGAGACAGGCGACGTACGGGTGGCCGTGCTCCAGCAGATGCCGGGTGGCGAGCTGCGCGCCGCCGATGTCGTCCGTCACGACCGCGACGTCGTCGATCGCCTCGGGCCGCTCGTGCAGCAGCACCACCCGGGCGTCCCACGCCTCGATCTCGGCCGCCGCACGCTCGCTCGGTCCCTGGCTGACCAGGATCAGTCCGGCGACCCGCATCCCGAGGAAGGCCCGCAGATAGTGGACCTCGCGCTCGTCGCGGTAGTCCGAGTTGCCGACGAGCACCATCTTTCCGCGGTCGGCGGCGGCCCGTTCCACGGCGTGCGCCATCTCCGCGAAGAACGGCTGCCGGGCATCCGGAACGATCATGCCTATGAGGTCCGTACGCCGCGAGGCCATCGCTTGCGCGACCCGGTCGGGCCGGTAGCCCAGCTCCTTGATCGCGGCGAGTACCCGCTCGCGCGTGGCCGGGGCGACCGGCCGGGGTCCGTTGTTGATGACGTAACTCACGACAGCGGTCGAAGTACCCGCCAGTCGCGCAACGTCGTCCCGCGTCACCTTGGCCACGCGCGGCAGTCTACGCGTGGTGACCTACCTCTGGGCAGGGCGTACGGCCGCTTCGACGTTCTCGACATCGTCCGTCACCCGGTCCGCCGACCGGGTGACGGATTCCGCAGCGGCCTGCTTCGCCTTCGCGGCGGCCTCCTCCGCGGCCCGCTCGACCTTCTCCGGAGTGACGAAGCGGTATCCCACGTTCCGTACGGTGCCGATCAGGGACTCGTGCTCGGGGCCGAGCTTGGCGCGCAGCCGCCGTACGTGCACGTCGACCGTGCGCGTACCGCCGAAGTAGTCGTAGCCCCAGACCTCCTGCAGGAGCTGGGCCCGGGTGAAGACCCGGCCGGGGTGCTGGGCCAGGTACTTCAGAAGCTCGAACTCCTTGAAGGTGAGGTCCAGGACCCGGCCCTTCAGCTTCGCGCTGTACGTCGCCTCGTCGACCGAGAGATCGCCGTTGCGGATCTCCATGGGGGAGTCGTCGGCGGTGATCTGCTGCCTGCCCATGGCGAGCCGCAGGCGGGCCTCCACCTCGGCGGGGCCCGCGGTGTCCAGGAGTACGTCGTCGATGCCCCAGTCGGCGGTGACGGCCGCGAGACCGCCCTCCGTGACGACGAGGAGCAGCGGGCAGCCGGGCCCGGTGGAGCGGAGCAGCTGGCAGAGGCTGCGCACCTGCGGAAGATCGCGCCGGCCGTCGACCAGGATCACGTCGGCGCCGGGGGTGTCGACGAGGGCCGGGCCCTCGGCGGGGGCCACCCGCACGCTGTGGAGCAGCAGGCCGAGCGCGGGAAGCACCTCCGTGGACGGCTGGAGGGCGTTGGTGAGGAGCAGCAGAGAACTCATCGCGTCCCACCTGCCTGGGCCGTCGTTCCTGCCTGGGTCGTCGTCTTTCGGTCGTGCACGGTTCGCTCGCCCATAACGTCGGTTCCTCCTCGGTCCCTGCGAGGACGTTTACGGCACTGCTTCTTTCCCGGCCGCGGCCCCCGCGCCCCGGGGTTCCGCGATCGTTTCGTTCACCTGCCTGTAACAACGGACAGGAAACACAAAAGGACCCGGGGGCTGCGTCGCCCGGATCCTCTTCCCCGAGAATAGCCCACATGAGTTCCGTGTCGGTGGGTCGATTTCACACTCTGGATGTTTCTTCGATCACTCGGAGTCCGAAGCGCGCAACTTTGCGGACCTCCGACGGAGTGCGTATCGAGGCCGTCCATGAGCCGTGCACGACCGGTGCCGACGGCACGGCGATCGTCGTCGCGCACGGCTTCACCGGGTCGGTGGACCGGCCGGCGGTACGGCGGGCGGCACGGGTCTTCGCGGCCCGCGCGTCCGTCGTCACCTTCTCCTTCCGTGGTCACGGACGGTCCGGCGGCCGCTCCACGGTGGGCGACCGCGAGGTGCTGGATCTGGCCGCGGCGGTGGCGTGGGCCCGCTCCCTCGGACACCGGCGGGTGGTGACGGTGGGCTTCTCGATGGGTGGATCGGTGGTGCTTCGGCACGCGGCGCTGTACGGGACGGCGGACGGCGCGGCTCCGGGGGCGCACGAGGGGCTCACCGGTGCACGCGACGCCCTCGCAGCCACGGACGCCGTCGCCGCGGTCAGTGCGCCCGCCCGCTGGTACTACCGCGGTACCGCCCCGATGCGGCGGCTGCACTGGGTGGTCACCAGGCCCGTCGGACGCCTGGTGGGGCGGTACGGCCTCGGCACCCGGATCCACCACGCGGAATGGGACCCGGTCCCGCTCTCCCCGGTCCAGGCGGTCCCCTTCATCGCTCCGACCCCGCTGCTGATCGTCCACGGCGACCGCGACCCGTACTTTCCGCTGGACCATCCGAGGATGCTCGCCGCCGCCGGGCCGTCCGAGCTCTGGCTGGAGGCGGGCATGGGCCACGCCGAGAACGCGGCGGACGACGAGCTGCTGGGGCGCCTCGCGGACTGGCTCGTCCGGGCATAGCCCATCATGGACAGTCGACGAGCCGAAGAGACGAGCCGCTGAGAGGGGTGTCGCCATGGCAGCGGGGACCATCCGCTACTGGGCCGCGGCCAAGGCCGCCGCGGGGGTGGCCGAGGAGCCGTACGCCGCGGAGAACCTGGCCGAAGCGCTGGACGCCGCCCGCGAGAGGCACCCGGGCGAACTCGTCCGGGTGCTCCAGCGGTGTTCGTTCCTGGTCGACGGTGACCCTGTCGGGACCCGCGGCCATGAGACCGTACGGCTTGCCGAGGGCGGCACGGTCGAGGTGCTCCCGCCGTTCGCAGGAGGGTGAACCGCACATCATGAGCAGCGATCAGCAGTATCCGTACGGTTCGTACGACCACGACCCGTACGGGCAGAACCACCAGGACCCCAACGTCACACAGACGTGGGAGGGCCAGACCTGGGACACGCATTACCAGCCGACGGTCCAGCCCGTGCAGCACCCGCAGCACCCCCAGACCGGCCGGCCCGTTCCGTACGGACAGGCCGCCGCCGAGACGGCGTATGTGCCTCCGCAGACGCCTTCCGGGGCGTACCCGCTGCCTCCCGAGGCACCGGCCGCACCCGTCGCACACGAGCCGCAGCGTGCCGCCCATGAGCCGCAGGCCGTGTCTCCGGCAGGCGAGGAGCCCGCGTACAGCGCGCCCACGACCATGGGCAACGCCCGGATCACCGATGCGCAGCGGGCCCGTGCCGAGGGGCGTTCGCCGATCATCGCGCCGGGGATGCAGCCCGCCGGGCTGACGGCCGCGATCGGCCTGCTGCTCGCGGCGACCGCCGACGCCTCGCCGTATCTGCTTCTCGTTCCGCTCATCATGCTGCAGGCCCTCACCGCCGCCGGCTGGTTCCGGCTGAACGGCATGTGGCCCGCCCGCCAGGGCATCGCCCTCGCCTTCGCCGGCGGCCTCGCCGCGGACGTCGCACTGCTCACCGCGGGCCGGGAGCACGCCCCGGCCGCGATCATCGGGACCCTCGGCGTCTGGGTGCTGCTCACGCTCGTGCTGCAGCTGCGCAGCCACGCCTCCCCGGACGAGCGGATGTACGGCCTCATGGCGACGGTCGCGTCGGCCGCGCTGACGATCGTCGCGGCCGGATATCTCGCGGCCGTGCCGGACGCGGTGGTCATCGGAGGTACGGCGGTCGCGGCCGCGACCGCCGCGCGTGCGCTGCCGCTGCCGGGTGCCGCGTCCGTCGTGGTGGCGCTGCTGGCCGCCGCGGGCGCCGGTGTCGCGGCGGGCGGGGTCACCGGCGTGGGCGCGGACGGCGCGCTGCTGGGCCTCGGAGCCGGGGTGTGCGCGCTGGTGGGCCTGCGGGTGGCCGGCTACGACTACCCGTCGCGCTTCGTCCACATGACCGCCGGTATCGCCCTGCCGCTCACGGCCGCGGCGCCCGCCGTGTATCTGCTGGGCCGCGCGCTGGTCTGACCGGCCTTCCGGCGTGGTCGCCCGCCGGTCCGGCCGGCGGGGAAGCCCCTGGCCCGAACCGGTCGGGAACCAATAGCGTGCGGCCGGACGTCGATCATTCAGGCCGTTCCGGTCCCGGGCCGGCCAGTACAGGGTGGGGGAACACCGAAGTCATGCGCGCACTGCGAATACTGCTGATCACCGTCGTGATCATCGGCGGGCTCTTCGCCATCGCCGACCGGCTCCTGCTGAACTACGCGGAGTCGGAGGCGGCGGACCGGATCAAGGCCCGCCAGGGTCTGTCCGGCGCGACCGAGGTGTCGATCCAGGGCTTCCCCTTCCTGACCCAGGTCGCGGGCAAGGAGCTCGACCGGGTCGACGTCAACGTCCGTGACATCGAGACGACCGCGAACGGCCGCAAGGTCGTCATCAGCGAGATGTCGGCGGCCCTGCACGACGTGCGCCTGGGCAACGGCTACTCCAGCGCCACCGCGGCGACCGCGACCGGCACGGTCCGCATCGCGTACGACGACCTCACCAAGGCGGCCGAGCAGGACGTCGTCGTCTCCTACGGCGGGAGCGGCAAGGTGAAGGTCACCGGCACGGTCAGCATCCTCGGCCGCTCGCTCTCGCGCAGCGTGGTCTCCACGGTCAGCCTGGTGGACGGCGACACGATCCGGGTGCGTGCCGACAAGGTTCCGGGCGAGGGCATACCCCGGCTCGAGGAGCTGGTCCGCGAGAAGACCGACTTCGACCGGCAGATCAGCGGGCTGCCGGCGGGCCTGAAGCTGGAGAAGGTCGAGGCGGCCTCGGACGGCATCGTCATCACGGTCGCGGGTACGAACGTCCCGCTGGCGGGCTGACCCGACGGGACGCACGGGCGCCCGTGAAGCAGCACGCGCGTGAAGCAGCACGCGCGTGAAGCAGGGCGCACGTGAAGCACGGCGCGTGAAGCACGGCGCGTGAAGCGGGACGTACGAAGCGGGGGCGTACGAAGAGGGACGTAAAGGGAACTTCTCGGCCTGGTGGCCGGATGCTGAGACGGCGGCGTCCGGTCCGTAGATGCCGAAGGGGCGGCGAGCCCCGGGAGCCCGCGCGGCGGCCCCTGCGTCGAACACTCGTCCCACCTTGCGGACGATCGCGTCTCAAAATGCGACACACCGGTGACATGGCCGCCGACTCGTCCCTACGATCGGACGCATGAAGCGACAGGCGGATCTCACGAAGCGGCGGGCAGTAGACCTGTGCCGCGTCGCCGCCATGCTCTGTCGCGCTTTCTGAGCGGAGCCTGGACTTCCGCATTCCCCGGGCCCTGTGAGCACCGACAGGCCAGGGCCCCTCGTGCCGGACGCCAATGCGGCGTACCCGCACACCCCTCGCGCACGATCTCCGCGCACCACCCGCCGCACACTGCCCCGGAGGAGAAAAAGCATGAGCCGCAGCGACGTCCTGGTAGACGCCGACTGGGTCGAGGCCCACCTGGACGACTCGAAGGTCGTCATCGTCGAGGTCGACGAGGACACCTCGGCGTACGACAAGAACCACATCAAGAACGCCGTCCGGATCGACTGGAAGAAGGACCTCCAGGACCCGGTTCGCCGTGACTTCGTCGACCAGGCCGGCTTCGAGAAGCTCCTGTCGGAGAAGGGCATCGCCAACGACGACACCGTCGTCCTCTACGGCGGCAACAACAACTGGTTCGCCTCCTACGCCTACTGGTACTTCAAGCTCTACGGTCACCAGGACGTGAAGCTCCTCGACGGCGGCCGCAAGAAGTGGGAGCTCGACTCCCGCGACCTGGTCGACGGCGCCGACGTCCCGCAGCGCCCGGCCACCGAGTACAAGGCCAAGGCCCAGGACACCTCGATCCGCGCCTTCCGCGACGACGCCGTCGCCGCGATCGGCAACCAGAACCTGGTCGACGTGCGCTCCCCCGACGAGTTCAGCGGCAAGCTGCTCGCCCCGGCGCACCTCCCGCAGGAGCAGTCGCAGCGTCCGGGCCACATCCCGTCCGCGCGCAACATCCCGTGGTCCAAGAACGCCAACGACGACGGCACCTTCAAGTCGGACGACGAACTCAAGGCGCTCTACGCCGACGAGCAGGTCGACCTGGCCAAGGACACCATCGCCTACTGCCGTATCGGCGAGCGCTCCGCGCTGACCTGGTTCGTCCTGCACGAGCTGCTCGGTGTCGAGAACGTCAAGAACTACGACGGTTCCTGGACCGAGTACGGCTCCCTCGTCGGCGTGCCGATCGAGCTCGGCGCCAACAAGTAAGCCCCAGGCACTCAGCCCTCCCCCGACCGTAAGGAAAGAAAAGAATGTGTGGAGCGAAGGCCGGCGGCCCCGACGCCTCGACGATCAAGCCCGGTGAGACCACCATCCAGGGCCAGGTGACCCGCGACGGCGAGCCCGTCACCGGTTACGTGCGCCTGCTGGACTCGACCGGTGAGTTCACCGCCGAGGTCCCGACCTCGGCGACCGGACAGTTCCGCTTCTACGCGGCCGAGGGCACGTGGACCGTGCGCGCCCTCGTCCCGGGCGCCACGGCGGACCGTACGGTCGTCGCCCAGACCGGCGGCCTCTCCGAGGTGGCCATCGCCGTCTGACGGCGCAGTTCGACCGGCCGGAGGGCCGCATCCCAGGGGGTTGGACGCCTTACTGCGGGATGCGGCCCTTCGTGCCGTTCCCGGCGCACCGGCCTACGCTGGAGGTATGTACGCGCGGCGCCGTCACGCCTACTTCCTGCTCATGGGCGTATGCCTCGTCCTCTTCGTATCCGCCTGGGCTTTTGTGCGGCTCTGGTCGGTGCCGCTCGCCGTCGGGATGTGCGTGGTCGCCATGGTCATTCCGCCGCTCGCGGCGGTGGTGGCGAACCGGCGGGGGCCCGAGGACCGGTGGTGGGACGATCCGTCCGGCGATCCGCAGTCCGACGAGTGGTGGGACGAGCTCGACGGCAAGCGGAAACCCGGCTCCGGCCCGGACAACCAGCGCCAGTAAGGCGTCGGTCGGCCTGTTGCCGGTGGCCGAGCCCACTGGATGAGCCCGGTCTCGTCAGCGGGCGAGCTCAGTGGACGAGCCCAGTGGGCGAGCTCAGTAGACGAGCGCCTGGGTGTCGTCGGCCATCGCCTCGCTGACGAAAACCTGCGCGCCCGCGATCCGTACGCCCTCGATCACGTCCTTCTCCGTGATCTCGCGGCGGGCGGCGCACTGGGTGCAGAGCGTGATCTGCCCGGCGGCCAGGATCGACTCGACCAGGTCCGGCAGCGGCGCGGCATGCGGCAGTTCGAACTCCGCGGCCCTGCCCGGCAGCGCGAACCATGACGATTCGCCGGTCAGCCAGAGGGAGACCTCGACGCCGCTGGCCACGGCGACGGCCGCGACCGTGAAGGCCTGCGAGCAGCGTTCGGGGGCGTCGGCCCCGGCGGTCACCTTGATCACGAGCTTCTTCGCCATATGTCGCACTGTAGTGCGCGGCGGTACGACTCCGGCCGGGAGGCCGGGGTGGAGCCCGCTGCCCGGCCGGCTCGTCGGCGACCTCGCAGAGAGGGCCGGGCTCCCACCCATTAGGCTGGGGCTCGGCCCTACCGCCCACCCGCGCACCCGAGGAGCACCCCGTGCTTGAGGCTTTCTTCTCCGCCCTGCTGGTCCTGGTCTGCGTCGGCGTCCTCGCCTTCGCCGGTCTGACCGTGAAGAAGCTGTACCAGGGCCAGCGCTGAACCCCGCCCCAGACACCGTCGCCGTCACAGACACAGATCGCCTGAGCCACTCATGATCGAGATCCCGTCCGACCTCAACCCCGACCTCGTCCCCCTCGCCTTTCTTCTGGGCACCTGGGAGGGCGCGGGCGTCTCGGACTTCCCCGGCGCCGAGAAGTGCAACTTCGGCCAGTCCGTGACGTTCAGCCACGACGGGCGTGACTTCATCGAGTACGTCTCGCACACCTGGGTGCTGGACTCCGAGGGCGGCAAGGTCAAGCCGCTGGAGTCCGAGTCCGGCTACTGGCGGATCGACAAGGACCGCAAGGTCGAGATCGTCATGGTCCGCGACCAGGGCATCGTGGAGATCTGGTACGGCGATCTCGCCGACCAGAAGCCGCAGATCGACCTGGTGACGGACGCGGTCGCGCGGACCGCGGCATCCGGTCCCTACACCGGTGGCAAGCGGCTCTACGGCTACGTCAAGGGCGACCTCATGTGGGTCGGCGAGAAGGCCACCCCCGAGGTGCCGCTGCGCCCGTACATGTCGGCGCATCTGAAGAAGGTCGTCACCCCGGAGCAGGTCGAGTCCTGGGCCAAGAACCTCGGTGACCTGCCGGACGACGGCATCGCGTTCTTCAGGTAGTCCTTCGGTTCTTTCCGGGCCCGGGCCTTCGCCCGGGCCCGGTTCACGCCCGAGCCCAGGCCGGGCCGGGCCCGGCCCCGCCCGGGTGCCGCGGGGCGATCCGTGATCCCCCCGCCCGCCCGGATCGCGCTGCCTACACTGGACGCGTGGTGAGCACCGACTGGAAGAGCGATCTGCGGCAGCGCGGCTACCGTCTGACTCCGCAGCGCCAGCTTGTCCTCGAAGCCGTCGACACCCTGGAGCACGCGACCCCCGACGACATCCTCGTCGAGGTGCGCAAGACCGCGTCCGGGGTGAACATCTCGACGGTCTACCGGACCCTGGAGCTGCTGGAGGAGCTGGGGCTCGTCTCCCACGCCCACCTCGGCCACGGCGCGCCCACGTATCACCTGGCCGACCGCCACCACCACATGCACCTGGTCTGCCGGGACTGTGCGGACGTGATCGAGGCGGACGTCCAGGTCGCCTCCGGCTTCACCGCCGAACTCCGCGAGAAGTTCGGTTTCGAGACCGACATGAAGCACTTCGCGATCTTCGGTCAGTGTCGCAAGTGCGCCCGCAAGGCCGCTGCTGACCAGTCGTAGGCTTGTGCGTATGCAGCGACATTCAACGATCAGCCCTTTGCTGTCCCTGCCCGGCGCCGTCCCCGCCGAGGGACCTGACGAAGGTGTCGCCGCGCACTACGGCGATCTGTTCCGCGAGCAGCGCGCGCTTGCCGACGGCACCGGTCTCGTCGACCTCTCGCACCGGGGCGTCATCACCGTATCCGGCAGTGACCGGCTCAGCTGGCTGCATCTGCTGCTCACCCAGCATGTCAGCGACCTGCCCGCCGGGCAGGCCACCGAGGCCCTGATCCTGTCGGCGCACGGCCACATCGAGCACGCGCTCTATCTCGTCGACGACGGCGAGACGGTGTGGGCGCACATCGAGCCCGGCACCCAGGAGGCGCTCCTTGCCTACCTGGAGTCGATGAAGTTCTTCTACCAGGTCGAAGTCGCCGACCGTACGGACGAGTTCGCGGTCGTGCATCTGCCCGCCGGCTCGATCGCCGAAGTCCCGGACGATGTGGCCGTACGGGAGACCCCGCAGGGCCGCGATCTGTTCCTGCCGCGCGCCGACCTGGAGTCGTACGCCGCGGCCAACGGCCCCGCGATCGGGGTCCTGGCCTACGAGGCACTGCGCGTCGAGGCGCACCGCCCGCGGCTCGGCTTCGAGACGGACCACCGCACGATTCCGCACGAGATCGGGCTGATCGGCACGGCCGTGCACCTGCAGAAGGGCTGCTACCGCGGTCAGGAGACCGTGGCGCGCGTCCACAACCTGGGGAAGCCGCCGCGCCGGCTGGTCTTTCTGCATCTGGACGGCAGCGAGGTGCACCTGCCCGGGCACGGCACGCCGATCCGGCTGGCCGCGGACGGGGAGGACGGCCGTCAGCTGGGCTTCATCACCACCTCGGCGCGCCACCACGAGCTGGGCCCGATCGCGCTCGCACTGGTGAAGCGGAACGTGCCGGTGGACGCGCCGCTGCTGGCGGGCGGCACGGCCGCGGCCCAGGAGACGGTCGTCGAGCCCTGATACGGCCTTTCTTCGCCCCAGGGCCCGTCCTCTTCGGGCCTCACACCTCCAGCAGCACCGTGAACGGGCCGTGATTCGTGAGCGAGACCCGCATCTGCGCTCCGAACCGGCCCGTCTCCACATGCGCCCCCAGCGCCCGCAGCTGCGTCACCACCTCGTCGACCAGCGGCTCGGCGATCTCGCCTGGCGCCGCCGCGTTCCAGGTGGGCCGGCGGCCCTTCCGGGCGTCCCCATAGAGAGTGAACTGAGAAATCACCAGCAAGGGCGCATTCACGTCCGAGCAGGACTTCTCGGCGTCAAGAATTCTCACCGACCACAGCTTGCGGGCGAGCTGGGCCGCTTTCTCCGGTGTGTCCTCGTGGGTGACTCCCACCAGCACACACAGCCCTTCGCCGACGATCTCGCCCACGGTCTCACCGGCCACCACGACGCTCGCGCCGTCGACCCTCTGCACCACTGCACGCATACAGACCAACCTATCGGGGGCTGAACGGGTGTAGACCGCCTGCATCGGCACCGTTCGTAATGGCACGATGCACGAAGGCGGTGCGTCCCCTCGGCCCTCCGGGCCCGGGAAGACCCCATGCACCGGTCGAGGGGACTGATTCACGCATGAGCACACCTGGCATCGGGCAGCCGCCCGGTCCCGTACCGACGACCACCCGCACCGGGGCCGGTACAGGCAGCGGAGCAGGGGCCGTGCGCCCGCCCGCGCAGCGCACCGCGGGCACTCTGCCCGAGCCCCGTACGCACGACCTCGCCGCCCTGCGGCTGCCGGAGCTGCGGGCGCTGCGCCGCGACTCGCAGCGGGACGAGGCGGACCTCAGCTATGTGCGGCGGCTGCTGCAGGGCCGTATCGACATCCTGCGCTCGGAGTTGTCCCGGCGGACGGATCCCCCGGTGCCCGTGGCCCAGGTGGCGATCGGCGGAGTGGGCCTGACCAGCCCGGACGCCGCGGTCGTCGACCGGCTCTCGCAGATCCTCGCCGATCCGCCGTCGCAGCGCGGCAGCTCGGCCCGGCACGTGACGTTGTCCACGCCGCGCGGCGAGGAGTACCGGCGGCTGGCCTCGGAGATGCTCGCCGAGGTGGAGCTGTCGGACCTGGATGCCCGTACGGACGAGGAACTGCATACGGCGATGGGGCGGCTCGCCGGCTACGAGCAGCAGGTCTCGCGGCAGCGCCAGCAGCTGCAGCGGACCGCCGACGACTGCAGCGCGGAGATCGCCCGCAGGTACCGCGAAGGGGAAGCGCAAGTGGACGACCTGCTCATCTGAAGCACCGTCCGTCTGAAGCACTGCTCGCCCGAAGCACTGCTCGTCGGGGTGACCCGGGCGGCGTTCCACTCCGGTCCCGCGGCCCGGAAAAGTCTGTGACGTGCGGGACGTCGGCACATAGCGTGCAGGCATGAGTCCTGATGTCCGTACCGTCACCGAGTCCGACTTCGCCGACTGGCTGCGTGCCTGCAAGACCGGTTTCCTGCAGCAACCGCTGGTCAGCGAGGAGCAGGCCGCGAGCCGGCTGGTACATACGGATCTGACCCGCGTCCAGGGCGCCTTCGACCGCGGCCGCTGTGTCGCGACGTACCGTTCGTTCGCGCAGGAGCTCACGGTCCCCGGCGGTGCGGTCGTCCCGGCGAACGCCGTCTCCGCCGTCACCGTCTCGCCGACCCACCGCCGTCGCGGACTGCTCACCAGGATGATCACGGCGGATCTGGCGGCCGCGAAGGAGCGCGGTGAGATCGTCTCGACGCTGATCGCCGCCGAGTACCCGATCTACGGGCGGTACGGCTTCGGGCCCGCGGCCTGGTACACCGAATGGAGCGTCGATGTCGCGCGCACCGGTCTCGACCCGCGCTGGTCGGGCCCCGAGGACGGCGCCCGGATCGATCTGGCCGACGCCGAGGAGGTGCGCACGCTCGGCCCCGGGCTCTACGACCGCTTCCGCGCCCGGCAGGCCGGGGCCACCGACCGCGACGAGCGCTGGTGGCGGGTGAACACCGGGCTGGAGGAGTCAGGGCCCGAGCCCTGGAAGGAGCCGTACTACGCGCTGTACCGCTCGGCGGCCGGCGAGGTGGAGGGCCTGGTCGTCTACACCGCCGAGATCAGCTGGTCCGACGCCGGACAGCCCGACAACACGGCAGTCGTCCAGAAACTGATCGCCGTCTCGCCCGCCGCCGAGCGCGCCCTGTGGCACTACGTCTGCTCGGTCGACTGGATCACCACGGTGAAGTCGGGCCGCCGCGCGCCCGACGACCTTCTCCCGCTCTTCTTCCCCGACGCGCGCGCCGTCAGGACGGTCACGCACGCGGACTTCCTGTGGGTGCGGGTGCTGGACGTCGTACGGGCCCTGGAGGCGCGTACGTACGCCACTCCCGGCGTTCTCGTCCTGGATCTGCACGACCCGACGGGCCTGGCCGGTGGCCGGTTCCGGCTGGAGGTGTCGGCCGAGGGTGCCGCGGAGTGTGCCCCGACGGACCTCCCGGCCGATCTCTCCCTGGACGTACGGGAACTGGGGACTCTGTACCTGGGCGATGAATCGGTCCTGCGGCTCCAGGCCCTGGGCCGTGTGACGGAGGAGCGCCCGGGCGCGGCGGCGCTGGCGGACGCGGTGTTCCGGGCACCGCGGCGGGCGTGGTGCCCGGACATCTTCTGACCGGCCCGGCCGCTTATGCCGAGGCGGAGTGGAGGAGGAGCGCCAGCATGATGCTGCCGACGCCGGTGCATGTCGGGTTCTTGGCCCGCAGGCCGAAGCTGAGCAGTCCCAGGCCGACCAGGCCCATGAAGCCGAACCGCCACTGGACGAATTCCTCGACGGCGAAGGTGATGAGCGGCATGGCAGGTCCCTCCTTGGGGTCGGGGAGGAGCGCAGGTGTCGAAGAATCTGCCAACTCGGGGCGCTGGAGGCTCGCTTCGACCATGTTTCGAAAGTTGGTGCCAACTCACTTTGAGTTGTCCCCACTTGGTGGTCCTGCATAACCTCGGTACTGCAACTCCACATACTTGGTGGAGAGTTGTAGCGTCGAGTTGTGAACCACGAAGGCGACACGATGAACGGAAGAAAGCCGACGTACCATGACATCGCCGACACTCTGCGCGGGCGCATTCGCAGCGGCGCGCTCAGGGCCGGCGATCACATGCCCACGCAGTCGCAGCTCGTCGAGGAGTTCGGCGTGGAGCGCGGCATCGTGCGGCAGGCACTGAAGATCCTTCAGGACGACGGTCTGCTCACCCACGTGACCAGGGGCGCGCCGGCCCGGATCGCCGATCTCGCCGGCGGGTCCGGGGCCGTGGTCCCCCCGCCGCAGCCGACGATGGTGGTCCTCGCCCCGCGGATGGTGGAAGCGTTCTCCGTCCCCGACGTCCGGATCGACGCGGTCGGTCTCACCGCCGAGACCCTGATGCTGGCGCTGAGCGAACCGCTACGACTGATCCACGAGGGGCGGATCAGGCCGGACAGTGTGGAGGCCCGCCTCCTGCTGCCCGACCGCAACATCGACCTTGCGTTCCCGACGCCCGTCGCTGCCGCGGAGGACGACAACCTGGTCCACCAGCGCTGGCTGGACCAGCGCAACGCCCAGGGCCTGGTCCTGCGCCACAACCTCCTCGCCCTGCACACCTCGCACGGCATCGACGTCAAGGTCACCTTCCGCGCGCTGCCGCTCACCCCGCCCGTGAAGCTGTACGTACTGAACGGCTCCGAGGCCCTCTTCGCGTACTACACCGTCACCCGGCGTGAGGAGGAGATCCACTCGACCACCGTGGAGATGTTCGACGCGTTCGGCATGCAGTCGCTCCTCTTCCCCTTCGCCGCCGGGAACGGACCGCGCGACGCCGCGTTCGTCCAGCAGTCGCAGATGTGGTTCGACGCACTCTGGAACACCATCGCCACGAACCTGACACTCTCTTAGTGAATTCTGATGCGGCACATACGGAAGAGGCGGCGCGCGTGGCCGAGACCATCGAGGACCTGATCGCCGGAGCCGAGCACGTCCTCTTCGATTTCGACGGCCCCATCTGCCGTCTCTTCGCCGGTCACCGGGCCCACGACGTCGCGGAGAAGCTGGTCGAGTGGCTGGAGAAACGGGGCAGCCATGTGCTGCTGACGGAGGAGGAGCGGGCCTCCGCCGACCCGCACGACGTCCTGCGCGCGGTGAGCCGGCTGCAGCCCGGCAGCGAACTGGTCGAGGGGCTGGAGGAGAAGCTCACTCTCGAGGAGCTGCACGCCACGGCGAGCGCGTGGCCCACCGCCTACGCGGACCCGTTGATACGCACCTGGAGCGCGGTCGGCGTGGGTCTGGCCATCGCCACGAACAACTCGCCGAAGGTGGCGGAGGAATACCTCACACGCCGCGGGCTGCACGGGTGCTTCGCCCACCACATCCACGGACGTACCACCGACCTCGGCCGCCTCAAGCCCGACCCCGACTGCGTCCTGCGCGCCCTCGCCTCCCTCGACGCCGACCCGGCCACGTCCCTGATGATCGGCGACACCCCGGCGGATCTGTACGCCGCTCGCGACGCGGGCGTCGGCTTCCTCGGTTACGCCCACGGCGCCCACCGCGCCGAACGGCTGCGCGCCGCGGGCGCGACGGTGGCCCTGGAGTCGCTGGAGCCGGTGCTCCGTGCGGTGCGGAACATCGGACGGCCCCGGCCGACAGGCGGCGTCGTCCGGTGACGAGCCGGTCGCTCGGCCCGCTCACCGCCGCAGCTTTGCGTGAACGGCCGACCGGTGGGCCACCACGCGGCGGTGTCGTACGGACGAGCGCATTTACGCCCGGAAGTGTCGAGCCGGACCCGACTGCCGCAGACTCCGGGGCGAGTGAGGCGTTAGCGTGCACTTCTTACGTCTGGCATCACCTCGGGCGAGAGAGTTGCACGCCATGGCCGCCGCCGAACCGATGTCCGCAACTCTTCGGCTAGCCGTCGAGCTCAGCGGGGACGGCGAGCTGCCCGAGGGGCCGTTGCAGGGCTATCACCACGAGACGTACGTGTTTCCTCTGCCGCCCGGCGTGGTTGCGGACGCGGGCCTTGGCGACGGCGTCGGCGCGGGCACTGGCGCCGGAGCGGGCGCCCGTGCAGGCGCGGGAGCGGGCGCCGGTGCGGCCGGGCGGGTGCGCTGGAAGTGCCGGGAACCCAGGAACGGGCTCTTCTGGTTCGACCGCAGGTGCTTCGCCTCCGAGGAGCAGCTGATCCGGGAGCTCCAGGGTCGTATCAGCAGCCTCCCCGGCATCATCGAGGTCGAGAACGTTCCGCTGATGCGATTCGTCGAAGGCGCGACCCTCGGATCGGCGTGCGGCGACGGGGAACGGGTGCCGTGGCCCGTCGTGCGGCAACTTCTCGCGCTCTTCAGGGAGTTGGCTGCCATCCGGCCCGCCCAGCTCGACCTCGAACGGACCTGTGACCCGGACGACCGCCCCAAGGACGGTGACACCGCCGGGTTCCTGGAGCGCCTGATCCGCTTCGTCGAGACGCGCGTCTACCGGGACCACATCACCGCGTACGGGGAACTCTTCGCGGACCTCGGCATCACGGATGCCTCCCTGGACATCCTGATGAAGCAGGCAGACGGGCTCCGGAAGCGGCCCTTCTGCCTGCTCCACGGGGACCTGCACCGGGAGAACCTCATCCTGGACGCCCACGCGACGGTGTGGACGATCGACTGGGAGCTGGCCATGGTCGGCGATCCCCTCTACGACCTGGCCACCCATCTGTATCTCGCGCGCTACCCCCGCCTGCAGGCCAGGGCTGTCGCCCGGGCCTGGGCGCACACGGTCGAAGACGTCCTGGAGGGAGGCTCGCAGGGCTGGGACGAGGACCTGGACCGGCTGCTCGCCTTCAAGGCCGCGCAGTCCGTCTTCACCGACGTCATCCGCTCGGCGCTCACGCTGGGCGCCGGCCCCCAACCGGACCGGCGTCTGCTGGACGGCACGGCGCAGCGGCTGCACCAGGTCCTCGCCCGCGGAGCCCGTCCGCTGGGCATGGCGTCCGCGCCCCCCGCCCAGCGCATCGCCGACGCCCTGCACGCCTGGTACAAGCGCCCCCGGCAGCCGGTCACTTCGTCCGCGTCCTGATCAGCACCGGCCGGGCGAACGCACCGAGGAGCGCCGAGGGTCGCAGAGGGGGCCGCGGGTCGCAGAAGGGCGGCAGGCAGCCGACGGCGAGCTCAGACCGTGAGGACCACCTTCCCCAGCAGCTCCCGGGACTCGATCGCCGCATGTGCCTCGGCCGCGCGGTCCAGCGGGAACGTGCCGCCGATCACCGGGCGCAGGGCGCCCGAGGCCGCGGACGCGAGAGCGCGGGCGGCCAGCTCGGCGTGCGCGGTGGCGGAGAGCTGGACGTCCGCGATACCCAGGAGGCGTACGCGCCGCTGCTCCGCCTCGCGTGCGTCGACCTGGGCGAAGCCGCCCGTCGGGGCGCCGTGAGCGGAGAAGCGGCCGCCGTCGGCGGTGAGGGCGAAGGCCGCGAGGCCGACGTCGCCGCCCACGCCGTCGAGGACGACGTCGGCGCCGCCACCGCCGATCACCTCGCGAGCGCGCTCCGGCCAGCCCGGGACCGCCGCGTCGACCACGGCGTCGGCGCCGAGTTCCCGTACCAGCGCGGTCTTGCGCTCACCCCGGGCGACGCCGACGACGTACGCGCCCGCCGCCTTCGCCAGCTGGACGAGCAGCGTGCCCATGCCGCCCGAGGCGCCGGTGATCAGTATCCGTTCGTCCGGCTTCAGGCCTGTCGTGTCCAGCAGCGCGGTCGCGGTGACGCCGTCGTGGATCAGTGCGGCCGCGTCCGTGAGGGACAGTCCGTCCGGTACGGGCGCCAGGGACTCGGCGGCCGCGACGGCCCGTTCCGCGTAGCCGCCGGTGAAGCCGATGGACGCGGTGACCCTGCGGCCCAGCCAGGCCTCGTCCACGCCGGTCCCGACCGCCCGTACCGCGCCGGCGATGCCGCCGCCCGGTACGTACGGAGGCTGTACCGGGAAGAAGTCCGTGCCCCAGCCCGCCCGGACCTGTGTCTCCACGAAGATCGTGTCGATGGCGGTGACGTCGACCACCACCTGGCCGGGGCCCGCCTCCGGCTCCGGTGCCTCTGCCGGAACCAGCACCTCCGGGCCCCCGAACGCGACCACCTGTGCCACACGCATGTTTTCCACTCCCCTCCGGTCGGGCGTTCCGGCCGTTCCGGAGCCCGTACGCAGAAGTCTGGAACTTAAACCCAGGTTGAGGTCAAGCGTCTTCGTCCGGCGGTCCGTGCCGGGCACCCCGCGGCCCCGCACCCGCGCCCCGCGCCCCGCAGCCCGTGGTGCGTACGCTCTGTCCATGAGCGGTGAGCTGGGCCTGCGTGAGCGCAAGAAGCGACAGACGTACCGGACGATCTCCGACGCGGCGATCGCCCTCTTCCTGGAGAAGGGCTTCGACGCCGTCCCGGTCACCGAGGTGGCGGCCGCCGCCGAGGTCTCCAAGCCGACCCTCTTCCGGTACTTCCCGGCCAAGGAGGATCTCGTCCTGCACCGGTTCGCCGACCACGAGGACGAGGCCGCCCGAGTGGTCGCCGCCCGGCCCGAGGGCGTGACCGCGCTCGACGCGCTGCACCGCCATTTCCTGGAAGGGCTGGCCCGCCGGGACCCGGTGACCGGCCTCAGCGACCACCCGCACGTCCTCGCCTTCCACCGGCTGCTGTACGGCACCCCGAGCCTGGTCGCGCGTCTGCACGCGTATCAGGAGAGGTCGGAGGCGGCGCTGGCGGCGGCGCTCGGCGGCGGCACGGGCGAGGGCGAGGGCACGGGCACGGACGCAGACGCGGGCGAGGGCGTGGCTGCGGACGGGGGCGAGGGCGTGGCTGCGGGCGCGGGCGCGGGCGTCGGTGCCCGGCTCGCCGCCGGGCAGATCGTCGCCGTTCTGCGGGTCCTCGCCGAGGAGAACTGGCGGCGCATCGCGGCCGGCGAAAGCGCGGACGACGTCTACGCGGACGCCGTGGCCGCCACGGATCTCGCCTTCCGTCAGCTCGACGCGGGACTCTCGGCGCCCTGAGTCTCAGTTAAAAATTTAACTCGGTTACGTTATTCTGGGTGGAATGACGGCACTCGAGCATGCACTCAGCCAGGAACGCGATTACCACGACACCTGCCGTACCGCCCTGACCGCGATGGTCGAAGGCGCCGCCACCCGCGTCATCACCGGCGAGGACGTCGCCGCCTCGGGCGCCGACGCCGAGGTGCTCGGCTACGAGCTCCGCAGCCACGCCCAGGAACTGCGCGAACTTCCCCCGAGCCCCCTCTTCTTCGGCCGTCTCGACCACGAGGACGGCCAGAGCCACCACATCGGCCGTCGGCGCATCAGCGAACACCCGGCCGCCCCGCCGCTCGTCGTCGACTGGCGCGCCCCCGTCTCCCGCGCCTTCTACCAGGCGAGTGCCCGCGATCCGCAGGGCGTAGCAGTACGTCGCCGCTTCGGCTGGGCCCCGCACAGCAAGGGTGATTCGGTCGATCTGACCGGCCTGGAGGACGAGCCTCTGACGCGTGGCGGCCAGTCGACGCGTGGTCCGCAGCCGGCGCGTGGCGAGTATGTGCCGGGTGGCGAGCGTCCGCCGGGTGGCGAGCGTCCGGCGCCGGGCGGGTCATGGACGAGCGCCATCGTCGCCGGTGAGATCGAGCGGCCCCGCGTCGGCCCGATGCGCGACATCGCCGCCACCATCCAGCCCGAGCAGGACGATCTCGTACGGTCCGGACTCACCGACTCCGTCTGCGTACAAGGCGCGCCCGGTACCGGCAAGACCGCGGTCGGGCTGCACCGCGCCGCATTCCTTCTCTACACCTACCCGCAGCGCATCCGGCGCGGCGGACTGCTGATCCTCGGCCCGAACCGCACGTTCCTCTCCTACATTTCCGAAGTGCTGCCCGCGCTCGGCGAGATGGACGTCCGGCAGTCGACGATCGACGACGAGATCGCCCGTCATCCGGTACGGGCACGGGACAGCCACGCCGCCGCCGCGGTCAAGCACGACGCCCGGATGGCAGCTGTACTGCACCGCGCGCTGTACGCCCGCGTCGGCTCCCCGGCTGCCGAACTGGCCGTTCCGGACGGCTCGTACCGCTGGCGCGTACCGCTCACCGAGCTGGAGCGGATCGTCGACGGCGTACGGGCGGAGGCGCCGCCGTACGCCGTCGGGCGCGAACGGGTCCGTACGCGCGCCGTCCGCGCGGTGCAACTCCAGGCGGAGCGCAGGTCGGGGCCGAGGAGCAGCACCTGGACGCAGCGCATCGGCCGGTCGCGGGCAGTCTCCGCCTTCGTCGACGCGGTCTGGCCGAAGGTGCGGCCGGAGGAGGTACTGACGGCGCTGCTCACGGACCCGGACCATGCGCTGCTCACGGACCCGGCCGATGTACCGGTCACGGACCTGGCTGACGCCCCGCTCACCGCGGAGGAACGGGAAGCGATCCGCTGGGAACGGCCGCCCCGCACCTGGAAGTCTGCGGCATGGTCGGCCGCCGACCTCGTCCTCCTCGACGAACTCGCCGGCCTGATCGAACGGCCCGAGGGCTACGGCCACATCGTCATCGACGAGGCACAGGACCTCTCGCCGATGCAGTGCCGCGCGATCGCCCGGCGCTCCGCCTTCGGCTCGCTGACCGTCCTCGGCGATCTGGCTCAGGGCACCACGCCGTGGGCCGCCCGCAGCTGGCCGGAACACCTCGCCCATCTCGGCCGGCCACAGGCCGCCGTGGTGTCGCTGACCACCGGTTTCCGCGTCCCGGCGGCCGTCGTCGAGCTGGCCAACCGGCTCCTCGGAGCCCTGCCGGTCGATGTGCCGCCGGCCCGTTCGTTGCGGCGTGACGGCGAGCTGACGGTCCGTGCGGTCCCGGACATCGCCGCGGCGACGGTCGAGGCGGTACGCGCCGCGCTCACCCAGGAGGGCTCGGTCGGTGTGATCACGGAGGACTCCGACGTACCCGTGCTGCGCGGCGCGCTCACGGCGGCCGGCATCGCGGAGGACGGCGACGGCCGCGTCACCGTCCTCGGCGCGTCGCTCGCCAAGGGGCTTGAGTACGACCATGTCGTCGTCGCCGAGCCCGCCGCCATCGCCTCGGCGGAGGAGCGTGGGCTGCACCGTCTGTATGTGGCCCTCACCCGGGCGGTCTCGCGTCTCGACGTCCTGCATCAGAGGCCCCTGCCGCCGGAGCTGGCATGACGGCGTGAGCGTGGCGTGAGTCAGCGTGGCGTGGGTCAGCGTTGCGTGCGTCAGTCAACGGTCGGGCCTCGGCGAGGACTTCGGGGAGGCGGGACCGGGCGTGGTGCGGCTCCCGCCGACGCGCGGGGCGGAGCCGCCGGAGTTAGATTGGGGGTAGGCGTGTCGCCGGTGTTCCCGCCGTTCCCTTTCCTCTTCCTCGTTCCTGTCAGCCTCTGTGCGGTCAGGGAAGGGACGGATTCCCATGCGCGTCATCGCCTACTGCATGCACGAACAGGAACTCGGTGAAGCCGTGAGGCTTCTGAGCAACGCCTCGGCGACCGAGAGCTTTGTGATCGGCGACATCAGCGAAGCGGACATTCCCGCGCTGGAGGCGGCCGGCGTGACCGTCGACCGGCTCGATCCGAACCCCAGTGCCGAGACGGCCGCGATGGGGCGCAGGCGCGTGACCGGGCAAGCCGCCGGGGGCGGCGGAGAGATCCCGGAAGCCGATGCCGGTGCCCCGGAGGCTCTACCCCTCGAATCCGGCGTCACCGCACAGTGGATGCTTCAACTGGGTGAGCCGCTGCTGGAGGAGTACCGGACGGAGATCGAGGGTCTGGGCGTCACCCTGGAACGAGCCGTACCCACCAACGCGTACCTCGTGCAAGCCACCCCCGAGCAGGCGACGGCGCTGGTCAATCTGCCGTTCGCGGTGTCCGTTGATCGTTACGGTCCACGGCTGGCCGCGCCCGTGCGCCTGCGGACCGAACGCCCCGGCGGGCCCGCCGAGTTCGATGAAGAGGAAACGGTTGAAGCGGGTACGGGCGGCAGCAGCCGATGGGATCTGCGGCTGACCGACGCGGACGCACGCAGCCGGGTCGTGACGTGGCTGGAGGAACAGGCGAGCACGGACGAGTTGCGGGTGCTGGCCGCGGCCCGTAACCGCATCCGCATCGAGCTGGCGGACGGCTCACCGCTGGAGAACCGGATCCCGCAGCTCACCGGCGTGCTGGAGATGGTGGAGTACGTACCGCCCAAGTTCTTCAACGATGTCGCGCTCGGGCTGCTCGGCGTGACGTCCCCGGGCGCCGCGGGCGGGCCCGGCGCGGCGGACGGCGCCTTCCCCTTCACCGGGAAGGGCCAGATCGTGGCCGTGGCGGACACCGGACTCGACGACACGCACCCGGACTTCAACGGCCGGATCGTCGACGCGGTCCCGCTGGGACGGCCCGGTGACGCCAGCGACCCGAATGGACACGGCACGCATGTGGCCGGTTCGGTCCTCGGGGACGGATCCGCTTCGCAGGGAGCTTTCCGCGGTGCGGCGCCCGAGGCCAGGCTGTACTTCCAGTCGGTCATGGACCCGGCGGGCGAGCTCGGCGGACTGCCGTTCCTGCTGGCCGATCTCTTCGAACCGGCGTACCAGGCGGGCGCCCGGATCCACAGCAACAGCTGGGGAGCGGCGACCGGGTCCGCGTACACCGTGAACTCGGACGAGGTGGACGAGTACGTCCAGCAGCGTCGCGACATGCTCGTCGTCATCGCCGCCGGGAACGAGGGCACGGCAGCCGTGCGGCTGCACTCGCCGCCGGGTTTCGTCGACTGGGCGTCGATCGGGTCGCCGGCGTCGTGCAAGAACGCGCTGACGATCGGCGCCGGCCGCAGCAGCAGGACCGAGGGCGGGCTCTCCGGCCGGAAGTGGAGGGACTTCGAAGGCTTCCCGGACGGGCCGATCGCCGACCAGCACGTGTCGGGCGACCCCGAGGCGCTGGCTGCGTTCAGCAGCCGGGGCCCCTGCGACGACTGGCGGGTCAAGCCGGACGCCATCGCCCCGGGAACCGACATTCTCTCGACGAGGTCCGCGACCGCCCGTCCCAAGAACTTCTGGGCTCTGCACCCGAACGAGAAATACGCCTTCAACGGTGGGACCAGCATGGCCACGCCGCTCGTCTCGGGCTGTGCGGCGCTCGTACGGGAGTACTACGTCAGCGAACGTTCGGCCAAGCCCAGCGCCGCGCTCCTCAAGGCGACGCTGATCAACGGAACCAGGAGGCTCACGGCCCAGGACTCGATCGCCGAGCACCCCCACTACCACCAGGGCTTCGGCGCGATCCACATGCCGTCGAGCATCCCCAGTCCGGGCAACCCGGACCTCGTGCTGGAATTCGTGGACGCCTGGGAGACACCGGCCCGACAGCTGCGCCGCACCGGTGAACGGATCAGATTCGCCGTGGAGGCCGAGGCAGGACTGCCGCTGCGGGTGTGCATGGCGTACACCGACCTCCCGGGCAGATCGCTGCAGAACGACCTCAGCATTCTTCTCGAAGCCCCCGACGGCTCCAAGCACGCCGGCAACGGCGGTCTGCCGGACCGGCTGTTCGGCACCGACAGCACGAACAACGTGGAGATCATCCGGCTGGACCCGCCGCAGCCCGGCCGATACCTGATCCAGATCTTCGCCCGGAACCTGCTCAAGGGGCCACAGGACTACGCCCTCGTGGTCACCGGCCGGCTGACCGCTCCGCTCCAGCGGGTGCCCGGTTGACGCGGTAGTCGAGGTGGGTGGCGTTGGGGGTGTGCACGACCCTGAGGGTTTCCGGTTTCCGGCGCTCCGTTCGAGGGTTTCGGCACGCCGCACGCCGCACACCTCACTCGGTCGTGGCAGGCGGCCCGTACGTGGCGGCCAGCTCTGCCGCGAGCCGTGCCAGCCGTTCCCGCGCCTCCGGAGGGTCAAGGACCTCGACCCGCGCGCCCAGACCGGCCAACTGCGCTGCCACCACCTCCGGCGACGGCCCGTCGACCTCGATCTCGAGCCACCCGTCGTCGAGCGGCCCGCCGACCCGCAGCCGCCCGCCGAACAGCCCCTGCAGCACCGGCTCGGCACTCCGCTCGGCCCGGGCCCGTACGGTCGTCGCCAGCATGCGGTCCTCCATGCGCCCGGCAAGTGAGCGCCAGGCCTCGGCGAGATCGAAGCCCTCCGGACGGACGACGGGTTCGCCGGTCGGATCGACGGACGTGACACGGCTGAGCCGGAAGGTCCGCAGTCCGCGTTCGGTTCCGGCGACGAGATAGCCGACGCCGGCCTTGGACGCGAGCCCGAGCGGATGGACCGTGCGCTCACGGGCGGGCTTGCCCGGAGCGGTGTAACCGAGCCTGACCTGCGTACCGTCCAGCACCGCGCGCTGGAGCGCGTCGAGGTGGGGCGCCGCGGCGGTGAGCGGGGAACGCGACCAGTCCGTACCGTCGGTGACCCCCGCCCGCGACGCGGCCTCCGCTTCGGAACGGAACGGCGCCGGCAGGGCCCGTACGAGCTTGCGCAGCGCCGTCCGCAACTCGGGCGTGGCCATGAGGCCGCCGGACAGGCTCCCCGGTGTGCCTGGGCCGGCCGGCGTGCCCGGGCCGGCCGACGACGGCCCTGCGACGAGGAACAGTGCCCGGATCTCGCCGGCGGTCAGCCCGGTGAGGTCGGTCCTGGCCCCGCCGACCAGCGACCAGCCGCCGCCCCGGCCGCGCTGCGAGTACACGGGAATCCCGGCGCTCGCCAGCGCCTCCAGGTCGCGGCGTGCCGTGCGCTCCGACACTTCGAGCTCCGCGGCGACCTCGCTCACCGTCACGCGCCCGCGCGCCTGAAGGAACAGCAGCGCCGCCACCAGCCGATCGGCCTTCATGCCGGCCATTCTCCCGGGGGAAGTGGCCACCATGTGGCCTGTTCAGCCTGACAAAGAACCTGCCACCGCGTCTGCTCAGGGGGCGGACGCGTCCAGGATCGGGATCAACTGTTCCTCCTCGTAGAGCAGATGGCTCTCCAGCTCGTGGGTGAGCCGCTCGACTTCACGGAGTACGAGCTCCCGCTCCGCGCCGTCCGATCGGACGACCTCGCGCAGTTCGGCGGTGAGGGCCGCGATCTTCTCGTGTTCCTGGCGCAATCTGTCGAGCGCCGGGGCGAGTTCGGCGTACCGCCCGGCGAGGAACGGGAACATCGCGGCCTCCTCACCGGTGTGGTGGTTGTGCAGACCCGCGCAGAGGGTCAGACAGTTGATGCGGAGCTGTGCGCCCAGCCCGGGGCCCGATTCGGCGATCTCCTTGCGGATCAGGGCGAGTTCCCGCCGGAAGCCGTCGTGGATCACCTTGAGGGCCTCACCCATCGACGTCGCGTTCGGGTTCGGCGGTCCGTTCTCGATCGCTTCGAGCGCGACCACGGGGATCACACGCTCCGTCTTGGCCTGGTAGTCCGCCCACCCGGGGTCGGCCTCGACGGCACGTGCGAAGGCGGCGTCGCGCTCCGCGCCTTCGAGGACGACGGCCCTGGCCTCGTAGGTGAAGACGCCGTCCTCGACGGTGAGACGGGGATGGGCCAGCAGGTTCCGGAACCAGTCCGGATTCTTCGGTGCGCCGCCGGCGGAGGCGATGACGAGGACTCGTTCACCACCGTCGGGGAGGTATCCGACGGGGGTGGTGTGCGGGGCGCCGGACCGCACCCCGGTGGTGGTGAGGAGGAGCAGCCGGGCTCCTTCGAAATAGCCGCCGACGCGTCCGCCGTTGGCGCGGAACTCATTGATGACCTGCTGATTGAAATCGTTCGGCATTCTCTGCTTTCTTCTCTGTTTGCGGGCATGGCGAATCACCGCCGGGTGGGGGCGGGTTGAGGCGCGCTCGCGGAATTGGCGGTGATCGATGCGCCGTGGGGCACGGCGAATCGCGGTCAGGCGCGGTCGAGCGCGAGAAAGAGGTGGCACGCACGCACGCACGGCACGCACGCCGCACGGCGCGGGTGGCGCGTATTGGAACTCGTCGCACGCATGGCGGGTGTCACGCGGAGAGTGGCGCGATGAGCGCGATGAGCGTGAAAAGCGCGCAGATGGCGCGGAAAGCAGAAAGGCGGGCCTCTCGCCCGCCTCGAAATCACTCCGAGGCCGGGTGCCCTACTCGTTCGTGGCCCATGGCCGACCCGGCAGTCACGATCACAACCTAATACCGGGCTGGGCGCCGTGGCAACGTCGATTCCCGGCCTGGAGAAAGGGAATGCGCCGACGGATGTGCGGGGCGCACTATGCCGCAGTGGCCCGACTCGTCACGCGCTCACCTCACCTCACCTCAGCTCCGCGCTGCCGCCGGCCCGCCCTCCGAGGCGGGCGAGTACGTCTGCGGGGGGGGCAGGCTGTGCACCAGCGTGAAGCAATAGGCCTCAGCGAGGTCCGGGCAGAGCTCTTCGAACCAGACGTAGTCGGCAGCAGTCGCAGTCATGGCCGAGATCCTCGCTCACGCGTCTGACATCGCCCGGAGTCAAGCAGGCGAAGTTCTGTCCGGGCTGCGCCGTCGAGGCCGGCAGGTCCGTCAACCGATCGTGTGGTTCTGCTGCTGGTGTCCTGCGCCCGCGAGTTCGCTGGCTCTCAGCCGACTTCCGGTGCGGCGCACGAGAAGTCGTACGCGGCCCAGTCGGTGAGCCTGCGATAGCCGAGGCGCTGGTAGAGGGCGTTGCTGGTGGGGTTGGACAGGTCCGCGAACAGCACGACCTCCCTCGCGCCCGCGGCCAGCGCGGCCCGGCTCACCTCCGCCGTCACGGCGCCCGCGTAGCCGTGACCGCGCAGGTGGGCCGGGGTGTAGACGATGTCCACCTGGATCTGGCCGCCGATCATCGGGTTCATGCCCGCGATGGAGACGGGAGTGCCGTCCGGGGTCTCCCAGAACGTGTAGCGCTTGTCGGCGAAGCGGGTGTCGGCCCACGTGTCGGCGTCTATGGAGACGACTTCCCCGACGGCCTTGGCGAACTCGCCGCACCAGAACATGACTTGCTCAAGGTCCTGCTCGCCCAGGAGGCGGCCGCGGCCCGCCGGCATCGGCTCCGGTGGGGTGAGGGTGTCGAGGCGGTACAGACGGAGCCGCGTGTCGCGGATTCTCGGCGTCGCGCCGGTGTGCCGCTGCCAGGCCTCGGCGAAAGCGGTGGCGGTGCTGTGGTCCGCGCTGACGGAGGGAAGGGAGTGTCCGAGGGCGGCCAGGCGGGCGGCAAGGGTGTCGGCCTGCTCGGGCGTGAGCGGGGTGGGGCACAAAGCGCGGGGCGGGAGGCGGTGGAAGGTGGCGTGGATCTCGCCCGCTCGCTCCAGCACGCCGAAGACGGGGGCTTCGGTGCCGAACGCGGCCGCCCCACGTGCTCGGAGTCTCGCGGTCCACGTCAGCGGCATGACGTGCAGGTCGGGCCGCGAGCGCAGGAAGTCTCCGGCTCGGGCGAGGAAGTCGTCGACGTCTTCGGTGAGGTGCCAGTCATCCGGTCGCATGTTTCATGATCCTCCATGCTGCGGGTGTGCCCCGTGGTTTTCCACCCGAACGACTCGGTTGGGTGGACAGAGCACCGCCGGTCCCGGACGAACGTCGGAGTGCCGCCGCCCGAGTGATGGAGCGCACTTTTGCAAGCGCATGCTTGCAATAGTTAGCGGAGGTGCTGCACCATCGGAGCATGGCATCCCTCAACGTCGGCAATCTCGGTGAGTACCTCCGCGAGCAGCGGCGCAACGCGCAGCTCTCGTTGCGGCAGCTCGCCGACGCCGCCGGGGTGTCCAATCCGTACCTGAGCCAGATCGAGCGCGGGCTGCGCAAGCCGAGCGCGGAGGTGTTGCAGCAGGTCGCCAAGGCGCTGCGGATCTCGGCCGAGACGCTCTACGTACGGGCCGGGATTCTGGACGAGCGGGAGCGGGACGAGCTGGAGACGCGGGCCGTCATCCTGGCCGATCCCTCGATGAATGAGCGGCAGAAGCAAGTGCTTCTGCAGATCTACGACTCGTTCCGCAAGGAGAACGGCTTCGACGCCGATACGGATAAGGACACCGCCGAGGACGGCCCCCGCACGGCCGCAGGACGTGGTGCCGACCAACCCTCAACACCCGAAGACTGAACTGAGACATCTGCGATCCGGGAGGACCACAGTCATGGCCATCACCGATGACCTGCGTAAGACCCTCACCGACCCGACTCCCCTCTACTTCGCGGCCGGTACGGCCGACCTCGCCGTCCAGCAGGCCAAGAAGGTGCCCGGGCTGATCGAGCAGCTGCGGGCCGAGGCGCCCGCGCGGTTCGAGGCCGTGCGGGAGACCGACCCGAAGGCGGTGCAGGCGAAGGTGACCGCGCAGGCCAAGGAGGCCCAGGCCACCGTGCAGGCCAAGGTCACCGAGGTGCTCGGGAACATCGACACCGACCTGAAGAAGCTGGGCGAGACCGCTCAGGACCTGGCGCTGCGTGGCGTGGGCGTGGCTGCCGAGTACGCGGTCAGGGCCCGTGAGACGTACGAGAAGGTCGCCGAGCACGGTGAGCAGACCGTGAAGGCGTGGCGCGGCGAGGCCGCCGAGGAGATCGCGGAGATCGCGGTCGCCGTCGAGCCCAAGGCGGACGAGCCGAAGGCCGCGGACGCGCCCCAGGCCAAGGCGGAGGCGAAGGCCGAGGACACGAAGCCTGCCCCGCCGGCCGCTCGTAAGCCCGCCGCCCGTAAGCCCGCGGCGAAGAAGGCCACCTCCCCGCAGACCGGGAAGTAGCCGGCAGGCTTCCCGCACGCCGGGAAGCAGGCGATCAGACCCCACGGGCCCACCGCACGGGCCCGCTCCACGGGCCGGGCACCTTCAAGGTTCCCGGCCCGTTGTCCGGGTACGTTGGCCATGTCCTGGCCGTACCTTGGTCGTGAGGCGCTTCAACTCACTAGGCGGTGCTCAGCATGTTGCTCGCAGGATTCGGCACGATTCTCTGGTTGCTCAACCTGGCCATGCTCGTTCTGGCCGTGGTGGCGCTGGGCTTCGCGGCCTTCGCTCGTGAGGACGCCTACCGGGCGGCAGACAAGCAGACGAAGATGTTCTGGCTGGTCATCCTGGGCATCACGGTCGCCGTGAACCTGTTGGTGCCGATGCTGTTCCTGCAGATCGCCGGGCTGATCGCCACGATCGTCTTCATGGTCGACGTGCGCCCCGCGCTCCAGCAGGTCTCGGGCGGAGGCGGCCGGCGCGGTGGCTCCAGCAGCGACGGGCCGTACGGGCCCTACAACGGCGGCCGGTAAGGCTCCGTAAGGCCTGGTAGTACCTGGTAGGACCCGGTAAGGGCCCGGTTGCGCCTGCCGAAGCCCAGGCAGAACCCGGCCCACGGGCCTCGCCCCCGGCAGTCCTGCCTCAGGCAGGCCTCAGCCCTGCCCGCCCTTGCCTCTGCCCTGCCGTCCTGCCTCAGGCCCGCCTCGGCCCTGTCCGTCCTGCCTCGGGCCCGCCTCGCCCCCGCGAGTCCTGCCTCAGACAGGCCTCAGCCCCGCACCCGGTCCAGCAGCAGCACCGCCACGTCGTCCGTCAGGTCGCCGCCGTTCATCTCACGCACCTCTGCCACCGCGGCCTCCAGCAGCGCCTCACCGCCCAGCCCCGCCGTCAGCTGGCGGTTGACCATGTCGACCATGCCGTCCTGGCCCAGCCGGTCCCCGCCCGGCGACGTGCGGCCCTCGATGAGCCCGTCCGTGTACATCATCAGGCTCCACGCGGGGCCCAGCTCGACCTGGCGGCGCGGCCAGCGGGCCCTCGGGAGCAGGCCCAGCGCCGGGCCGCCGTTCTCGTACGGCAGCAGCTGCGCGGGCCTGCCCTTGCGGACGATCAGCGGGGACGGGTGGCCGGCCAGGCACAGGCCCGCACGCCGCCCGTCGGGCGCGATGTCGACGGTGCAGAGGGTCGCGAAGATCTCCTCGCTCTCCCGCTCGTGCTCCAGCACCTGCTGGAGAGTGGAGAGCAGCTCGTCACCGCACAGCCCGGCGAAGGTCAGTGCCCGCCACGCGATCCGCAGTTCCACGCCGAGCGCCGCCTCGTCCGGCCCGTGGCCGCAGACGTCGCCGATCATCGCGTGGACCGTGCCGTCCGGCGTGCGGACCGTGTCGTAGAAGTCGCCGCCGAGCAGCGCGCGCGAGCGTCCCGGACGGTAGCGGGCCGCGAACCGCAGATCGGAGCCCTGGAGCAGGGGAGTGGGCAGCAGGCCGCGCTCCAGCCGGGCGTTCTCCTGCGCCCGCAGCCGGGACTCGGTCAGCTTCACCTGGGTGCTGTCGGCGCGTTTGCGCTCGACGGCGTACCGGATGGCGCGGGTCAGCAGCCGCCCGTCCAGCTCGTCGCGGAGCAGGAAGTCCTGTGCCCCCACCCGGACCGCTTCCGCCGCGCGCTCGGCGTCCGCGTTCGTGGTCAGCGCCAGCACGGCGTGGCGCGGCGCCAGACGCAGGACGTGCCGCAGCACGGCGAGCGCGTCGCCGCTCTCGCGGCCACGGGCGGGCCCGGGCAGCGCGAGGTCGACGAGGATGCAGTGGACGTCGTCCGTGAGGAGCCGCTCCGCCTCGGTGAGGTTGCGGGCGGTGCGGATGCGCACACGGGTGCCGGCCGCGTCGAGCAGCTCGGGGACGGTGAAGGTGCCCGCCGGGTCGTCCTCGATGACGAGGAGGGTGAGGGTGAGGTCGCCACCGGACGCGGTTTCCGTGACGGGTCCTGCGTCGGCGGTTCCTGTTGCGGCGGGTCCTGGGGCGGATGTGCCTACGGCGACTGGTGAGCCGGTCCGCTGGCGCGGAACGGGTACGGGCATCGTTTCGGTTCCTTCCCTCCCCCCGAGGGCGCGGGCGTGACGACGATCGACGTCCCGCCAGACGGGGACCATAGCGGTAGCCGGGGGTGTGGGGGAATGGCGGTTCGGGAAGAGTCGATGGCATATGCCGCGCATCGGGAGGTAGTTGCCCTCCCGGTGATGACGAACGTCACGCACCACGGGTGAGCCGGGTCACGCAACTCCCGCGTGACCCGGCTCACTCCGCCCGTTTTGATGTGGTTTCACTCACTTGTCCGGGCGGACGACCCCCAGGATCGCCATCGACCCGGCGCCCGCGAGCGTCACGTTCCGTCCCGGTCGCGGCGCGTGCACGATCGCCCCGTCGCCCACGTACATCCCCACGTGGCTCGCGTCGGAGTGGTAGATGATCAGGTCGCCCGGCCGCATGTCCTTGATGTCGATGCGCGGCAGCAGCCGCCACTGCTCCTGCGAGGTGCGCGGGATGCCGCGACCCGCCGCCGCCCACGCCTGCGAGGTCAGCCCGGAGCAGTCGTACGAACCCGGCCCCTCCGCGCCCCACACGTACGGCTTGCCGATCTGCTTCGTCGCGAACTCGACCGCGGCCTTGCCCTGCTCGCTGGCGCGGCCGTTGATCTCCTTGAGGACGCCGGATCCGAGCCAGGCCGTCTGCGCCTTGTACGCGGCCTCCTGCTCCAGCTTCAGCAGCCGGGCCAGCTCCTCCTTCTGCAGCTGTGCCTCTATCCTCTTCGCCGCGGCGATCTGCTTGTTGATCTCCTTCTTGGCCTTCTCCTGCTTGACCCGGTTGGCCTCCAGCTTCGCCCAGTGGGCGCTGGCCTCCCTGCTGTACGCGGCCAAGTTGGCCTGCGTCCGCGTCAGTTCCCCGAGGAGGTCCTTGGTCGCCTTCTGGCCCGCCTTGAGGCGGCCGGCGCCGTCGAGGAAGAGCTGCGGGTCGTCGGTGAGGACGAGTTGCGCCTCGGGCGGCAGGCCGCCGCCCCGGTACTGGGCGCGGGCGGTCGCGCCGGCGCGGTCCTTGAGGTCGTCGATCCTGGCCTGGCCCTTCACTATCTCCTGGGCCAGCTTCACGATCTGCGCCGACTGTTTGTCGGCCTGCTCCTCCGCGAGGTTGTACGCGTCGGTGGCGGACGCCGCCTTGCGGTAGAGGCCGTCGAGCTCCGTGCGTACCTCTTCGAGGCTCTTCTTCGGAGGCCCGGGCGGCGCGGGTGCGGCGAAAGCCTGGGCCGGCGGCACCAGCAGCGTCACGGCGCAGACCACGGTGATCGCGGCGGCGGCACAGCGGCGTCGGTTCACAAGTCCCCCTCCGGACAAGGCCTGACAATGCTCACATATGATTTACCGTCAGTAACTTACGTTTGCCGACGTGATGGTGCCACGACCCGCGCCAAAGAGACAGAGCCAGTCGGATGGTTCACGGTGACGATCACTCTCACCCGTCACAGACGAACAAACCCCGGGCCGCGTTCCCCCCGCCGCCCCTTCGCTGTCTGTTCAGCCCGAATTGGGCGCCAGGGCCGACCAGTTCACCGTGACTTCGCCCTGCCGCCACCGCCGCAGACCATCCGTCCCGGTGCCCGTCAGCGGCCAGTCGGCGGACAACTCCCGTACGGCCCTGATCCAGCGCTGCCGTGCGCCGAGTGAGGCATACGGAGCAGCGGCGGCCCACGCCCGGTCGAAGTCCCGCAGGAACGCGTGCACCGGCTCGCCCGGCACATTGCGGTGGATGAGCGCCTTGGGCAGCCGCTCGGCGAGGTCCGAAGGCCGCTCCAGCGAGCCGAGCCGGGTGGCGAAGGTGACGGTCCTGGGCCCCTCGGGGCCCAGCGCCACCCACACGTGCCGCCGCCCGATCTCGTCGCACGTCCCCTCGACCAGCAGCCCGCCGGGCGCGAGGCGGGCACACAGCCGCTCCCAGACCGCGGCCACCTGGTCCTCGTCGTACTGCCGCAGCACATTCGCCGCCCTGATGATCAGCGGGCGCCCGTCGGAGTCCGGCAGCGGGACCTCGAAGCCGCCGTGCAGGAACCGCAGCTGTTCGCGCTCGTACGGCTTGGCCGCCTCGACCCGCGCCGGCTCGATCTCGATGCCGACGACCCGGGTGCGGGGCTCGGCGGCCCGCAGCCGCTGCAGCAGCTCCACGGCGGTCCAGGGGGCCGCCCCGTACCCGAGATCGACCGCGACCGGGGCGGCGGCCGAGCGGCGCAGCGCCGGGCCGTGCACGGCGGCGATCCAGCGGTCCATACGGCGCAGCCGGTTCGGATTGGTGGTGCCGCGGGTCACCGCGCCCACAGGGCGGGACGGGGGCGGGACGGAGCGCGGGGGCATGCAACCGAGGGTAAGGGGCGGACCGGGGCGGCTGTGACACGCCGTGAGGCCTTGGCAATGATTCGGCAAAGGGGGAAATGAAAGAGAGGTTTCCACTGTTGACGGGCCTTGGAGGGCAGTACGTGCTCTCCCTTTCGGCATGCCCTTGGGGCCATGTCCGCGCACCCGAGCGGAGAGGACCGTCCACGTGAGTCAGTACGTGTCCCGGCTCGCCGGCACCCTGGCGTCGCCGCCCCGGCTGCGGCTGCCCGGCCAGCACCGCAAGCCGCGCCGTATCGCCATGCTCAGCGTGCACACCTCGCCCCTGCACCAGCCGGGCACCGGCGACGCGGGCGGTATGAACGTCTACATCGTGGAGCTGGCCAAGCGGCTGGCCACCATCGGCGTCGAGGTCGAGATCTTCACCCGGTCGACCGAGGGCGGGCTGCCCCCGGTCGTCGAGCTCGCGCCCGGCGTGCTGGTACGGCACATCGACGCAGGTCCGTACGAGGGCCTGGCCAAGGAGGAGCTGCCGGCCCAGCTGTGCGCCTTCACGCACGGCGTGATGCAGGCCTGGGCGGGCCACCGGCCGGGCCACTACGACCTGGTCCACTCCCACTACTGGCTCTCCGGCCACGTCGGCTGGCTCGCGGCCGAGCGCTGGGGCGTCCCCCTCGTCCACGCCATGCACACCATGGCCAAGGTCAAGAACGCGGCGCTCGCGGACGGCGACACCCCCGAGCCCGCGGCCCGCGTGATCGGCGAGACCCAGATCGTCGACGCCGCCGACCGGCTGATCGCCAACACCGCGGAGGAGGCCGGCGAGCTGATCCGCCACTACGACGCCGACCCCGCCAAGGTCGCCGTCGTCCATCCCGGTGTGAACCTGGACCGCTTCCGGGTCGCGGACGGCCGGTCCGCCGCCCGCGCCCGCCTCGGCCTCCCGCAGGACGCCGTGATCCCGCTCTTCGCCGGCCGTATCCAGCCGCTGAAGGCCCCCGACGTGCTGCTGCGCGCGGTCGCCCTGCTGCTGGAACAGGACCCGTCCCTGCGCCACCGCATGGTCGTGCCCGTCGTCGGCGGGCCGAGCGGCAGCGGCCTCGCCAAGCCGGAGGGCCTGCAGAAGCTGGCGGCCCGGCTCGGCATCGCCGATGTCGTGTGCTTCCGGCCGCCCGTCGCCCAGGACCGGCTCGCGGACTGGTTCCGGGCCGCGTCCGTGCTGGTCATGCCCTCGTACAGCGAGTCCTTCGGTCTGGTCGCCATAGAGGCGCAGGCGACCGGCACCCCCGTCGTCGCGGCCTCCGTCGGCGGGCTGCCGGTGGCCGTACGGGACGGCTCCACAGGCTTCCTGGTGCCCGGACACGATCCTGCCGACTACGCCCGCGCGCTGCGCCGCTTCGTCGACGACCCGCGTCTGACGAGCCGGATGGGCGCGGCCGCGGCCGCGCACGCCCGCTCCTTCGGCTGGGCCAGGGCCGCCTCGGCCACCGCCGAGGTCTACACGGCGGCGATGCACTCACACCGCCGTCGCGTACGCTCCCACCATGGCTGACGTGCGGCAGATCATCGAGGCGTACCTCAAGGACGCCGAACTGGAGTGGGAGAGTCCCGCGCCGGGCTCGTACGTCATCAAGCTCCCCGGCACCCGCAAGCTGTCGACGACCTGCTCGCTGATCGTCGGTCAGCACTCCCTCTCCCTCAACGCCTTCGTCATCCGCCACCCGGATGAGAACGAGGCGGGCGTCCACCGCTGGCTGCTGGAGCGCAATCTCAAGCTGTACGGCGTGAGTTACGCGGTCGACCCGCTCGGCGACATCTATCTCGTCGGCAGGCTGCCGCTCGCGGTCGTCGACCCGGACGAGCTGGACCGGCTGCTGGGCACGGTCCTCGAGGCGGCGGACGGCGGCTTCAACTCCCTGCTGGAGCTGGGCTTCGCGAGCGCGATCCGCAAGGAGTACGCGTGGCGGGTGGCGCGCGGCGAGTCCACTCGTAATCTCGACGCGTTCACTCATCTGACTCAGCGGCCTGCGAAGTAGCCGCAGCCGGCCACCTTCGGCACACCTTCTGCGCGCCCCCTTCCCTGCCCTTCCCGGTCGTGCCATGCTCACCGCCGACGTAGACATGAACGACGTTCATATACATGGAAGGCGGGGCTCATGGATCAGCTGACCAGACGGAGCCTGCTCGGCGGTGCGATAGCCGTGGCGGCGGTCGCCGTGTCCGGCGGTCCGGCGAACGCCGCGACTCCCGAGGCCCAGGAGACGGCAACGCTCTGGCGGGAGTTCGCCCTGTCTCCGTACACCCACCCCCAGATCCCGTACGTCGGCAGGGCGGGACAGCGCGGCGGATCGGCGCACTTCCCACGGCGGCCCGTCGTGGCGAACGTCCTGCACCACGGGGCGAAGGCCGACGGCTCCGAGGACGCTGCCCCCGCGATCAACCGTGCCGTCGCCGCTGCCGGTGAACGCGGCGGCGGCACGGTCGTCATCCCGCCCGGCACGTACCGGATCGACGACGTCATCCGGATCGGCCACAGCAACGTCGTCCTGCGCGGCGCCGGCAGCGGCCGCACCAAGCTCGTCGCGACGAAGAATCTCACCGAACTCATCGGCCAGTACGGCAGCCGCTACGGCGGTGACAAGTCCAGCTGGTCCTGGGCGGGCGGCCTCATCTGGCTCTGCCCGCAGGGTCGTTACGACTCACTGACCGCCGCCATCAAGGCCAAGGCCTGGCCCTTCGAGGGCTGGACCGGCAACAAGCGCGACGAATGGAGCACCCTGACCACCGTCCGGGCCGCCCGACGCGGTGACCACCGCGTCACCGTCGACGACGCATCGGCCCTCCGGCGCGGTCAGCTCGTGCTGCTGCGGCTCGCCGACGACGCCGGGCACACCCTGCTGGAGCACATGGCGGGCGGCGGCGCCGGACCCGAGGCGTACTACTGGGACGACAAGACCAAGCTGACGTCGTACGTCCCCTACGAATGGCCCGTACGCATCACCGCCGTCCACGGCCGGAAGGTCACCTTCGAGCGGCCGCTGCCTCTCGATGTACGCCCCGAATGGGACCCGCGCATCACCACGCACGTGGAAGCGCTGACCGGCTCCGGTGTCGAGGGGCTGACGCTGGAGGCGGTCGAGACGCCGCAGTCGCCGCATCTCCTCGACAAGGGCTACAACGGTGTCACCTTCCAGTGCGCGTACGACTGCTGGGCCGACGACATCACCGTCCGCCACGTCGACAACGGCTTCGGGCTCGTCGCCGCCTCCGCCTGTACGCTGCGGCGCACCCGCGTCGCGGGCCGCGGCTCGCACCATCCGTACTTCTGCCGCGAAGGCGCGCACGACAACCTCGTCGAGGACTTCGTCATCGAGCAGCGCACCGTGCCCGCCCCGGCCGGCACCCAGCTGCACGGCATCAACGTCGAGGGCCTGTCCAGCTACAACGTCTGGTCCCGGGGCGTGATGGAGATGGGGACCTTCGACACCCACCGAGGGATGCCCTTCGCGAACGTACGCACCGACATCACCGTCGACAACAACGGGCGCCACGGCGGCGACGCGAGCGCCGGACCCCTGTACGGGGCGCGCTTCACGCACTGGAACGTCACGGTGACGAACGAGCGCGCCGGTCTCGTGCGGATCGACGCAATCGCCCCCTACAGCGCGACCGTCGGCATCTCCGCCGTGCGGGAGTTCGACCAGACCGACGTACCGGACTTCACCGGGGAGCTCAACTCCCGGATCGAGGCGTACGGTTCGCCCGGAGCCGTACGGCCGCGGAATCTGTACGAGGCGCAGCGCGAGCTCGACCGCTGAGCCGCCCGCCGCCCGCCGCTCGCCGCCGGCCGCCGGCCGCCGGCCCCGGACCGGCCCTAGGCGTCGGCCTTTCCGGGGGCCCCGGCCGGGGCGGCGACAGCCGGGACGTCGTCCTCTGCCGGCCCGGGGACCGCCTTCTCCGCCATCTCCTGCGGATCCGTCTCCGGCAGCCCGCGCATCAGCAGCCAGTACCCCAGCGCCGCCACCGTGCCGAGCGCAGCGCACGAGCCCCACAGCCACTCGGCGCCGAAGCGGTCGATGACGTAACCGGCCATCAGCGGAGCGATCAGCGCGGCGACCGACCAGGACAGGGTGTAGACGCCCTGGTAGCGGCCGCGGCCGTGCACCGGGGACAGCCGGACCACCAGGCCCATCTGGGTGGGGGAGTTGACGATCTCGGCCAGCGTCCAGACGCACACCGTCACCGCGTAGACAGCGATCGACCCGGCGAAGGCCGTGAGCCCGAAGCCGTATCCGGCCAGCAGCGCGGAGACGACGAGCAGCCGCTGCGGGTCGCGGTGCTCGATGAAGCGGGTCACCGGGATCTGCAGGGCGACGATCATCACGCCGTTGACGGCGACGACGAACCCGTAGTCCGAGGGGGACCAGCCGTCCAGGCCCATCGCCACGGGCAGGCCGACCCAGCCCTGCATGAAGACGAGCGAGATCAGGAAGGAGAGACCGACGACGCCCATGTAGCGGCCGTCCCGCAGGACGGTGCCGAGACCGATGTCCGGCTCGCTCCTCCCCTCCGTGGCGCTCCGCTCGGGCCGGGACTCCGGCAGCTTGACGAAGATGAGGACCGCACAGACCAGGGTGAGGGCGGCCTCGCCGAGGAAGCCGGCGAGATAGCTGTACTCGGCGATCAGGCCGGCGCCCGCGGAGGAGATCGCGAAGCCGAGGTTGATCGCCCAGTAGTTGAGGGAGAAGGCCCGTACCCGGTCCTCGGGGCGGACGATGTCCGCCATCATCGCCTGTACCGCGGGCCGGGAGGCGTTGCTGGCCATGCCGACGAGGCCCGCGACGGCCGCGATCGCCACCGGATGCTCCATAAAGCCGAGCAGCGCCACGGACAGGGCCGTCGAGGTCTGTGCGATCAGCAGCGTGGGCCGCCGCCCGAGCCGGTCGGCCAGCACCCCGGCGCCGAGCGAGGAGACGACACCGCCGAGGCCGTGCAGGGCGGCGACGAGCCCTGCGAACGAGGCCGAGTAACCCCGCTCCAGGGTGAGGTACAGGGCCATGAACGTGGCGACGAAGCCGCCCAGCCGGTTGACCAGGGTGCTGGCCCACAGCCACCAGAACTCCCGGGGGAGACCTGAGACGCTCTCCTTGGCGGCCCGTCTGAGCGTGGCTACGGACATACGTGCATCCCCCCGGGTTGTAAGTGGTGCTGAGCTGATCAGCAACTTACAAGTGTGGTGCTCTGCCGCGCCACTGAATTCACGGCGGACGTCAATCGTCGGCCGTGTCGGGCGTCGATTAGGCTCAGGCCCATGGCCGACGCGACATACAAGCTGATCCTCCTCCGCCACGGCGAGAGCGACTGGAACGCGAAGAACCTGTTCACCGGCTGGGTGGACGTCAACCTCACCGAGAAGGGCGAGAAGGAGGCAGTCCGCGGCGGTGAGCTGCTCAAGGACGCCGGCCTGCTCCCCGACGTGCTGCACACCTCGCTGCAGAAGCGCGCCATCCGCACCGCCCAGCTCGCGCTGGAGGCCGCGGACCGCCACTGGATCCCGGTCCACCGCTCCTGGCGGCTGAACGAGCGCCACTACGGCGCGCTGCAGGGCAAGGACAAGGCCCAGACCCTCGCCGAGTTCGGCGAGGAGCAGTTCATGCTGTGGCGCCGCTCGTACGACACCCCGCCGCCGGTCCTCGCCGACGGCACGGAGTTCTCGCAGAGCGACGACCCGCGCTACGCGACGATCCCGAGCGAGCTGCGCCCGCGCACCGAGTGCCTCAAGGACGTCGTCGAGCGCATGCTGCCGTACTGGTACGACGGCATCGTCCCGGACCTGCTGGCCGGCCGCACGGTCCTGGTCGCCGCCCACGGAAACTCGCTCCGCGGCCTGGTCAAGCACCTCGACGGCATCTCCGACGCCGACATCACGGGCCTGAACATCCCGACCGGCATCCCGCTCTTCTACGAGCTCGACGCCGACTTCAAGCCCGTCAAGCCCGGCGGCACCTACCTCGACCCCGAGGCCGCGGCGGCGGCGATCGAGGCGGTCAAGAACCAGGGCAAGAAGAAGTAGCCCAGCGCTATCCGCGATCAAGCCCCCTGCCTGCGGTTTCTCCGCGGGCAGGGGGCTTTTCGCCGTCGTGTGCCGGCTTTGCCGCCGACGGGCCGCCTTCGAGCTCTTTCCGCTGCCGACGGCCTGTCGACGCCGCCGAATCCCGGCTGAACTTTTCCTTTGACAGCGCACCGAGAAAGGGAGGAAAGTTGAAATAGGTTATAAGTCCGATTTGGCGATAAGTGCTCGGAGGTGCATGGGAATGCGCCGCAGGATCGTTGCCGCACTCGCGGCAGGGGCCGCAGGGCTCGCGCTTGGCGTCATGCCGACCACCGGGGCTTTCGCCTCGAGCGACGGCAGGGCCGATTACGGCTGCTCCGACTGGCGGGGCTGGGACCGTTGCGACCATCACGACCGCGACAACTTCTTCCACCACAGGAACTTCGACCACAGGCATTTCGACGATTTCAACGATGTGGTGGTCATCTTTGTCGCGCTGAGGTAGTCCCGATCACCGCAGCCATGCCATCAGCGCGCCGATGAACAGGCGTGCCGATGAAAGGCGTGCCGATTGAAAACCGCCGGTGACAAGCGGAAGGGCCCCGCCCATCGCTGGACGGGGCCCTTCCGCTCCGTATGGCTAGCCACCGCACTGGCACGGCGCGCCCGACTGGCAGCCGCAGCCGCAGCCCGAGCCGCAGCCGCAGGCGCCCAGCAGTGGAAGGCGGAGGGGCGGGACCGGCACTTCGACAGGTGCTTCCTGCCGCGGGTCGGTCGTGGGGGAGTCGGCCATGGGATCCTCCTCAAAGGCGTACCTGTGTCGCCTCTCCCCATTGCATGCCCACTCCGCCCGGCGCATCAACGGCGCACGGAGGTCAGGCTCCCCGGCCGCGCCTTACGCGCCCTCGACCTGCGTGTCCGCCTGGAGCTCGTCCGCGTGCTCGCCCGTCACCAGGTAGACCACGCGCTTGGCCACCGCGACCGCGTGGTCGGCGTACCGCTCGTAGTAGCGACCGAGCAGGGTGACGTCGACCGCCGTCTCGATGCCGTGCTTCCAGCGCTCGTCGATCAGGTGCGTGAAGAGGGTGCGGTGCAGCAGGTCCATCTCGTCGTCGTCCGTCTCCAGCTGGAGGGCCAGATCGACGTCCTTGGTGATGATGACCTCGGCCGCCTTCGCCATCAGGCGCTGCGCGAGCTGGCCCATCTCCAGGATCGTGGCGTGCAGATCCTGCGGAACCGCCGTGTTCGGGAAGCGCAGCCGGGCCAGCTTGGCCACGTGCTGGGCCAGGTCGCCGGAGCGCTCCAGGTCCGCGCTCATCCGCAGCGAGGTCACCACGATCCGCAGGTCCGTCGCGACCGGCTGCTGGCGGGCCAGCAGGGCTATCGCCCTGGCCTCCAGGTCGTGCTGCAGGTCGTCGACCTTCTGGTCGGCGGCGATCACGCTTTCGGCAAGCTTCAGATCGGCGTCGAGCATGGCCGTCGTGGCGCGCCCGATCGCCGACCCGACCAGCCGGGCCATCTCGACCAGGCCCTCGCCGATAGAGTCCAGTTCCTCGTGGTACGCGTCCCGCATGGGGTGTCCCTCTCTTGAAGCCTTCGGGGGTCCGGGTGGGGCTGAGACCCCCACGCTCCCACGTTCGGTCCGTAACGCGTCCGGATCCTCCCTCCCAAGTGAACCGTCACTTTCCCCTCGGTGAACTCTGGGCGACGACTGTTCGAGCTGCCACCCGGATGGCTGGGAGAGCGTCCACGAGCACGCATAACCTGGATGCATGGACGTGAACGCGGCGGTCGCCGCATTGGCTGCGATCGCCGGGGCATGCACCGGCGTGATCGCCATGCTGGCATTCCGCTGGAGCGAGCGCGACCAAGCCAGGCCCACCCGCACATCTCTGCACACGGACGCCGTGCTTCCGCCCGGCGT
Organism: Streptomyces sp. NPDC043870; assembly: GCF_056435785.1. Classification (NCBI taxonomy): domain Bacteria; kingdom Bacillati; phylum Actinomycetota; class Actinomycetes; order Kitasatosporales; family Streptomycetaceae; genus Streptomyces; species Streptomyces sp. NPDC043870. The sequence continues at coordinate 75,757 of NZ_JBWKDT010000012.1, forward strand.
CGACACCGTGCTGTCCGTGCTCCGCTCTTCCGCGGTCGTTCTCGACGAGAGCGACTCCGTGGTCAAGGCCAGCTCCGCCGCGTATGCGCTCGGCCTGGTCAGGGGTGGGAAGCTGGCGGTCGAGCCGATGCTGCACATGGCCCGCGAAACCCGGCGCGACGGTGAGATACGGCAGGTCGAGCTCGACCTGCCCCGCCGCGGCACCGGCCGGGGCGAAGCCCTCGCCGTCTCGGCCCGGGTCGCCCCGCTCGGCTCCCGGCTCGTGCTGCTCCTCGTCGAGGACCTCACCGAAGCCCGCCGTATCGAAGCGGTACGGCGCGACTTCGTCGCCAACGTCAGCCATGAGCTCAAGACACCCGTCGGCGCGCTCTCCCTGCTCTCCGAGGCGGTCATGGACGCCTCGGACGACCCCGAGGCGGTCACCCGCTTCGCCGGCCGTATGCAGATCGAGGCGACCCGGCTCACCAACCTCGTACAGGAGCTCATCGACCTCTCCCGGGTGCAGAACGACGACCCGCTGGAGGACGCCGAGCCCGTACGGGTGGACGAACTGGTCGCCGAGGCCATCGACCGCTCCCGGCACACCGCGTCCACCAAACAGATCACCATGGCCGCCGGCGGCACCGCCGACCTGCACGTCTGGGGCAACCGCGGCCAGCTGGCCGCCGCCCTCGGCAATCTCGTCGAGAACGCCGTCAACTACTCCCCGGCCCGCACCCGCGTCGGTATAGCCGCGCGCCGCGTCCCCGCGCCCGGCGGTGAGGCGATCGAGATCGCCGTCACCGACCAGGGAATCGGGATCTCCGAGAAGGACCGCGAGCGCATCTTCGAGCGCTTCTACCGCGTCGACCCGGCCCGCTCCCGGGCGACCGGCGGTACGGGCCTGGGCCTGGCCATCGTCAAGCACGTGGCCGCCTCGCACGGCGGGGAGGTCACGGTGTGGAGCACCGAGGGACAGGGCTCCACCTTCACCCTGCGGTTGCCGGAGGCCGGCTCCGTTCGGGACCGTACGCACATCCAGGTCGCCGACGACGCCGACGAGGGACCGTACGACTCGGATCCCGATTCCCGTTCCCATCCCGACCCCCACCCCCATCCCGACCCCGATCCCGATTCAGGTTCAGGTTCAGATTCAGATCCCGAATCGGATCCCGAAGCCCACCCCGGTCCCGATCCTCGGACCACCACACGCGAACCACTGCCTGCCCCGGAGGTCCTCCCGTGACCCGAGTGCTTGTCGTCGAGGATGAGGAATCCTTCAGCGACGCTCTTTCCTACATGCTCCGCAAGGAGGGCTTCGAGGTCGCCGTCGCGACCACCGGGCCCGAGGGGCTCGACGAGTTCGAGCGCAACGGAGCCGACCTCGTCCTGCTCGACCTGATGCTGCCCGGACTGCCCGGCACCGAGGTCTGCCGCCAGCTGCGCGGCCGGTCCAACGTCCCGGTCATCATGGTGACCGCGAAGGACAGCGAGATCGACAAGGTCGTCGGCCTGGAGATAGGAGCCGACGACTACGTGACCAAGCCCTTCTCCTCGCGGGAGCTGGTCGCCCGCATCCGCGCGGTCCTGCGCCGCCGCGGCGAGCCGGAAGAGGTCACCCCGGCCGCGCTCGAGGCCGGCCCGGTCCGTATGGACGTCGACCGCCACGTCGTGACCGTCTCCGGCGGCAAGGTCGACCTCCCGCTCAAGGAGTTCGACCTGCTGGAGATGCTCCTGCGCAACGCGGGCCGCGTGCTGACCCGCATGCAGCTGATCGACCGCGTCTGGGGCGCGGACTACGTGGGCGACACCAAGACCCTCGACGTCCACGTCAAGCGCCTCCGCGCCAAGATCGAGCCGGACCCGGGTGCGCCGCGGTACCTGGTGACGGTGCGTGGGCTGGGCTACAAGTTCGAGCCGTAAACCGGCCCCTGCCCCGGCCGGCCGGACGGAGTCCGGCACAGCGTCCCGAAGCCTGGGAGGCCCCCTGGGGCCGAGCAGTGCGAGGGGCGCACGCGGGATGGGGTTCGAGCCGGACCCGGGTGCGCCGCGGTACCTGGTGACGGTGCGTGGTCCGGGCTACGAGTTCGAGCCGTGAACGGCGGCCACGGATCCGGACACGGACCTGGGCACGGACGGATCCGGACACGGACCTGGCACGGAAGGATCCGGACACGGAAATACGGCGGCGGGGGGGGGGGAAGGGGGGGGGGGGGGGGGGGGGGGGGGGGGGGGGGGGGGGGGGGGGGGGGGGGGGGGGAAGGGGGGGGGGAGGGGGGCGTGGT